>JAHIWF010000355.1 GCA_018815555.1 Spirochaetota bacterium | reverse complement strand
GATGCCGAAATAGACGTTATCCGGGAAATGGGCGTATGCTTTGAGACCGGCATCGAGGTGGGCAAAGATCTTAGCATCCAGAATTTGCGAGATAAGGGTTTCAATGCCTTTTATGTGGCAATTGGTGCCCAGCAGGGCCGGAAAATCGGCATTGAAGGCGAAGACTGCAAGCAAGTCCTGAGTGGCGTCGGATTTTTGCGAGAACTGAATCTGGGCAATTCGGTCGAAGTTAGCGGCCGGGTTATTGTCATAGGCGGCGGGAATGTGGCTATGGATGTGGCCAGGAGTTCGGTGCGCCTGCCGGCCGTAAGCGAAACAGCGTTGTACTGCCTGGAAGCCAGAGACCAGATGCCGGCGCATAAAGAGGAAATAGCCGAAGCGCTGTCCGAAGATGTAGCGGTGAACAATGGCTGGGGGCCGGTGCGGGCAGTGCTGGAGAACGGCAGGCTTGCCGGCATGGAATTCAAACGCTGTCTGTCTGTTTTTGATACCGACGGCAAATTTGCTCCTAAGTATGATGAACGTGATAGCAAAATCGTACCCTGCGATTACGTTATTCTGTCTGTAGGCCAAACCTATGATTATGCCGCACTCTTTGCCGGTGAAGAGGTAAAACTGACCGCTAGAAACACCATCGAGGTTCATCCGGTAACGCTGCAGACCTCCAGGGCCGATATTTTTGCCGGTGGCGACGTGGTCAGCGGACCGCTGTTGGCGATTGACGCCATAGCCTCCGGCAAGGAAGCGGCGGTATCGATTCACCGCTTTGTGCACAAAGGGCAGTCGCTGGTTTTTGGCCGCGATACTCATTCCTACAAAATGCTGGACAAGGACAATCTTTCTGACGCACTTGATTATGACGGAACCGAGCGGCAGCGGATTGCTCCTATAGACGGCAAGCTTGCCAAGTCTACCTTTAAGGACTTGCGTGGAATTCTGACCCAAGAGCAGATAGCTGCTGAAACTGCCCGTTGTTTGGGCTGTGGTGCCGTAAAAGCTGATCCGTATCTCTGTGTAGGTTGTGGCGCCTGTACACTGCGCTGCAAGTTTGAAGCCATCAAGCTTGAAAAAGTATATGACGTTATAGGTTATGAAATAGAAGATTTACCAAAGGCTGTAATAAAAAAGGCTTTACTGAGAAAGGCCAAAATTACCCTTAACAAGATCAAGCTTTTTAGCAGGGTTTAGAAAATGCCGGAATTTTTACTGGGGGCTTTATATGCATGAACTGGGCATTGTCTATGAAGTAATAAAAGTCGTAGACGGCTATGTCTGTGAGCATGGTCTTTCCAGGGTAGAAAAAATCGTTCTGGAGATCGGCCAGCTTTCGCAGGCTATTCCCCGTTTCATCGAGGAATGCTATCCGGCGGCTATTAGCGGGACCAGGTACGAAGAAACCAGGCTGGAGATAATCGTTGTGCCGGCCGAGGGCCGGTGCAAGCAATGTGCGGAAATTTTCAATGTTGTAGAGCAGCGCCGGGTTTGCCCGAAATGTCAGTCTGCCTATTTCTGCCTGGTTTCCGGGCAGGAATTTGAGATTAAAGAGATTGTCGCTTGTTAGCGAAAGGAGCAACTATGGGATTTTTATTTCAGGGAATCAATGCAGCGAGTGCGCTGGCCTTGCTGGCATTTGTGATCGGCTTCGTTTTGTTGAACGAAATCGCCCGCCGGTCTAAAATCGCGTCGCTTTTGCTGTTCTGTGTACTGCCGGTGGTACTGGCCATCGCCATCCTTAGCGGTTTGTTAGGTGGTTCACCTGCCGGAAAAACCTGGTTTGCCTGGGTAAAAGTTGTCTCGGCCCTGACCGGTGTGTACGGTTTTCTGCTGATACGCTTTACAAAGCTCGGTAAAAAGAAATTCGCCATAATCTTCCCGGTAGCCATCTTGGCATTGAACATTGCAGAAGCGGTCTATCGCGAACTGGAAGTGTTTGCCAGCTATGCCACCCGGGCACTGGATCCTGCCGGCAATGTTATTATGGGCGGCCCGTGGAATGTGCTTAACGCCATAGCCGGGATTATAACTATAGTTACCCTTACTGGTTTTGTGGGTATCCGCGTTTCCAATACCAAGAGCAAGGATATGATCTGGCCGGATATGACCTGGCTGTATATTGCCGGGTACACTCTGTGGAATTTTGCCTATGTGTACAACTGTATATCCAATCGGGCCATGTATGCTGGTCTGGGAATTTTAGTTGCCGCTGTAATCGCCGAGTATATGTTTAAACGTGGTGCCTGGCTGCAGCATCGGGCGCAGATTTTGTCCTTGTATGCCATGTTTTCGCTTTCGCTTGATTTTCAGGGAGCAGCGTTTTTCAGGATACTGCCGACCTACAGTACAACGGCTTTGTGGTTTTTGGGGATCGTGTCGATCGTTTTTAACCTTGGAGTGCTGGCGTCAATGTTGTTCATGATTTTCAAGCATAAGAAGAATCCTTTGCGTGAAGAAATTTATGCCCACACCATGTCGTATCAGGCAGCAATTTCCGCAAACAGTTTGTAATTACGGCTGAGTTGCCAAAGCCAAAGCCAGCGTACCGTCCAGTCTGAAGTGGCGGTAGCGCTGGATTGGAATTCTCGTAGCATTGCCAAGGCCTTGCCTTGACAGTGCCGGACTGCGCTGCGTACAGGTGAGAAAATGTAAAAATTATTTTGCTATACAGCTTAATAATGTAGTATGATTGATCCATGCAGGTTAAAATTGCCGTAGTTTGCTTATTTTGTCTGCTGGGCATGGCTCTTGCAGCTCAAACTAACCCGCTAATGTTCACTATTCTACGAGTTGACGAGCCAGACAGCAAAATAACCCTGCTGGACAAGTATTGGTATTTTATTCCCGGAGAATTTCTGGATCCACACACTACATCACTTCCCGATAAAGCCATTCCAGTAAGCATACCGGTAGCTCTAACGCCTCTACTTGCAGATTCTGCTCTACCCTATGGTACTTTAATGTGCTTTATACAAATGCCATCGATAGACCGGTTCTCCATAAAAACCCCTCAAATGGCGACAGCCGCCCGGTTTTTTCTAGATGGAAGCGAGTTGTTCCATTGCGGCAGTCCGGCCGCCAACCGCGCCGCCGAGCGGCCGAACTGGACAGCCGGTCTGTATGATTTTCCCGCACCGGAGTTCCCCGGGCAGGTAATGACCATTCTCATTCATGTTTCTTCGTTCAATGATAACTTTTTCGGGCTCACCAGGCCATTTGAACTTGGGTCCACCAGATCATTGCAGGTGCGGAAGATCCTGCTCGTCGGACAGGATTTTTTTATGGTGGGCATCATGTTGGTCATGGCCTTTTTTTATCTTGTGGCCTGGCTGGCAGAAACTGGGCAAAAATCATTTTTATACTTTTTCATGCTTTGTTCCAGTTTAAGCCTGCGCCCTCTGCTCTATGGCGAAATGGCCGTACAGCTACTATGGCCGGAGCTTCCTTTCGGACTTTTGTTCCGGGCCGGTTACCTTACCATGTCTTTGGCCATAATAGCCGCACCGGCTTTTTTACAGAGTATGTTTCCTAAAACCGTGCCACGGCTGCTGATGTATCTAAACCTGCTTATTGGCGGTTTGTATTCTTTAATAATTGTGTTTTTGCCGCTTATTCTGGTAAGCCGTTTACTTCCATTCGTTCAGGCCTTTATAGTCCTTTCCAGTTTGACTTCGCTAATTTACCTGTTCATTGCCTTCTATCGGCGGGAAATCGGTGCTTTGGAGATGATGTTAGGCTTCGTCTTTATGACGGTAACCGTATTCTTGGACATCCTTTCGGCCAAAGCTCTTGTGTCACTTCCTTCATTATCACCTTTAGGGTTGATAGTTCTGATTTTGCTATTATCGGTAGCTGTTTCCCGCAACCATGCCAGAGCGCTTTTTTTAGCAAAGCGCCTTGGCAAAGAGCTTAAAATTATCAACGATCAAATGAGCAGCTTCGTTCCTTCCGAGTTTCTCCAGCAGCTTGGAGTGTTATCGCTCGGCGATATCAGGCTGGGGCAGAATGTCCAGCAGGAAATGACCGTCATGTTCGTGGATATACGTTCCTTTACCACCATTGCCGAAGAGCTTGGTCCAGACAGTACGTTTACGTTCTTAAATACCTGGCTCGGGCAGATGGGGCCGGTAATTCGAAAATACGGCGGGTTTATTGATAAGTACCTCGGGGATGGGATATTAGCGCTTTTCCCGGAGACTGACTGTAATGCAATAGCCTGCGCCCTTGAAATGTTGGAGTCAATGAATGAGCTGAACGCGGATCGGCAGGAGTCGGGTTTTCAGCCAGTACGGGTAGGAATAGGGCTGCACCGGGGCGCTGTTATATTGGGAACCATCGGCGAGCCTCGGCGTATGGATACAACGGTCATTTCCGATACTGTAAATATTGCTGCGCGGCTGGAAGCCCTTACCAAAGAGTTCGGCATTACCATCGCCGTGTCCAGGGAACTGCTGAAAGCAGCGGATTTTGACCGGCATAAAATCCGTGGGTTAGGAAAAATAACTGTAAAGGGCCGCTATCAACCGGTAGATGTGTGTGAGATTTATGACTGCGATAGTTCCGGGTTGCGGCAAAAAAAAGATGAAGCCTTGGCAAAATTCGACGAAGGCATTGCCTGCTTTTTCAGTCAGCGTTTCGAGGAAGCTGTTCGAGTGTTTCAATTTCTCGTCGATACTATTCCGGAGGATCAGCCTTCGCATTATTATGCCCGCATGGCCCGAAAACTGAAAATCTGATATTCCTGGCCTGATCATCGGTGTGGCAAAGGGGTCTTTGGATAGCCTTAAGATATCGCATGCCCCTAGCTTGCGCCGGACAGTCATTACTCCAGCCGTACCGGCACAGGACAGAGGCTCAGTTAATTAAAAACTATTATTTCTGACTCTGCACTTTACGAAATTCACCGAAACCGATAAAAACAATCCATACATAGGCCAGAGTTTTGGGGATCATCAGCATGCCGATAATCATGTGTACCTGTGCCCAGAGAACGACCGGGATATAAAAACCAAACGACAGCAGTATGGCCAGGGCGATTTTTTTGGCATTAATGTCGTTGTTCCGCACGCCGCTGCGGTACCAGAGTACTATCATGATTATACCAATGATGGCAAAGGGGATGTTGCGGTATATGGCCCAGCTAGGCGATCCTTCGTACAGGAACCACCGGTTCTGCGGAAAAAAGCAGAGTGCGATACGCAGTGTGGCCAGGCCCCAGATAGCGGCTTCTGCCAGCCGGCCAGTCTTTATCTTGAAGCGCATTTTCCACAGGGCATAGAGGATCAGGTAGAATAGGGTCATGGTTATCGAGGTAACGAATTTGCCGAAGCCCAGCGCGGCAGCATGACTTTCCAGGCCTGTGCCGGTCAGCGCTATGATTCTGGGTATCAGATGAAAGGCGTCACCAAAGCCCAGGGTTAGCGCCATGATGCCAAACCACTTGTAATACGGTCTGCCTTTGGATTTGGCCATCATTACCAGGCCAAGCACCAGAACAGTGCCAAGATAAGCGGTATGGAAAAGTGTTTCCATTATTGCCTGCATATATACTCCTATAAAAAACTCTGAGATTGTTTAGTAACAAGCTGACTATATACTGCTCACCTGAAACCCCATATAAACCTGTCTTAAATCGGTCTTAAATCGTCCGCCCCGGTTTACTCCGGCTGACGCGAAGCTTGTTATTTGCCCTGTCGCCTGTGTTATACTGAGAGCCAGAGGGGGCGCGTATGTCAGCCAGCCTGTACGAATGCAAGATTCTCATTATTGATGACGAACAGGAGATCGCCGAGCTCCTGAGCACCGTGCTCCAGCGCGAGGGCTTTAAACAGGTGCATACTGCCGCTACTGCCCGGGACGGGCTCGAGTCTTTTCGCCGGCTTCTGCCCGACCTTGTGCTCTTGGACATAATGCTGCCAGACGGCAACGGGTACGAACTTTTCGGTGCAATGCAGCAGATTAAAAGTGTGCCGATCCTGTTTGTTTCGGCTAAGGACGAGGAACTTGACCGGCTTCTTGGTTTTGCTATGGGGGCCGAAGATTATATTACCAAACCGTTCAGCGCTAAAGAGGTAGCCTACCGGGTTAAAGCCCGGCTTAAGCAGCGGCTGCCTGCCCAGCCGGCACCACCGGCACCGCCGGAGCCGGCCGAAACTAAAGTGCTCGGGTTCGGCGATGTCCGCATAGACCTAGCCGGCAGCGAGGTTAGCAAGGCCGGGAGAAAACTGGATTTTACGGCCAAAGAATTTAAGATGCTGTTGTATTTTGTTCAGAATCCGGGGCGGGTGCTCAGCAAGGAACAGATCTGCCAGGCGGTTTGGGGCGGCAACTACTCTGGTGTGGACAATACCATCTCGGTGCATATCCGCAAAATCCGGCTCAAGATAGAAGATGATCCGTCCAGTCCGCGCTGGATCCAGACTGTTGTCGGGCTTGGTTATAAATTTGTTCTGCAGGAAAATTTGCCATGAGACTGAAAATCATGCTGCACTACGCTTTGTCTTTCTTCTTCACCTGTCTGTTCATAGTGATAGTCAACATCCTGTACATGCGCAGTTCGGTGTATCAGGACAACCAGTTGTACCGCTACGACCCGCAGCCGCAACTGGACGCTATAACTTCCGCGCTGGATGCAGATCCCGGTTCCGGCATACGTCTGGCAGCAGAGTATACCGAGTATCTGCAGAAGCAGGGGGGCGGCATGCAGCTTCTCGACAGTGCCATGACAGAAGTACTGCGGGCCGGTAAGCTTCCCGCTTCTGTTTCGGCCTCCTACAGCGCAAGCCGTCTGCTGGAGCTGTACGGCGCTGCCGACGCAACTACCTTCGCCGGGCCTGCCACAATTAACGGAAACGACTACACGATACTCCTGTTTCTTGATCCGTCCCGGGTAAGGCGGACGCTGTATACCTATAATGTGGCGCAAGTAAGTGCTGCTTACAACCTGTTGTGGCTGGTCGGCATGAATGTGCTGCTGCTGCTGCTGGTCAGTTTTATGTACACCTACAGCATAAGCCGGCCGGTTCAGCGCATCACCGGGCGCATACTTGCATTGGCCCGGGGCCGCTATGAGGGAGGGGATCCTGCCAAAGGTATCTATGCCGCGGTTGAAGAAGCCATGAACCAGCTGGCATCACAGCTTGACGCTTCCCGCCAGGAGCGCGAGCTGGCCGATGCCGCCCGTGAAGAGTGGATTGCCAACCTGTCGCACGACATAAAAACCCCGCTCACTTCGATGATGGGCTATGCTGAGCTGCTTGGTGACAGTGACCACAGCCTGCCACCCGACGAGCAGGCACGCTACCGCGATCTCATACTGGACAAAGGCCGCTATATCAAAACCCTGCTGGCCGACCTGAACCTGGCTACCCGGCTGAAACACCGGCAGATACCGCTGAAGCTGGAACCGGTGAATGTTGTAGAAGTAATAAAAAAAGAACTGATAGACATATTGAACAGTTCCGCTGCCGACGGATCGGCTGTCGTCAGTTCCAGGCACAGCATAGCTTTTACCCATAACCGGGATTACGCCGGGCTGCAGCTGGACCGTCGCTTGTTCGGCCGTGCGCTGGCCAACCTGGTGCACAACGCCTTCGTGCATAACTCGGAACCTGTAGCCTTGTTGGTGCACCTGGAGGCCGCGGAAGATCGGCAGATACAAATCAGCATCGACGACAACGGCAAAGGCCTGGCTCCGGAGGAGCTGCCGCGCATTTTCAGCCGTTATTACCGCGGAACCAACACCGCCAACAGCAGCGAAGGCAGCGGGTTAGGGATGGCCATTGCCAAAGACATTATCGAGGCCCATGGCGGGCATATAAGCGCACAGCTCAGCCCGAGAGGCGGACTTGCCATACATATTCTACTGAGGAGACCGGACCATGAAACAGTATCTTAAAGCAGCGCTGAGCTATGCCATCATCGGCCTGTGTGCCGGAGTCTTTTACCGGGAGCTTACCAAATATACAGGCTTTAGCGGTACTACCAGACTTTCGTTAATGCACGGCCACTATTTTAGCCTGGGTCTTTTTTTCTTTTTGTTTCTGCTGATTCTGGAAAAACTGTTTGCCTGGACGGCATTGCGCGGCAGCAGAGTTATCGTGCTTTGTTACCATATAGGTCTAAATCTTACCGGTTTGGGCTTGCTGCTGCGCGGACTGGTCGAGGTAGCCGGTCTGGAAATGACCAAGAGTCTTAATGCCTCGGTAGCCGGTCTCTCCGGTCTCGGGCATATTGCCCTTGCCGCCTCGCTGCTTTTAATATTGCTGCAGGTAGGGAAAAAACTGAGCCCATCCTGACGGTCCGCCTCGTCTCGCGGTGAAGCGCCTTGACTGTCGCTGCGCCATGGAACCAGTGAACCGGTGAACCGATGAACCGATGAACCAGTCGGGCTGTAGGCGCGCTCGGCCGACTCCCAGCTTTCCTTTTAGTGCCGATAGCGGTAATTTGGTTGTATGTTGTCTTGGAAACTTGAATCGACTTATCTGGCTCTTCCGGAGCTTTTTTATTCTTTTGTTAACACCGATACGGTACCCGCGCCCGAATGGGCCGTTTTTAATACCGATCTGGCGCAGAGCCTGGGGTTGGGAGACAATCCGGACGCGGATGACCTGGCCATACTGGCCGGGAACAAAGCGCCGTCCGGCTCCAGAATGTATGCGCAGAGCTATGCCGGCCACCAGTTCGGCCATTTTACCAAACTGGGGGACGGAAGAGCGGCCGTGCTCGGCGAAGTGCTGGACCGGCAGGGGCAGCGGCACGATCTGCAGCTTAAGGGTTCCGGACCGACACCTTACGCCCGGAGCGGCGACGGCAAGGCGGTGCTTGGACCCATGCTGCGCGAGTACCTGATCGGCGAATATATGCATGCCGTGGGCCTGCCTTCCAGCCGAGCGCTGTCGGTGGTGCTGACTGGCGAAACCATACGTCGCGACGGTTTTAAGCCGGGCGCAGTATTGTGCAGGGCAGCCGCCAGCCACCTGCGGGTGGGCACCTTCCAGTACGTGGCCGTGTTCGGCGGCCCGGAGCCGCTGGCAGCCCTGGCTGATTACGCCATCGAGCGGCATTACCCGCAGCTGCGTGAAGAAACAAATCCTTACCTGGCTTTTCTGGATGCAGTCGGCGAGTCGCAGACCGATCTGGTGGCCCGCTGGATGTGCCTTGGCTTCGTGCATGGTGTGATGAATACCGACAATGTTGCCATCAGCGGGCAGGCGATCGACTTCGGCCCCTGCGCCTTTCTGGATGCCTACCGCAGTGATCAGGTATTTAGCAGTATCGACCAGGCCGGCCGCTATGCCTGGGGCAACCAGGCCGCCATCGCCGGCTGGAACCAGGCACGGCTGGCCGAGGCCTTACTGCCGCTGCTGGACAAGAACCCGGACACAGCCCTGGCTCTGGCCCGGGAGTCGGTAGAACGCTTTAACGATAGTATAAGCAACAAGCTGACTACAGGGTTTGGCCGTAAACTGGGCTGGCACCGGCAGCGGCCCGGCGACGAAACGCTTATCCAGCAGCTGCTTCACTGGATGGAAGACAGCCAAGCTGACTATAGCACCAGCTTCGTGGCCCTGTCCCGTGCGGTCGCACAGCTGGACCCGGGCTATCCACTGCCACCGGACAGTTGGCTGGAGGCCTGGCGGCAGCGCCTGCGGGAAGAGTCGGCTTCGGCTGACCCGGCTGATCCAGCGGCCTTGATGGCAGCCAGCAATCCGCCGCTGCATCCCCGAAACCGGCCGGTGCAGGCGGCCCTCGATGCCGCCGAGCTGGGCGACTGGCAGCCCTTCCAGCGCCTGGCAGGCAGTCTGGCCGATCCCTGGAACCCGTCGTCGGCCCTGCCCGAACTGGAGCCGTCGGATGTTGCCGGGCAGCCGGTCTTCCGGACCTATTGCGGAACCTGAATGCCGCCGCGGATAAGAGGATATGGCGGCTTGTGTACCAGCGCGCCAGGGATCGAGGCGGTATCCTTTGCGCTTGAGCGCAAAGATAAAGCCGGAGAGCCCGGTCGGGCCGGCTGGCCGGACCGTGGCGCCCCCGGCCTGAAATTTTCTTCATACAGT
>JAHIWF010000354.1 GCA_018815555.1 Spirochaetota bacterium | reverse complement strand
GGCCGGACCCATCGTAGTAGGCATCGGCGCTTCTGCCGGTGGGCTGGAAGCCCTGCAGGATTTTTTTAAGAACCTGCCGGTACACACCGGTCTGGCCTTTGTGGTAATACAGCATCTTTCGCCCGATTACCGCAGCCTGATGGATGAATTGCTAGCACGCGAAACCTCCATTCCCATCTCCATTGCCAGCGACGGACTCGATATACAACCCGACCATATCTACCTGATTCCACCGCGCAAGAACCTGACCATCTTCCACGACAAGCTGTATTTGGAAGACCAGGAGCCGCGCAAACGGCTGAATCTGCCGGTGGATATCTTTTTTCGCTCCCTGGCTGTCGAAAAAGGCAAGCAAGCCATAGGCATCATCCTCTCCGGTACTGGCAGTGACGGTACTTTGGGTACCCGGGCCATAAAAGAGGCCGGCGGCATGGTTATGGTACAGGATGAAGCCAGTGCCAAATTCGACGGCATGCCACGCAGCTCCATCTCCACCGGCCTGGTGGACTACATCCTGCCGGCCGACCGCATGCCAGGAGAGCTGGTAGCTTTCGTTAAACACCCACTGGTAAAACAGAAGAAAAACCTGGACGATGACCTGAGCGAAAACCTGGACACCCTTACCAAAATCACTTTGATACTGCGCGACCACGGCGGAATTGACTTTTCTTATTACAAGCACAACACTTTGGCCCGGCGTCTGGAGCGCCGCGTAAGTATCAACCGCCTGCAGACGCTGGAAGAATACATGAGCTTCCTGCGCGAATCGGAAAAGGAAAAAGATATCCTGCAGCGCGAGCTGCTGATCGGCGTAACCCGTTTCTTCCGCGACGGCGAAGCCTTCGAAGCCCTGCGCAAAAAAGTATTCCAGCAGTTGGCCGGAAAAAAAATGATCCGGGTCTGGACGGCCGGCTGCTCCACCGGAGAGGAAGCCTATACCCTGGCCATCATGCTCAGCGAATTCCGCGAAAGTGCCGGCAGCCTTACCGATATAAAAATCTTCGCCACCGACATCGACCGATCCGCCATCGAATATGCCGGCAAAGGTTTCTACCCGGACAGCGTTGTGGCCGATATCGACCCGGCTCTGCTGATGAAATACTTCATCAAAAAAGAAAATGGCTACATGGTCAACGACAGCATCCGCAAAATGATCGTGTTTGCCAAGCACAACATTCTTAAGGATTCGCCCTTCGGCCACATAGACCTCTTGTCCTGCCGCAATCTGTTCATATACCTGAAGCCGGAAGTGCAGGCCAGAGTGCTATCCAGCTTCTACTATAGCCTGGCCCCGGACGGCTTTTTGCTGCTGGGGTCCAGCGAAACTATCGGCGAACTGGCCGAAGGCTTCGACTGCCTGGATACCAAATGGAAAATCTTCCGCTTTAAGGCCGGCTACAAGGCCAGCGCCCAGAACCTGATAGTGGCCGCTCCCGAGCGCGGCAGCAACGACCACCTTCTGGCGGCCAGCCGACCGGCGACTGGCCGCGAGCGGGGCATCCGCATCGACCGCATTATGGATGCCCTGCTGAGCCGTTTTGTAAGCCCGAGCATACTCATAGATTCGGCCGACGATATAGTCCATGTAATCAATGATGTAAGCCCTTATGTAAAAATCCGACCAGGACGCTTCTCACACAACCTGCTGGACAACATGGACGGTGAACTTTCACTGTACGTCAGCATGCTGCTGCGCCGCCTTAAACGCGGCGATACCGATTCGGCGGTCGAGTCGCTGGAGCCGCTGGGCCATATCGATACCCGTATCGAGGGCTGGCGCATCGAAATCGAACAAGAACTCTATTACCTGCTCAGTTTCAGCCAGGTGGTGCAACAGGGCCAATCCGGAAGCGCGGCAACAGGCAGCGACAGCGCCACAAGCGCTCCGGCCGAGACAGCCGAAGACCTGAACCGGGTACAGACCCTCGAGCGCGAGCTGCAGTTTACCAAAGAAAACCTGCAGGCCACCGTGGAGGAACTGGAATCCAGTAACGAAGAGCTGCAGTCCAGCAACGAGGAACTGATAGCCAGCAACGAGGAGCTGCAAAGCACCAACGAGGAGCTGCAGTCGGTAAACGAGGAGCTGTACACGGTAAACACCGAGTATCAGGCCAAAATCGAAGAACTTACCCGCCTGAACAACGACGTAAGCAACCTGCTCAAAAACACCGATGTCGGCGCATTGTACCTGGACCGCAGCCTGTGCATCCGCAGGCTCACGCCCATCGTGTCGCGCCTGACCAACATCATGGAAACCGACATCGGCCGTCCGATCTATCACCTGTCGCTGGGCGAAGGCTTTGAGCAGCTGCTGAGTTCCATTCAGGATGTAGTGGAAACCCTGCAGCCAAAGGATCAGCAGGTAGAGCTAAGCACACACGGCTCCTATCTGGTGAAGGTACGCCCCTACCGTACCGATTACAATTCGGTCGACGGTGTGGTGGTGGTTTTCATCGATGTAAGCGAACTGCAGAAGGAAAACCAAAGGGCCGACCAGGCTTCATTGCGGCTGGAGCAGGAGCTCGAAAACAAGGTACAGCTACTGGAACGCATATTGGAGAACAGCCCAATAGCCAATACCATGGTAAGTGCCGAGGGGCAACTGATATACGCCAACCGCAGCGCCTGTGCGCTGCTGGGCATCAGCAAAAACGATGGCCAGACCAGGACCTTTGATGCCTCCGAATGGAAGATCAGCGGCCTGACCGGCCAGCCGATACCGGCTGTTGAGTTACCCTTCAGCCGTATCAAGGCCAGTCTGCAGCCGGTAGAGGATTACCGGCATTATATAGAACGACCAGGAACCGGCAAGCGCCTGCTGCAAATCCGTGGTACCCCGCTGCTGTCCTGGGATGGCAGTTTTGAGGGTGCGGTTTTCGCGCTGGAGGAGTTGGCCGATTGAGTAGTACAAAGCCCGATGATATTACCAGGCTCAAAGAACTAATCGAACAGGCACTGGCAGCCCGTAACAACCCGGAAGATCTGTCCGCTAAAACAGCCGAAGAACTCATACAGCGCCTGTCCATCTATTACCGCGAACTGGAATTCCAGAATGACGAACTGAAACGGGTAAGCAAGGAACTGGAAAGCACTAAAGCCCGCTATCAGGACCTGTTTATGGACGCCCCGGTCGGCTACGCAGTGTACGACCGCGATTACCGGCTGCTTTCAATGAACCGCCGTTTTACCGGCTTCATTGGCACTAGCGCAGCCAGCGTCGGTGAACCACTGCAGCTGGACCGCTTTATCGAACCCGAAAGCCAGGATACCTTTTATTTCCATGTACGCAGTCTTACTCCGGGGACCAGCAGACAATGCTGTATTGTGATGCTTACGCCACAAGGCCGCCGTACCATGCAGGTGGAGAGCAGCTGTTCCGGCCCGGAAGCCGAGGGCAGCATACGCAGCGCTTTTATCGACATCAGCGAACGCGAAGCTCTGGCCGGCAGCCTGCAGCGCGTGTCCGGCGAACTGGAAGGCAAAAACCGCGATCTGCAGCTGTACCATGACCGACTTGAGGCAACCATGCTGGCCGGCAATCTTGCCTGGTGGAGCATGGAACTGCCATCCGGCCGGGTAGTATTTAACGAACAGAAGACACGTATGCTCGGCCGCCAGGCCGCGGATTTCGTGCATTACCGCGATTTTACCAGCCTGGTGCACCCCGAAGACTACGAGCAGATGATGCGGGCCATGCGCGACCACCTGTCGGGAAGCAAGCCGGTATACCGCAGTGAATACCGCATACACGCCGCCGACGGTGAGTACAAGTGGTTCCAGGATACCGGCATTGCTTCTGCCCGTGACGATAAAGGAAGCATAACAGCGCTGGTTGGCGTAGTAGTGGATATTACCGAACTGAAAAAAGCCCTGCTCGAAGCCGAACGCGCCACCCAGGCCAAATCGGAATTCCTGGCCAACATGAGCCACGAAATCCGCACACCGCTGAACGCGGTAATCGGTTTTACCGAACTGTTGCTGGACACAGCACTGGGCGAAACCGAACAACGCTACCTGGAAGCCGCCCACGATTCGGCCAATTCGCTGCTGGACATCGTAAACGACATCCTGGACTTGTCCAAGATTGAAGCCGGCAAACTGGAACTGGAAAGTCTGCCGGTGGATCTGTACGCCCTGCTGGAGCGTACCGCCACCATGTTCCGGCTTACTGCCGAGCGCAAGAAACTGGAATTCCACAGTGTGGTGGAAAACAATGTACCGCAACTGGTGCAGACCGACCCGGTACGGCTGAAACAGCTGCTGGTAAACCTGCTGGGCAACGCCATCAAATTCTGCGAACAGGGCGGCGTTGGCCTCACCGTATCGCGGATCGGCCGCAGTAATGCTTCGGGCATAGCCGAGCTGCGCTTCGAAGTAAGCGATACCGGCATCGGCATCAGGGACGAAGACAAAGCTAAGCTGTTCAAGGCTTTCTCGCAGGGTGACACCTCCATAACACGTCGTTTTGGCGGAACCGGGCTAGGTTTGGTTATATCCTCCAGCATCGCGCGCATGATGGGCGGCAGCCTGCAGTTCGAGAGCGAATTCAGCCAGGGCAGCCGTTTCTGGTTTACCGTCCGACTGCCGGAGCTGGAAGCATTACCTGAACAGGCAGCTGCCTCCGGAGCGCCCGCTGACAAACAAGACGCACTTTCAGAACACGACGGCAGTGGTAAAACCGTTCTGCTGGCCGAAGATTCGCCGGTTAATTTGATGCTGGCCAAAGCTCTCATGCGGCGGGCCCTGCCGAAACTTAACATAGTCGAAGCCCGTGATGGCCAGGAAGCGTTGGAGCAATTCCAGAAGACGGCCCCCGATCTGGTGTTCATGGATGTGCAGATGCCGCGGCTGGACGGACTATCCGCCATGCGCGAACTGCGCTTTATCGAAACTCGACAAAACCCCCGTCGCTATACACCACTGTATGCACTGAGCGCCGGTGCCACCAAGCACGAAAGCGAACAGGCAATACAGGCCGGTGCAGACGGCTACCTTACCAAACCGATAGAAACCGAAGCACTGGAAGCCACTCTGTTTAGCTGCCTCTACGGTGCGGCCAAAAGCGGTGCTCCGCCGAAAGGCCCTCCCGCACAGACCGAGCTTCCTTTGTTCGACGCAGCCAAGCTAAAAACACAAAGCGGTTCAGGCGATTTCTTTTACGAAATGCTTAAACTGAGTCTAGAACAACTGGAGCTGTACCACAGCGATCTGCTGCGTGCCCTGAATGATAAGGATCTGGCGGCCCTCCGGCATCAGGCCCATAAAATGCGTGGCGCGGCATCAAGCATCCACTGTGCGCCACTGGCTGGTCTGCTGTATCGCCTTGAACAAGCAGCACTAGCCGATCCCCCCGACTGGGAGGAGCTAGTTACCCTAAAAACCGGGCTGATAGAACTGACCGAAGCCAGCCTGCAGGCCATCAAAGCAGAGCGGCCCAAATAACAAAAAAACACTTGACGTTCAAATAATTTGAACGTATATTTTCTGTAATCTGCCGCAGGCCGTTGCGCAGCAGGCAGCCTATCGTCGCAGCCAGACTGGACGATATTCCCGGCATACGCGGGATACATAGCTGGCATGATATACATGCCGAACAAATGGAGGCGTGTATGAACGCTCCTGAAAAAAGAAATGTCCGCACCCTGCTCGGACACCGTCCCTATCTGTATTCCCTCATCGGGAACACCGTCAGCCGCATTGGCGACTCGATCGACACCGTGGCTTACAGCTGGCTGATTTACCAGCTTACCGGTTCGCTGATCATGATGGGCACCATCTTCGCCGTAAGCGCCTTGCCCAACATCCTGTTCGGCTTCCTGGCCGGTGTTCTCATCGACCGCCTGCCCAAAAAACCGCCCATCATACTCGGACATCTGCTGCGCGGTACTCTGGTAGCGGCAATCGCAGTGCTGTATCTTAGCGGACACCTGAAAATCTGGATGATTTATTTATTTGCCTTCCTGCAGTCCACCGTGGAAGCCTTTGTTCATCCGGCTGCCTCGGGATTTTTCCAGAAAATTGTGCCCAAAGACCTGTATCTGCCGGCGAGCTCGTTTTCGCAATCGGCCGCCAGCCTGGCAGAACTGGCCGGCATGGGCCTGGCCGGGCTTGTAATCGCCACCCTGGGAACCGGAGGCGCCATCCTCATTGATGCAGCCACCTTCTTTTTCGCTGCAGGCATGGTTTTATTGGTTAAAGTTGACGAACCCTCACTCAGGCAGCTCAGATCAGACAACGGAGATGATAAAAATTTAACAACTACCACCAAACAGTTTTTCCGGGAACTCAAGGAAGGCCTGGTCTATGTCTGGAGCCACAAACTTATCCGCCTTACCATAATAATGGCCGCACTCACTAATTTCGCGCTGGCACCCTTCGGTTCGCTGCAGGCCGCCTACGTAAAGGACGTACTGGGTTGGGGCCCGGCTGGCCTGTCGGTTCTCGGCATTATCTTTCCACTAGGCATCATGCTCGGTAGCCTGGCCTTATCGGTCTGGGGGCAAAAACACAACCGTCTGGCTTTAATCCTGACCGGATTTTTCCTGATCGGAGCCCTGAGTGCCGGACTGGCCTTGCCGGTATTCGGTACTACAGCGCTCATCCGCATGATAATGGCCGGTGTATTACTATTTTTCTTCGCCGCCACCTTGCCGCTGGTAAACGCCACAATATCGGCCTACATCATGGAAAATATTCCGGAAAACTATATCGGCCGCTCCAGTTCGGTTATGAGCGTCGTCTGCACCAGCATGCTGCCGCTTGGCGCGGCGCTTTCCGGCATTATTGCCGAAGCCACCTCGTTGCCGCTCCTGTATGCCCTGATGGGCGGTCTCATTTTGTTGGTTACCGCCATCGTGCTTGCGCTGCCCTTTGTAAAAGCCGAATTAAAAATACGGCCGGCTCCGGCAGCGGAACAAGTTCCGGCGGCAGAAGCCGGAGTGGTATAAACTGTTAACAAGCGGGCCAGGGATCGTCGCGGAAAGCCCGCAGTCGCCAATGGCGGCGAGGACTTGCAGCAAGAGCCCGTCCGGTCCGCCGGAGGCGGGCCGGGGCCCCATAACAAGTAAGTAAAACCTCTTACAAAAGTCGACTAGCCCGAGTGGAAGGATTACCCTCACCGCCGCCCGGGCAGTAAAACATCGGTCATATCCCAGTTGGTCGCACTTGTTCCGGTGGTCTGTATTGCTATCCGCGGTGTTTCTGTAGCTTCCTCAATTACGAAGCGGTAGGCGGGTTTCCAGCGGTTGAGCAGCTTCCCGTCCTTAAGCTGCCATTGAGCACTCCAGTATCCGGACGGCACGGTACGGTCGGTCTGGACGAAGCCCCGGCGGTACTCTTCGATATGCAGCATCTGGCTGCTGGCGCGGTTATACAACAGCATCCAGGCGTTCTCCGGACCGGCAGGTAAAGCCAGCCACTGGGTATCTGGGACCGGCTCGCGGACAAGTGTGGCAAATTCGCCGCCATCGGACAAGTAAAAGCCGTTCTCCGCACACAGGTTGATCCAGCGCGGCACCAGCCAAGGCGACTCGGCCAGCTTTTCCATGCTGAGCGGGTCCCAACGCCCGAGGCCCGAACGGTCAAGCGGCACTCCTCCATCCTCTACCAGAAACATACGCACAAAGCCCTGATTGCCCTGGGTATCATAGCCGCGCCGCATGACCGAGAGCTTATCCCCCTCGTGCGGCAATCCGAGGGCATGGCCCAGTTCGTGCAGGCTGGCGCCGAGGAATATATT
>JAHIWF010000353.1 GCA_018815555.1 Spirochaetota bacterium | reverse complement strand
GTGCCAACCAGCGCGGTCCGCTGCAGCTTTTTCGCTGCCCGCCGCTCTCGAACGTGAGGCTAGTTATAGCCGATTCCGTTCCGCTCTGTCAAGCGGCTTCCACCGCTTTTTTATTCTTTTTTATCTGCATTCTAATATTCCGGTAACCGTTTATTAATAGCTGCCAAGAGGCAACGGATACGGACTATAAAGTGAAATCCCTGTCAGTGTCAATGGAGATTTTGCAATATTCCTGCTTGTTTTCGAAACTAATCGACTGTTTTCAATCCAACGCGAACAGTATCATAAAAAAGCGCAAAACTACAAACTTTATAGTCTACATGGACACAATGTGGTTATTATCGGCCACATACAGCGCAAGCTTGAGTATTATTTTTATAGTTCCTCGAAGCTTGTGCATTCAGGTTTTGAGCCTGTGTCCCCTGACTTAAAGGGTACATATTGACATTGGAACTGGGGGGTAAGGTACTACATACAGGCCTGGCAGGATATTCCACAAGCTATTCTATGTGCTATAAGCAGCAAATCTATACGATGCACAAGCTTCGAGGAACTATGCCTTATTTTATGGGGAAATTAGCCGGCAGCCCGGACAGACAGCAGCCGCTTGCAGGCTTCGGCAAAGCCGTAACCACAGGGCTGCTCGGTAACATATGCCGGCGGCCATTCCAGGAGCTCGGTGTAGGCCCGGACGTTGGCTACACCGCAGCTGTTACTGAAATGACGGAACATCGGCTCGTCGTTCGGCGAGTCGCCGAAATAGAGTACTGAGGCTTGATCCTGCTGCGGGTTATACGCGAACAGACGGGTGAGTACATGTTCGGCCATGGACAGCTTGTTGTAATTGCCGTACCAGCTGTTTACATGAATGGAACTGACCTTGGCCACCGCACCTTCGGCTTCGCAGAATGCTTTAACCTGGCCTGCAACATCAAGACCAAGCTTTGGTTCTTCTTCGGCAAAATCAAGGGCCACATCAAAAAGGCGGTACGGCTGGTCCTTGGCCAGACGCAGCCCGGGAAAATGCCGCAGGGCACGTTGGGCCATAGCCTCAAGCCGGACTTTGTTAGCCTGAGGCTCCGGCGCGTCGGGATGATACAAACAAGACAGTTTACCATGCATATTATGGAAGGAAAACGCTCCATTTTCGCCAACAACGGCACTGACCGGCCACTGCCGGGCGATCATGTCGCACCAGCCGGCAGGTCTTCCAGTTACCGGGATGGTAATGTAACCCTGCCTGGAAAGCTGCCACAGAGTATCGAAAGACTCCGGCAGTAGATAACCCTCTTCGGTTATAGTGTCGTCGATATCGAAGAGCACATAACGGATATTGGCCAGAGCAGCGGCAGGCATGGTAGCAAAAGCTTTCATGCCGCAGCTCTCCGACAGGATGCAGCAAACGCGGCAGAAGAATAAAGATGCAAAGCTCAGGCCTCCCGCTGTATTTTGCGAAACTGAATCAGGTAATCGACAAAAGAAAGCAATGCCAGTACTGCACATACAATATATAGCACCTGGATGACCAGCAACAGATTTGACAGCAAGCCGGCGGAAACCGCAAGCCCGGCCAGGGTCCAGTACAGCAATGAAGCCAACACACTAATCGCATACATGAAGGATTTCAGTTTGCCGCCCTTGCGTGCCGCCATGGTAACACCCTTTTCGGTAAGCAGAAGCCGCAGAAAAAGCATGCTGTATTCGCGGAACAGAATGACCAGGAATACCCAGGACGGCATGATGCCGGCCAGCATAAAACATACAAACGAAGTAAGGTGCGAAAGCACGTCGGCAAAGGGATCGAAGAGTTTGCCGAAGGAGGTAATTGAGCCGGTTCCCCGGGCCAGCATACCGTCGATCATGTCGCTGATTTCCATCAGGATGAGCATGGTCCAGAGTATTATTGCAAGCGCGATATGAGGAATACCGATACTGCGGCCCCAGCTGAAAAGAATGAAAAAAATCGGAGCCAGGACGATACGGCTGGCGGTAACTTTGTTGGCGAGTGTCATGACACAAGTATGGCCAGCGCTGTGCCGGTCTGTCAAGAACAAAGAGCTCAAGACCTGAATCAGCTTGCCAATACAGCTGCTTATGATTATTGTATCATTAAACCAAAGCAGGAGAAGGTCATGATTAAAAGCGCACTCGAAATAGCCATGGAAAAAACCAGAGATCTTAAGGTGGACACCAAGGGGCTTGCCCGTACCGAAGCCCGCAATGAAGGCAAGCGTATTGCCGGAGCGTTTCTTAACGAACCTGCTGAACATGATATTGCCAAGGAGCTGTCGTCAGTAGCCAAGGAAAAACGCGAGGACGCCCGTTTCGGGGCCTTTGAAGTACTGAGTTCGCGGGTTCAGCTGCCCATTATGGCCAATCCGGAGCTGGACAATGAACTGGCGGCCCTGGCGGCCGGCTTTAAGGCTTTACATACCGGTCTGATGGGCGATAAAAAAATTCAGGCGATTTTTGACGAACTGGGGGCTTTTCTGAAGCAGTTCCTGGAAAACGCCAAGGCTCTTGACGAGAATCTGCGCAAGCAATACGCCCCCCGCCTGAAGCAGAAGGAACAGCAGCTGGCGATGCAGATGGGTCGTCCGGTACAGCTTGACCCGATGCAGGACCCGGAGTTTGCGGCGATCTACAAGCAGAATGCCGGCCAGCTGAAAGGCCAATATCAGCAGGCGCTGGAAGGCATCAAGCAGGAACTGGCAGGCCTCTGCGGCATTAAGCCGGACGCTGAGTAAGTGCTTCCAGTACCTAGTGAAGCGCGCCAGGGGCCGCGGCGGTATCCCTGCGCAGCAGGATAAAGCCAAGGACCCGGTGGCCGCCTGCGGCCAGGCGCCACATTTGATATAGAAATAACAAGATATCCGCCAGTCTATTGAGTTGTGCTTGCGCTTGTTCTATAATATTAGTATGGTGTTCTCTGCTGAACATGGCTACGGCCGGCTATCAGGGAACACTGGATTACGGACGGAGGATACGCATGAAATCGAAACTGGTTGCATATTTACTGTGGTGGTTTCTGGGCGTTATTGGCGCGCATAAATTTTATATTGGTAAAACCGGAATGGGCGTTCTGTACTTTTTTACCTTTGGACTGTTCGGAATCGGCTGGTTTATCGACCTGTTTACCCTGAGCGGCCAGGTTGACCTGTATAATGCAAGGTATGGGCAGCCAAAGGTGGGTTCAGCCCAGCAACAGAGCCAGAATATTGTGGTAAACGTGACTACTCCGGCCGGTACCGTTCCGGAAGTGCGCATCAGTGCCGAGAAGCAGGTACTGGCGCTGGCTGACCAGAGCAGCCAGCTGACCCTGCGCCAAATTGTTTCGCGCACCAGTCTTGATGTTGACGAAGCGGAGGAAGCGGTCCGTAAACTGGTAGCCCGGGGTATGGCACGCGAGCAGATTGCCGAAGACGGCAAGGTTCTGTACGATTTTAACTGAAAATGCAGTGCAGTAATCATCCCGCAACAGAAGCGACTCATCTGTGCATCAGCTGCGGCCGCTGGTATTGCAGCGGCTGCATGGCTACAACTGCGCCGCAACCGCTGTGCCGTACCTGCCTGGCAGCGCGCAGTGGTGTACAGATCCAGTACAACAGCAATTCAAGCCAAAACATTCCGCAATCGGGTGCCACGGCAAGAGGCGACGGCCGCGGCTACGGCAGCGCGGTACATCTGTCTTCCGGATCGAAGAGTTTGATGCGTGCCGGGCTGGTGGTTTTAAATCTGGCGCTGGGGGTAATTGCCCTGGGATTCTGGGCCGGCGCAGACAGCCCGGTTATGCTACTGCCTTTTGCTGTCAGCATTTTTGCGCATTTTCCACTTTCGCGTTGGCTGTACGGCAGGCGCGAACCGGAGCGCACCGGCAAGGCCGCCGGCCGGGCCAGAAAAAAACAAAATGACAAAAAAATCACTGCAGCACAGGTTGAATCCCTGCTGCGCATAAGCGGCGGCCGCATTACGGCAGCCCGCCTGGCTTCCGCCACCGGTACCGACAGCAAAAAAGCCGAGCAGTTTTTAAACATGATGGTTCTGGACAGCAAACTGCAGATTGAAAATGATGCTGATGGCCTGGTATATTCCAGAAACAATCTTTTAAGCTGACTGTAAATATGAATACAATCGTACATGCAGCTTCGGCAAAAAAAACCGGCCGGCAGTCTGGCACTCTTTCGGTCGTAGTGCTGCTACTGGCACTGACCGGCAGCCTATTATCCTGCGACTTGTTCGAAGAGGGTGTGGCTGAATTATGGACCGACATACCGGAGTTTGCCTTTTACGCCGCCAAGTTCAACAATTCCCAGGATATGTACAAGATCCATGTGAGCTATGTGGAAAACATACCTCAGGCGGTTCAACGCAGCGAACGGAAGCCGGCCCTGCTTGCCGGCACCTTTTTAAAAAGCACGATTCTGCGGCCGCATCTGCAGCAGCTGGATTACCTTTTTTCCGAGCTTAAGCTGAGTGAACGGCAGTTTTACCCGACGCTATTCGGTACTGGCCGGGTAGAAGACAAGCAGCTGCTGCTGCCGGTTTCGTTTAACCTGCCGATGGTAATCTTTCAGGCGGCTGATGATAAAAATCGCCAGAATAATTTTATTATCAGCCGGCAGGAAATAATGGACACCGCCGGCAGTTTTGATACTAAACGTGGTGAAAGCTATACCAAGATGGGCTTCAGCCCCCGCTGGAATCCGGAATTTCTATTATCAGCAGTGCAGCTGGAAGGAGCGTCCTTCCGCGAAGGCGACCCGGTGCGCTGGGATAAAATTGGCCTGGAGTCGGCAATTGCCGGCTTGCGCAAAATGATTTCCGAAAGCCATTCCAGCGCCCAGGCAGAAGATGATTTTAAGTTCCGTTATCTTTATATCCCGGAATACAAAGCTGTACAGGAAGGCCGCGCCCGTTTTGCCTGGATGAATTCCGCTTCATTTTTCCTGCTGCCCGAAGAGCAGCGGTCGCAACTGGCCTTCCGCTGGCTGGGCCAGGCCGAAAGCATACGCCTGGAGGACAGTACTGTTTTTGCCGGCATGTGCCGCACGGCCTCCGGCAAAGATGCCGCAGAAGCCTTCTTAAAATGGTTTTACAGTGAAGATACGCAGCGTAGTTTATTGCAGGAAGCCCGCGAAACCCGCCTTATGGAAAACTCCTTCGGGATAGCCGGCGGCTTTTCCGCATTACGGGTAATTAATGAAAAAGCCTTTCCTGATTACTACCCTTCGCTGCTGGGTAAACTACCGCCAGCTGAATACCTGCAGCCGGCACAGGGACTTCCGGCAGGCTGGCCGGACATCAAGAAAAATGTGCTTCTACCCTTTCTGCTGCAGGCCACGGGAGACAAGCCGCCGGAGGATCTTTTTGGCGCGCTGGAATCGGCTATGCGCACCTGGGGACGCCAGCATTCTTACTGAGTGTTAGATTCTGCTGCGGTGCTTTGGTCGCTTGCGGCGTCGGGGTCGGCTGCGGCCAGGTCGGCGCTGGCGGCCTATGTTGCTGAGTCAGTGCCGTCAGCAGCTGCAGCGGCCTGATCCTGCCAGTGCGCGAAGAAGTCGGCATAATCGGCCGGGGTATTACAATGCACCGCCCGGTTACGCAACTCGGCACCATGGCTTACCCCTTTCAGATACGAGCAGGCCTGTTTGCGAAATTCCACACAGGCGGTACGTTCGTCATAAAATTGCAACGACAACTCAAAATGCCTTTGGGCAGCCGCCAGTTTTACCAGGCTGCTTATTTCCGGCTCCGGCAAACCTTGCAGCACAGCCTTGATGCGGGTAAACAGGAAGGGGTTACCCATGGCACCGCGCGCCAGCATGACGGCGGCCGGACGCGGGCCGTTTTTCTCTGCCTCCGACTCGCCACCGAGTATTGCCAGGGCCGCCTGGGGGCTAAAAAGGTCGCCGGAGGCGAAAACCGGAACCGGCACGGCGGCGGCCAGGCGGAAGAAAGCGGCCCGGTCGGCAGTGCCGGAATAGGCCTGGTGGCGGGTACGGGCGTGCAGAGTAACCGCTTTAGCGCCGGCGGCTACCGCCAATTCGGCTGCCTGTAAATAATTGATTGAAGACTCATCCCAACCCAAGCGGATTTTTACGGTTACCGGCGTAGATACTGCCTGGCTCATCGCCTCTACAATAGCGGCCAGCCGGGGCAGGTCGCGCATAAGTGCCGATCCGGCGCCGCTGCGGATTATCTTAGGCACCGGACAGCCGCAGTTGATATCGATCACTGACGGCTGCCAGCGTTCTTCCACAAGGCGTGCGGCCTCGGCCATGACTTCGGGCTTTGCGCCAAACAGCTGTACCGCGTATTCGGTTTCGTTGGCAGCACGCTGCAACAGCACTTCGGTTTTTGCCGAATCACGGATCAGGGCTTCGGAGCTAACCATTTCGCTGTAGGCCAGATCGCAGCCGGCATCTACACAAACCGAGCGGTAAGCGGCATCGGAGTACCCGGCCACCGGAGCTAAAAAAATATTACCGCTGGTGGTGTAGCTGCCAATGCGGACGCTTTGATAGAGACTCACTGGTGGACCTCCGGGCTGGCGGGTGGTACTTGAATGGCTTCAGGGTTGACTGATGCAGCCTTACTGGAGGGACTGGTGGGACTTGGAGCGGATTCGGCACGGTCGACATCGAGACCATCGGCGACCGGCTTGCCGCTAACCGAGCCACGAGTCGGGCTTTCGGCAGAAGCGAGGCTCAGACTAGATGCAGCGGCCAACACCGGCTTTGACGACCCCGCCGACAACTTAAGTGCCAGCAGCGCAATATCGGCCGGACGCACTCCGGACAGACGGCCGGCCTGGCCCAGAGTCAGCGGTTTGGCCGCCGCCAGTTTTTCGCGGCTCTCGGTGGAAATACCGCCAAGTGCGGCAAAATCGAAGTCAGCCGGGATACGCAGGCTGTCCAGCCGGTTCAGCCGACTGCTCAAGCGCTGCTCCTTGGCCACATAGCCTTCGTAGCGCAGATCCAGTTTTATACCTTCCAGCCACTCGCGCGGCCAGGCTCCCAGCGCCGGCAGTAACTCCACGGTATCCAGATTAGCCACCACTGGATCTTTTAAGGCGCGTTCCAGAGCTTCACCGATATGCGGCTGAAGACAGGCTTGCGTCTCAGCATCGGCACTGCTGATGCGCCGTCCGGCCAGTAACTGTTTTATAGCGTCCATGGCCTGCAGCTTGTCGGCAAAGCGCTCGGCGCGTTCGGCACCGGCCAAGCCGCAGCGCAAGCCGTAGGGGGTAAGCCGGCGGTCAGCGGTATCGTGCCGCAGAGTAAGGCGGTGTTCAGCCCGGCTGGTAAACATGCGGTAGGGTTCTTTTGTTCCCACGGTAACCAGATCGTCTACCAGCACACCGATATAGCTCTCCGAACGCGATAAAATGAGCGCTTCGTCACCTTTAAGCGACAGTGCCGCGTTGATGCCGGCCAGCAGGCCCTGAGCGGCGGCCTCCTCGTAACCAGAGGTACCGTTAGTCTGGCCGGCCGGATAAAAACCGGACAGCCGTTTGGACTCCAGGGTGGGCAGCAGATCCAGCGGGTCAAGATAATCATATTCCACCGCATAGCCCGGCCGCACCATAACGGCCTCAGCAAAGCCGGGCATAGTGCGGATAAAGTCGTACTGCACCTCTTCCGGCAGCGAAGAAGACAGACCGTTAAGATATAATTCATCGGTGTAGCGGCCTTCTGGTTCGACGAAAATCTGGTGGCGGTCGCGATCCGGGAAACGCACCACCTTGTCTTCGATGCTGGGACAATAGCGCGGTCCCACCCCTACTATCTCGCCAGAGAACAGCGGTGAGCGGCCGATGTTGGCACGGATAATGGCATGGGTATTCTCGTTGGTCCAGGTAATGTGACAGGGCAGCTGTTCCAGCGGCTGCCCCTGGTCCATGAAGGAAAACGGCTGCACGACGGGGTCGCCCTGCTGTTCTTCGAGATCGGAAAAATTAACCGAGCCGGCCTTTATTCTGGCCGGGGTGCCGGTTTTCATGCGGCCAACAGGGAAGCCGTGCGCGCGCAGCCAGTCGCCCAGACCCAGGGCTGCTGGCTCGCCCAGGCGCCCGGAGGCGGCGCGATGTTCACCGATAAAAATACGCCCTTCCAGAAAAGTACCGGAGCTTAGTATTACTTTTTGGGCGCTGATATGGTTACCGCGTTCGGTTGACACGCCAGCGACACTGCGGCCATCCGCCGAAAGCAGCAACCCGGTAACGGTATCCATAAAGATGCGCAGTCCGGATTGCCGTTCAAGCACGCTGCGGGCCAGGGCAGCATAGGCGGCCTTGTCGGCCTGCGAACGTGGCGCCTGCACCGCCGGGCCACGCGATCGGTTGAGCATGCGCCACTGCAGCATGGTCGCATCGGCAATAAGCGCCATCTGCCCGCCCAGCGCGTCTATCTCGCGCACCAGATTGCCTTTGGACAACCCGCCGATGGCCGGGTTGCAGGAAAGCCAGCCGATACTGTCCGGATTCTGGGTTACCAGGATCACCGAACAACCCAGACGCGCCGCCGCCAGCGAGGCTTCGATGCCGGCGTGTCCGCCGCCAATTACAATTATATCATAATCCATTTGCATCCTGTCTTTTTACCGGTGCTCGGCTCAATATCGACCCCAAGCGGTCCAGCCCTGCACTACGGCCTGATTACAGCCTGTTCTTAGGCCTGATTCCGACCCCTAACAGCCGATGGCACTTATTTCCCTACACAGAAACTGGAGAACATGGCATCCAGAATATCTTCACTACTGGTCTCGCCGCTGATTTCACCCAGGGCGGCCAGTGCTGTATTGATGTCCACTGCCAGCATGTCCAGGCAGAGATCGCGCTTAAGCAGGTCGGCCGCCTCGTCGAGAGCACTGGCCGCCCGCAGCAGGGCATTGCGCTGCCGCTCGCTGGTTATGGCGCTTTCCGCCGGGACACTCTGCTGCCCGGACAGCAGGGCAGCCTGGATTGCTTGTACCAGTTCGGCTTCGCCGCTGCCTTGCAAGGCAGAAAAGAGCAGCCAGCGAATACCCGCCGGCGAAGGCAGATCCGCCGGTGCCGGCAGCGCCTTGGGATGGTCCAGCTTGTTCCAGACCGGCAGAAGTTTTCCGGTAAATCCGGTCAGAAAGGCGTCGTCGGCCGCATCCAGACCTTCGACGGCATCCACCACATACAGCACCAGGTCGGCTGCGTCCAACAGCAGACGGGAGCGGCGGATGCCTTCAGACTCGACAGCATCCTCGCTTTCGCGCAGGCCGGCGGTGTCAATCAATTGCACCGGGAAGCCGCCCAGATCCAGAGCGGCCTCCACATAGTCGCGGGTGGTGCCGTGTCGGTCGGAGACAATGGCCCGCTCTTCTTTAAGCAGACAGTTGAACAAAGAGCTTTTACCGGCGTTGGTGCGGCCGGCAATTATCACTCTGGCGCCTTCTTTCAGCAAACGACCGACCGAGTAGCTATCGGCAATCTGCCGGCATTGGTCACGCACATCGTGCAGCAGAGCGGCTTCGGCGGAGAAATCGTCCGGACTCTCGTCTTCGCCATAATCCAGATGCAGAGCACAGGCAGCGGCCAGATGCACAAGTTGACCATGCAAAGCGCTGATCCGCCGCGATAAAGCTCCGGACAGCCGGGTAAGAGCATTGGCCCGGGCGACATCAGTTTCGGCTTTGACCAGCTCGTCTACTGCCTCGGCCCGGGCAAGATCCATCTTGCCGTTCATGAAGGCGCGGAAGGTGAACTCGCCGGGCAGCGCCCGCTGAAAACCGTTATCCAGCAGCAAATTCAAAACCGCCTGGGTAACCGCAGTGCCGCCATGGCAGAGGATATCAACACTGTCCTGACCGGTATAGCCGCCGGGCGCACGAAAAACCAGGGCCAGCACCTCGTCGACCGGCCGGCGGTCCGGCCGCAATAAACGCCCATATATTGCCTGGTGACTGGCAGCCTGGCGCAGGCGATCCGGTTTGGAAAACAGCGAGGCCAGCTCTTCTATACAGCCCGGTCCGGCTATGCGCACCACCGCTATGGCGGCTGCCCCCGGAGCGGTGGCCAGCGCTGCTATTCTGTCGTTACTGGCAAGATATCCTCGACTCATATATGCTGTACGATAGCCGTTCAGCCGGCTTTTATCAATACAGACGCGCCAAGAGCTGGACAAATATCAGATTATACATGATAGTTTGAGCAGTAACGCGACCACTTTCCCGGGGGGTCCAATCAATTACGAGGAGCATACTATGAAACGTCCGGTTATTTCGGCCATCAGCCTTATCTTTGTACTGGCACTTTCTTTAAACCTGCACGCACAGCCCGAAGTCAGCGAGCGCAATGAAGTTGCCATTTTTTCGCTTGGTTTTTATGGCTACGACATTCCAGTAGAAGCCCTAAGCACCATTGATATCGAGATCCAGCGGGTGTTTATCGATCTTGGCCGCTTTACCATCATGGGCATGACCCAGCGCTTCGACAGTGCTTCGGTAAATGATTTTATCGATTCCATCAAGCGCAGCAAGGAAGAGAACTTTGTAATGCCAGACAAGTTCCTGTTTGGCGAAGCCTTCTTTACCGACGCCGAGTACAATAAGCTTATGGGAGCCTTTATCATTGCCGTTCCGGTGGTGACCAGTTTCAACAGCGAACTGGTCGAGAATGACTGGAAAACCGACATTAAGACCAATGTAAGCTTCATCAATGTTCAGGATGGCACCCTGATGGGCATTGCCAATGTGGAATCTTCCGGCAGCAGCCGCGAGACCCAGTTCAAATCCATCAAAAGCGCCATTGACAACATCCCGATGCAGCTGCAGTACGAGATCCGAAAAATACCGGCCTTCCAGCTGCGCACCAAAGTACTGGAAGCAAAAGGTTCGCGGGTTGAACTGATGATGGGATCCGGCATGGGCATCAAAGTTGGTGACGAATATGCCATCAAGAAAGTGGTGCAGATCGGTGAGATCACCGACGAAAGCGAAGTGGGCCTGATTCTGATCAAGGAAGTACGCGAAAACAGTTCAACAGGCACTGTCCTGTATACCAGAATGAAACCGGGAGCCGATACCCAGCTACAGGAAATTCCGCGGCTGGGCGCCGATACGGCCGTGTATCTGCATTATAGTAAATACTTTAACATTCCAGGCCTAATGAATCCGGAAAATGCAGGGGCCTTGATTGCCGGTGCGCGGGCTGAACTTACCCGCGGCTTCTACAACTTCCGTCCTTATGCCGCCGTTGAGGTTGTTGCCGATCTGGCAAAATGGTTCCCGATCAATATCGTGGTCGGCGGCCAGTATTCGCTGTATCTTGGCCGCCTGGAATTGGGCGGACGCGTCGGTATAGCCGGCAGTGCCAACGTTGTTGTTAACCTTCTGGAAGACGAATTCGCTGAAGATGACGACAAATGGTTTACCCACTATGGTGTTTCCGGCGGTGCCTATCTTTCCTTCCTGATCAATCGCAACACCAAAATATTCGCCGAAGTTCAGGCCGATCTGCTTTTCGGCCTCTTTGACGGTTTTGCAGAACCCTTTAACAATTTC
>JAHIWF010000352.1 GCA_018815555.1 Spirochaetota bacterium | reverse complement strand
TGCGGCTCCAGCACGCCCAGATAGGTATGCAGACGGCTCCCGCCGGAATTAACGGCTGCACCATAGTTTTGGTACACATTGCGCGGATTGAAAAAATAAAAATCGTTCAAGTCGCCACGGTCTATCCAGGTACGGACACTGCGGCCAGGGTAGCAGTCAGTACCCTTGCCCTGCGCCTCCAGCAGCACCCGCCGGCCGCAGATTAAATCTTCTATAACATGCGCGCCGCCGTAGTCGGGATTTTCCGGATGCTCGGCGGTAGCCCCGAGGTACAAATCGACCGCGGCAATGCCACCGTAGGCCGGAACACCATTCAGCGTAGCAGTTTCCAGCCGGATAGGCGGCGAACCATGGCCGAAATTGATGAACACGCCGCTGGAACACATTGGCGCAAAGGTAGCCACCGTAACCACATCCACCCGGCGCACCAGTTCCTCGTCGGAAAGGCCGGTTTCGGCCAGAGCCTTGTACTCGTCAGCCGTAAAAACCACGGCCTCACCGGCGGCCAGTTTTTTGTTTATATCAGCATATGATTTTATTTCACTCACAGAATTCCTCCAATATAATCCGCACTGCCGGCCACCAGTAAGAGTGCACTCATTACAGTGTAAACCGGTAGAAGCGGGGCTACAATAAGCCTGGCGTATAATTGAGACGTTTGATACTGCCTGTAAGGTAACTGCCCGGGCGCCATTCAGGAATTGGCAAACTCCTGAACCGTCGGGAAAACGGATCGCAGACCCGCACTCATGGACGCCCGGGGCGTCACATCATCATGCAGACGGGTTTTTTGGAGGAAAAGAAAAAGAAGGAGGAAAGGGAGGTGATGAAACTGGTGACCGCGTCGTGCTGTCCGGTACGCATGGCAACTCTCCTGGCGGGATGATGGCCCGCACTTCGACACTAACGCGAAAGCTGTAATTTAATCAAGTGCCCTCCGGCTACGCCTCTGTGGCAGCGGTTTAGGCCAGACCACCTGGGCAGCATCGCCCCGTCCAACAGCAGCTCTCGGCCAAACCAAGGGGTCGCATTTGTAAAAACCAGCAGAATCTTCTATACTTTGACCACGAGGAGCTACCTGATGAGGGAAACCAAACTGCTGCAAGCAATAGAACAACGCCATGCCTACCGTGACCTGAGCGAAGAAGCACTGCCGGAGGAACAGCTGGCCGCCATCGTGCAGGCCGGAACACTGGCCCCATCGTGCTATAACAACCAGCCCTGGCGCATCATCACCGTTCACGGAGAAAAACTGCCAGCGCTGCGTGAATGCCTGTCCGGTGGCAATGCCTGGGCACAGCAGGCTCCGGCCATCATTGCACTGTGCGCCAAAGCTGCCGACGATTGCCGTCTGGATGAAGGCCGCGACTATGCCTTATTTGACGCCGGCCTGTGCGCCATGAACATGATACTGCAGGCCACCGAGCTTGGCCTGGTCGCCCACCCCATCGCCGGATTTTCGGCCGGCAAGGCCAAAAAAGCGCTCGGCATTCCCAAAGACTATGTACTGATAACCCTGATCATTCTCGGGCGACGCAAAGCGGATGCAGGGTCGGTCGATGAAGACAAACGACAGCGCGCAGCCATGGATTCCCGCAGCGCGGCTGAAACCTGGCCCTGGGCAGCCGGCTAAGGCAGCCGCCGACCAACAGCCCCCGGTTTAGGCGGCGGCGTTTCCCGCATACCGAAATACCGCTGACAAAAGAAAGCAGCTGTGCTACACTGCACTTCCATGGAAGAAGCACGCATCATCGGTATTTGCGGAGGCTCTGGCTCCGGCAAAACCACCATCGTCCGCAAGATTTCGGAACTCGTTTCCGATTTCGTGTTTATACCCCAGGACAATTACTACAAATCAGCGGAATACCTGTCCAACTCCAACATTACCGCCTTTAATTTTGACCACCCCGAGGCCTTCGACAACGAGCTCATGCACCAGCAGCTGCACCAGCTGAAGACCATGCAGCCCATCGAGATGCCCACCTACGATTTCGTGCACCACCGCCGGGCCGAACAGACCATCAAGGTAAATCCGCGCAAGCTGATCATCTTCGAAGGCATCATGGTATTCAGCGACCCGGCCATCCGCAACCTGATCGACCTGAAAATCTATGTAGACACCCCCGACGACATACGTTTCATCCGCCGCCTCAGCCGCGACATCAAAGAGCGCGGACGCACTGTGGACTCGGTTATCGACCAATACCTGAATGTGGTGCGCCCGGGGCACTTCCAGTTCATCGAACCGACCAAACAATATGCCGACATGATTATTCCCGAAGGTGGAGTGAATGAAAATTCACTAAACGTACTGGTCAGCTTCATAAAAACCATAGTCAGCGAAGGCTGAGGTCCGGATACCATACAATGAGATTCTTCCGCCAGCTGGCATCAGAATACAAAGAAGCCTTTGTCTCATTCTCGAAAAACGCCCGCCTGTTCCTGCTGGGCAACTTCATGCTGGGCATCGGCAACAATCTGGTGCAGCTGCTTCTAAACCTGTACATGAAGAACCTGGGTATCGGCGAAAACGATAT
>JAHIWF010000046.1 GCA_018815555.1 Spirochaetota bacterium | reverse complement strand
CAGCGGTATACGTTTCTCGCAAAACCGCAAAGCCCTCCAATCGGAAATCAGCCGTTTTGTCGAAGAGATGTACAGTGGTACATCACTGCTTCAAACGGAGGCTGCCAGTCTGCAGGCGAGTGTTATAGATTCGGCCGAAGAATTTATTAACGACCTGTATACACCTAAACTAGGCGGAGACTGGTAATCGGAAACCTTGCAGCCTTGAAAAAAGGCCGCCCCTTCCGGAGCGGCCTCATGTACTAAATGCTTAGGTCTGCTTTATTCCACGGTTCCTGTAAACTCCATAAACATGGCTTTATCCACGGTTTCCAGCATCGGAGTCGGTCCGACCACGATCCAGGTCATCGGAGCGCCGACAACATAGCTGTTCATGGCGCGCACGATGTCATCCGGAGTAATCGCGTTAATCTTCTCAATCAGCCGCAGATATTCGGTATGATCGCCGAAATAAATGTGACTGGATGCCAGCTGGGCAGCCATCTGAGCATTTGTCTGCTGCTGACTGAAGAAACCGTTGATGTACTTGGCTTTATAGGCTTCCAGCGTATCGGCAATTGCCGCAATGTCACCTTCGCTGCCGGTGATGTTTTTGCTCTTGCCGGAAGCCATCAGGGCGATAGCCTCGTCAACCCAGAGCTTTACGCTTTCCGGCTGGTCGGTTTTATACACAACCAGTGAGCCATAGGTGGAATCAAAGCCATGGGCGTTGGACCACACCGAATAACAAGCGCCATGCTCGGTGCGCACGATGTCAAAGAGCAATTCGTTCAGCATTGAATAAGCCAGCTGTAAAACCACAAAATCCGGTTCGGTAACATCGACTATGCTGTAATTTGCCCGCACATAGGCGATGCCTTCGGATTGTTCAAAGGGCAGCAGGATCAGATCAGTTTTGGCCGGTACTGGCGGCAAATCAGCCGGTTTTACCCCGGTCTTGCCGATAGTACCGATGGTAGCGTTCAAATCCGCCAGTAGCTGGTCGCTGTCGAAGTTGCCAACTGCAACCACGACCATGCGGTCGGCACCAAGTTTTTCGGCGTGGTAGCGGCGAACCTGATCCAATGTAAGGTTACTGATAGACTCGATGGTACCGCCGAAATCAGCCTCGTAGGGATGGCCGGCAAAGAAGACCGAGTTGATGTGGTCAACAGCCACAGAATAGGGATCCTGGGCTTCATCCTGCAGGCCGATCAGAATCTCTGATTTTAGCTGCTCGAACTCGGTTTCGTCAAACGCTGGATTCATGATGCAGTCGGCGTACACGGCAAACATGGTATCCCAGTATTTGTCGATGGTGTTCAGGTCGAAGCTGGCATAGTCATAGCCGCTGGCACCGGAACTGATACCGCTGGACATGGTATAGGCCATGCCCATAATGGTATTAAAATCATAACTTTCCGAGCCGCGCGACATAAGAGCCAGGGTAACACCTTCGATGCCGGCTTCGGCCGGAGTAATCATGCGCACACCACCGGCATAGGCCAGCTTAAGGCTGTACACCCGATTGGCCGGATTTTTCTTGATTATGACCGGCACACCGTTATCCAGTGTGTACTGCTCTATGGTCTGCAGCTGCCGGGAAGCGAAGTCATCACCGTCGCGGGCAGCAGGAGCACTTGCGCACGAGGTGAAAAGCAGAGTGGCAGCCAGTAAAGCGGCGACAAGCATCTGTGTAAGCAGTCTGTTTTTGCCTGTAAATATGGTTGTATGCATTATCAGTTCCTCCACCAAAAGGCATTGCTGCTGTCAACTATGGTAAAACCGTTGGCTTCCAGGTCGGCCAGCTCGGCATCTACATCCATCGGGTTTGCGCGGATGGCAATGAGTTCCACATTCTCCATAACATATTTCTGCAGGAAAGCCGCCAGATCGGAGCGGGTCACTTCTTTCATCGAAGGAATATACTCAAAGAAGTAGTCAGCGGAAGCCACTGACCACCAGAACGAGAAATTCTCGATAAAGCTTTCCGGAGTTTCCAGCAGTAGAATTATCTGGTCTTCCATAATCTGCTTGACGATCGCGAACTCTTCATCACTAAAGTAGGCGGGATCTTCGATCATAGCGGCAATCTCGTTACCGATAATGGCCGGCTGGAAGAATTCAATGGCACGCTGTGCTATCGGCGCTTCGTCAGCAGCGGTAAAGAAATATGAACTAAAAGAGATCTGGCCGCCGTCGCGCTGAGTATAGTAGCCTGCGCCAAGATAATTCTTGTGATACAGGCCGGGCACTAGTTCCATAACCATATTTTTGAAACGACCATCGGGATTGGCGATCAGCTGTCCCCAAACGTCGGCGGCAAAGGTAGCCTGCGGATCACGCACCACATCCGGACCGCGCATGGTCATTTGCATGTAGGCGATTCCGGGAGGCAGGGATTCGTCCGGATAAATCAGATAAGCCGGCTCTTCGCTTGCGGGTGTCGGATGAGCTGGAGGCGGATTGGCCCACGGATCAGGTCCTTTTGCCCAGTCACCGTACAAGTCCTGCACCATGGCCAGAACATCCTCGGCAACTACATCACCCCCCACAAATATTGCAGTATTGTTAGGAACATAGTAAGTGCTCTGAATATCCTTCATGGACTGTACTGTAGCCTTACGCAACAGTGCCTCATATCCTCCGACGTCGCGACGCCAGGGGTAGTCGGCAAAAAGAATCTTGTCGACTGCGCCGCTGAAAATCCAGTCGGGCTCGCTGTTGTAACCGTTTATTTCGTTGATTACAACATTTTTCTCGATCGCAAGCTCTTCTTCATCAAAAATCGGATGTTTTACGGCATGTGACCAAAAATCCAGCCCCTCGCGGGTCTTGTTGGACGGTACAGTAAAGTAATAGGTAACATACTCACTGGATGTACCGCCATTCCATTCGGCCACTCCGAGGGCGGTCATGGCAGCTGAAAATTCTTTCTCTGTCTTGTAGCGGTCATTTCCCTTAAAGAGCATGTGCTCGTATAAGTGGAAATATCCGGCTGTTTCCGGTGTCTGTGTCAGTGCACCGCAACGGAAGGTTATCTGAATCTTGGTTAGCGGAACCTGACTATTTTCTAGAACAAACAACTCGAGTCCGTTATCCAGGGTAAACCTGGATAATCCGGCAATAGGCGTTTCCTGGGCGAAAACGACAGGTGTGCAGACCAATAGCAGCAACACCATTGCCTTATAAAGGCGATTCATACAATACCTCCTACTTTCCTGGCGTATAAACTGGTGCAGAGTCTAGCGCGGAAAAATATATTTGTCAAAAGTTAAAATCGCCCGTATACTTTGCGTACTATAGCCCTTCATGGAGATAAAATGACCCAAAGTCCACAGCAAACTGCCGCCAAAATTCTCGAAAAACTCAACTCAGTCTTGTTGGACAAGCCGGAAGTAACCAAAGCACTGCTGGCTGGCTGGCTGGCTGGCGGCCATATCCTTATTGAAGATATCCCTGGAGTAGGAAAAACTACGCTAGCGAAGGCCTTTGCCATAATAATGGGCTTGAGTTTCGGACGCATCCAGTTTACACCCGACCTTATGCCATCTGACATAACTGGAAGCACCATTCTGGATCCTGAAAAGAAAAATTTTATTTTTCGCAAGGGGCCGGTATTCCATGAAGTGATTCTGGCAGATGAAATTAACCGCAGCTCTCCTAAGACGCAATCCAGCCTGCTGCAGGCAATGGAAGAACGTCAGGTCAGCATTGACGACACAACCTATGACCTACCGGAAAATTTCATGGTAATTGCAACCCAGAATCCAGTCGAATATCATGGAACCTTTCCGCTGCCGGAAGCCCAGCTGGACAGGTTCATTATGCGCCTGGCTATTGGCTATCCGTCATACGAAAAGGAAATGGATATAGCCGGCAATCTGAAAACCAGCATGCAGGATTTAAGTCCGCTACTGGATGCCGTAGAGCGGACTGCATTGCGCAATGCAGCCGCAGCCATAACTACAAACCGCGAGATCCTGCAGTATGCAGTAAATATTGTATCAGCAACCCGCAATAACAGCGACTTTTTACTTGGTGCCAGCCCACGGGCATCGATAGATCTGGTAAAAACCGGAACAGCCATGGCCTTCCTTTCCGGTCGCGATTACGTGATACCGGATGACCTTAAAGCTGTAGCCTCTCTGGTACTCAGTCATCGCCTGATTCTTTCCGCAGAAGCCCGAATGGGTAAACGCAGTGCGGAAAGTCTGGTACAGGATTTACTGAACCGAACCTATGTCCCGAAATATGCTGAATAAAAAAAGCAAACGCTGGATATTTTTTTTCATATTCACTCTGCTACTCTTCATCGCAACACTAATGCTCGGCGGACGCTTTACGTCCTTGCTATTCTGGAATTTTTTCTTATTTCTTTTGTTTCCCTGGGTTCAAACCTTGTACGGCCTTAAAACTCTATCGATCACGGCTACAGCACCATCAGCAATTATATATGCAGGTGATACCGTAGACATAACTACTACTATCAAAAACACCAGTATATTCAGCTGGCCGCTGCTGCAATATGAAACTCTGGGATTTGGCAATGATACTCTGCCAGGAGAAAAAAACACCTTATCTTTAGCGCCCAAAAGCGAAAAAAAGCTGGAACGTTCGGTTAACTGCAAGCGCCGAGGCGTATACAGTCTTACCAATCATCACCTTGTAATACATGATATATTCAACATATATTCTGTTATAAAAACATCAAAATCGTCGGTCTCCCTTATGGTATTCCCCAAAATACGTCATATCGACACAATAACCATGGAAGGCAACCGGCAGCTTGGCGAAATACTGGTATCAGACATCAATGCCAGGAATCAGGACGAAACTACAGGCAGCCGAAGCTATAGCCCCGGCGATCAGATCCGTCTCATGCACTGGAAGGCATCGGCTCGTACCGGGAACTGGCAGCTACGTCTTTTTGAACGTCAGAGTGATGCCTACTGCAACATAATAATTGATAGCGCCCGAAGAAGCTGGTTGGCCGACCAGGACTACCAACTGGCCGATCTGGCAATTGACACAAGCGCTTCAATTATAAGTTACCTTTCAGACAATAAAATAATGACTTCACTTTTTCTTTGCAATGGCAGTACACCACTGGTTCAACATGGACATAACCAGCGCATGTTCCAGTCTTTTATGGAAACCTTAGCAACATTCAAACCCGAAGCAAACGAAAGCAGCCGCAAAGCGCTTTTTGAACTGGTACTTGAGCAGCGTAATAGGCATTCCAGTATTATTTTTATCAGCCCTTTCATAGACAAGGAAACCGCGGCAGCATTATTTGACTTGTTTCATGCCGGTTTCAAGCCTATTGTATTAATTCCCTGCAATTATAAATTACCTGCTCGGTCTGATGATGGTTCTTCCCTACTGCTAAACCTTGGCATCAGATACTACCGCATAAGCGAAGAAAGCGACTTAAATAATGCCATCTCAATATAAAAATCCTTTTCGTTATTATAGATTAATAAGCCATACACTAATCAATCTTGCTGTAAGCTTCATGATAGCCACCGGCTTAAGTAGTGGTATAAATTCATTGCAAGTTATTATTCTTTCAGTCTGTTCTTTTATGCTGTTGTTTATGCTTCGTCGTCATCCCGCATCGATTTTCATACTTATACCTGCAACTGCGACGATATTACTGTTAACATTTTTTATTCAGCCGGAAATACTTTTCACACTATCTGAGCAGGTTCAAACACTGATTCTCGCAATTATCGATTACATTAAAATTCAGACTCCATTCGACTATAGCGCAACCCGTCAAATATGGTTAATATCTGCTATTGGCATCAGCATATATACCTTTATACTTATTGAGCGAGGTACGAATCTTCTACCGCTAATTGTGCCGACAGTCAGTATTATGGGAGTATACTGGTACTCCGGATATTCTGACGCCTGGCTGCTTACTGGTATTCTGATGGGAGCAATCTGGTACTATTCCGGCAGTGCTCTGGCGGAAAAAGCTTTACATGAAAAAGGTTTACAGGACGAAACGGCAGATAGGGCCTGGCATCACAACATTATTGTCAACGGTCTTGCAATCGCAATAATTAGTTTAGTACTTCCCTCCATTCCTGAACACAATGCGATCAACCAGGCTGTTCGTGACATATTTCTTGATAATTCATCGGTTGTCTCTACAGCTCAAAGTATTGTACAGCTGGATGAAGGACAGAGTCCTGCTCTTTTCAATCTTTCTGAAAGCGGCTTTCAACCAGAAGAAACCAGGCTGGGAGGTCCAGTAGTATTGGACAACAGCCCGGTAATGACCGTTAAAAGCCCAGTACCACTCTATCTAGCCGGTGCTGTAAAAACGCGTTATGAAGACAACAATTGGCTGTATACTGACTTACCCAGAAACCCGCATGATT
>JAHIWF010000351.1 GCA_018815555.1 Spirochaetota bacterium | reverse complement strand
GCCGGATTTTGCCCCTGTATAGTTACAAGTGTAATGGAGGAAAGTATGGCACAGAGTATGGAAAAAGTGGCCGAGGGCGCGCGCTTCGATGCTGGCGGGCTGCTCTTGGATACCAGAGTGATACTGGCCGAGAGTTCCATGACCGCGGCAGAGGCAGCCCGGGCGCGGCGCCGGGGGCAGCTGAGTCTGCCCGCTCACGGCAAGGCCCGGCTGGAGGCCGGCGGTGTGGTGCTGGCCGAGGGTGAGTTGCGGCAGAAAGAGGGCCGGACGGTTTTTGTGGTTTCGGCCTTGGCCGGCGGAAAGGAGAACGTACAATGAAAACAGGCAGTATTGAAGACGCCCGCGTGCGGGTGCAGGTTATTTTGGGCGAGACAGAGTTGTCGGTGCGCGAGTTGTCAACCTTGGCCAAGGGCAGCATTATCGAGCTCGATTCGCTGGCCGGCGAGCCGGTGGAATTCGTGGCGGCCGGCGAGTGTATCGCCAAGGGTGAAGTTGTTGTAATCGACGAGAATTTCGGTATCCGCCTTACCGGCCTGGTGGAGAGCGGGAGGGCGACATGAGCGCCACTATTCTCGGTTCGCCGCGGCTGCGCAGCCATGAGCCGCAGCTTAAGCTGTACGATTTCCGGCGGCCGGATAAATTTTCGCACGAGCAGCTGCGCACCTTGCATTTGCTGCATCAGGATATGGCCCGGCAGCTTGGACTAAGCCTGTCGTCCCGTTTGCGCCTGCCCTGTGAGGCGGAAGTAACCTTTTATGATCAGCTTACCTACGAAGAATTCATGCGAATGCTAGATGTCAGCGAAACTCTGGCTGTAATGGAGCTGAAACCGCTGAAAGGCCAGATGCTGCTGCACCTGAACCGGCGGCAGACTGCTGTACTGCTGGACCGTTCCTATGGCAGCCCCGCTCCTGATGGAATTCCAGCTGCAGACCTGCATTCGGATCTTGATGTTGTTACACTTGAGTTTCATCTTGATGAAATTAAAAAGGTGGTGGCTTCGGCCTGGCAGCCTCTTGGCGTCGAGGAGGCCCGGCTGCATTCTGTAGAGTCGGATCCCCGTTATTGTCAGATTGTACAGCCCGTGGAAATGATAGTTATGATTACCTTGCAGCTGCAACTAGGCGGAGTGAAAGGCGAATGCCATCTGGTGTATCCCTTCCTGCAGCTGGAGCCACTGCTTTCGCGGCTTTCGGCCCGCTACTGGTATCATCCGCAGAATACCCAGGTTCAGCCGGCGGCGCTGGCCGCGGCTGCCCGCTGCCCGTTGGCGGCACAGGTTGTCGTCGACTCCGGGGTGTTCAGTGTGGCCGAATTACACGGCCTGCAGGTCGGTTCGGAGCTACCGTTGCCGGCGCTTGACCGCGGCGAGGCAATGCTGCGCTGCGGCGGGGCGGAGTTCGCCGAACTGGAAAATATTAAAATAAGCAAAGATGCCTGTTCCGCCACCTTTGTGCCGGCCGGCCAGGCGGAAAATTCCCTCTTCGGTCTGGAGCCGGACAGCGAAGAAGAGCCGAATCTGGCCGGTCTCAGCCGTGAAATCCGCACTGCTTTGGCCGAGATTAAGGGCGGGTTGGAGTCTACAGTCTCCGGCTTTACTTCGGCTATTGCCGAAATCAAAGGCCGGCAGGAAGCCATGGATGACCGGCTGGCATACGGCCAGGCCGATTTTGAGAGCCAGCCAGAAGGCGTCCACGGGCAGCGGCCTTTCGCCAGCCTGGCTGCCTACGACGTCGGCTCTCTGTCACTTTTCCTAACCAAAGAGCGCAATCAGCTGCTGGCCCTGGTGCTGTCGTATATGGAAGACGCCGCCGCCGGTGCGCTGCTGGAAACGCTGGCGGAAGAGCGCCAGCTGGATATTGTCCAGCGCCTGCACCGATTGGACAGGACCGAACCAGGCTTGTTAAGGCTGCTGGAGCGTGTGCTCATGGTAAGGCTGCAGTCGGCCGGCCAGCAGGTGGCGGCAAGCGGAGGCATCGCGCGCATAGCCGGCATGCTTAACCATGTATCGCGGGCCAGCGAGGCCAGAATCATCGGCACGCTGGACCAAACCAATCCGGAACTGGCCGAAGAAATAAAACGTAACATGTTCGTGTTCGAGGACATTACCATGTTGGAGGACGAATCGATTGCTGCGGTGCTGGAGAGGGCCGACCTGCAGGACATTCTGGTTGCCATGAAGCCGGTGGTCGAAGCGGTGCGTGAACGTATCTTTGCCTGTTTCCCGGCAGAGTTGCAGGCGCGGATGCGCGAGGCCTATACCCAGCTGGGCCGGGTACGCCTGCGCGATTGCGATGCTGCCGGTCTGCGGGTGGTCGAAGTGATCAAGCAGCTGGAAGGTGAAGGCCGTATTTTCATCAGCCGGGCCGACGAGCCGGAGTTATAAAAAAAGCCGGTCGGGCTGCGGCCTGACCGGCTTCACTCTTCTGCAGAGTCACAAGCTGCGGAGCGGGCGTTGAACCAAGGCCTCTCCGCTTTTTGCGTTTACAAGCCCAGCCGTGCGCCGAAGGTCAGGCTGCCGGTGGCCAGATAGTTGGCCGTATATTTTTCTTCCGATTGGGTCCAGTACTGGCTTTCGTATTGCGAGGTGCCTTTGGCTGTTCCGCCGAGGAAACGCAGGTTCAGGAATACTTCGGTGTTCTCGCGCAACAGTGCGCCTGCGCGCAGCGAGGCGTCCAGGATTGAACCTTCGAACTCGAAATCGGCACCGTTAATGATGGCGCTTGAAGCCCAGAGCCCGGTGGCGTCCAGTTCTGCAAAGAAAATATCAGCAAAGGGCAGGCGGCCGTACAGTACGAAGGCCGGTACCGGTCCCAGATTCTGCGAGACGGTGCGTTGGATGCCGTCTGCGCTGCTGAACTTTATTGAAGCGTTACGCATCTGCAAGGCCAGGCCGGCGGCGGCATGAACGGGGCCGGGGATAAAGTCATACATATAGCTTACCCGGTAGAAAGGAAAGCTGTAGCTCAGGTCTACCGGGGTGCCGGCTGCAAACACCGTCTGGTCAATCGTAAAATCTGCTTTGGCTGTTATACTGGTGTCCAGCTGCAGTGGCTGGTACAGGAAGCGCAGGCGGTGCGAACCGCCCAGGTGCAGGTTAACCGTGTAGCGTTGAAAGGGGTAGAGCAGTTCCTGCCCACCCTGCTTTACAAAGTCGAAGTTGCTGCTGTTCTCGCCGACCTGATAGGTATGGTAAAAAACTTTAACAGTGCCGAACTCGGCTTCCAGGCTGGCTTTCAGGAAAGGCTCTTCGGCAAACAGGCTGGCTGATGTAAATAATATGAGTACCGTGAAGATCAAGGCAAATCGTTTCATCAATATCCTCCGTAATATCTAACTGTAACTATATAGTAATAAACTTTCTGGCGGAAAACAAATAAAAAAGAAAAGCAGCAGCACACTTGGCGTTGCTGCTGCTTGAGTAATGGAGCCGCTACAGAACTGGAACCCAGCTCAGAGCGCAGCTTTGGCCGCTGCCAGGGCGGCGTCATAGTTCGGCTCCTGGCCGATTTCCGGTACCTGCTCTGTGTAGGTAACCACACCGGCGGCGTTAACCACTACTACCGCCCGCGAGTGCAGGCCGGCCAGCGGGCCGTCGGTTATGGTCACCCCGTAGTCCTTGCCGAATTTGCTGTCGCGCATTTCGGACAGGGTTACCACGGCGTCGATACCTTCGGCGGAACAGAAGCGTTTCTGGGCAAAGGGCAGGTCGCGGCTGACGGTAAGCACTACCGCGCCGCCCAGCTCCTGAATGCGCTTGTTGAAGGTGCGTGCGCTGGCGGCGCATACGCCGGTGTCCAGGCTGGGCACGATGTTCAGAATACGCACTTTACCGGCGAAAGCGGCCAGCCCGACATCGGCCAGGTCGCCGCCGGTAAGCGAAAAGTCCGGGGCCTTGCTGCCGGTTTTGGGCAGCTCGCCGCCGGTATGTATGGGATTTCCTTTAAGTGTGATAGTTGCCATGATTCCTCCTGAAGCTACTTTTGTCCGGCTTAGTACTGCCGGTGCTGTACTAAAGATATGGCTGACCCGCGATCAAGGCAAGCTTGCGGCGACGATTTTCTCCGGAAGGGGTTAACGCCCCCGACAGGTACCCGGCCGACCCCAACAGGTTCCCGACAACTCCAAATCCAGAAAGCTCGATAATCTCCATAGGCGGGGACAGTCCCCACGTTCCCGGCCGCATCCTCCAAACCTGACCTCCGTTCCCAGAAAGCTCGATTTTCTCCATAGGTGGGGACTGTCCCCATGTCCGTCCTCCCTGTCCCTCGTCCCGGTCTCCGCTTCTGGAAAAAAAGTTTCCGGCGTGTTACACTCGCCAGTGGCCGGAATGTTCCGGCGTGCACCGAGCCTGAGGAGTTTTACATGAAGATCAAATACAACGCGCCTACCACCCTTACCTTTTCGCTGGTCTGCGGTATCGTGCTGCTGCTCGGCGCGATTATTCCCGGGCTGATGGAAAACTGGTTTTCCGCCCAGCCGCGCGGTGCCTTTAATTTTGCCAGCTTCAACTCGTACCTCCGCCTGTTCAGCCATGCCATCGGCCATGCCGACATCAACCATCTGATGTCCAACCTGGTCTTCATTCTGCTGCTCGGCCCGATTCTGGAGCTTACTTACGGCTCGCGCAGCCTGCTGTTCATGATGGTCATTACCGCCCTGGTCACCGGCATTCTCAACGCTCTGCTGTTCTCCAGCGGCCTCCTGGGCGCCAGCGGCATCGTGTTCATGATGATCCTGCTGGCCTCGTTTACCAACTTCAACAAGGGCGAGATTCCGGTAACCTTTATCCTGGTCATGCTGCTGTTCCTCGGAAAGGAGATTATCAACGCCTTTCAGGCCAACGACATCTCCGAGTTCGCGCACATCATCGGCGGCCTCTGCGGCAGCATTTTCGGCTTCTTCCGCCCGAACAAGGCTTAAGCATCCTGTAAAAAGGGTGACCAGGGGGACCAGTTCCCGACCGGCCTCCTGAGTATTGCACGCCCCGGCAGCACCGCCGGCGGCAGACTCCAGGTTGACCAGTTCCCGCCCGGCCGTTTGGCCTCCTAGCTGCGGCCGGCTGGTTTTTGTTCCATCTACTTTTAACCGAATCCGCACTTGCCAGTTTGGCCGTATCGTCTATACTGGTAACAGGAGCCCGCCCCGTTGCGGTTTCCGGCTGCCGGTATCTGCCTCGGGCTTTTTCGGCAGCTTAACCCCAGTGCCCAAGGAGCCGCCGATGAGTGATCCCCACGAGCTAGCCAAAATATTCGTCATCGATACCAATGTGCTGATTCACTATCCCGAAGCGGTCATGTCCTTTAAGGACAACGAAATAGTCATCCCGCTGCAGGTGTTGGAGGAGCTGGACAACCTAAAAAACGCCCACGAGCAGCGCGGTAAAAGCGCCCGCGACGCCATCCGTTTTCTGGATACGCTGGCCAAAAAAGGCAATCTGCATGAGGGTGTAAAACTGGAAAACGGCTCGCTCCTGCGGGTGTCGCTGGAGCAGCCGGACAGTATCCCGCGCGGTCTGGACACTTCCATCGCCGACAACCGCATCATTCTGTGCGCGCTTAAATTCCACCAGGAAGGCCGCCTGGTGTTTTTTGTTTCCAAGGACATCAATGCCCGCGTAAAAGCCACTGCCATGGGTATCCGCGCGGTGGATTACGATAAGCAGCGGGTTGATATTGCCTCGCTGTACACCGGGGTGCTGGAAGTGGACGGTTCGGCCGACCAGCTGGCCATACTGGACGGCACCGGCGAGCTGCCCTGGAAGGACGTACTAAAAAACAACCAGTTTGTAATTTTCCGCGGCCGTCCGGGCGAGGCCGACCGGGTCTGCCGTTATATGCCTGAAGAGAATGTAGTTCGCCTGCTGCGCGACGAGCTGGGCTCGGTTTCCGGCATTTCGCCGCTCAACTCCTACCAGCGGGTGGCGCTGGAACTGCTGCTGGACGACAATCTTAAACTGGTCACCCTTATGGGCAAGGCCGGTACCGGCAAGACTCTGTTGGCGCTGGCTGCCGGCATGCGCAAACTGTTCGAGGAAAAAGTATACTCGCGCATGTTGGTGTCGCGGCCGGTGGTTTCGGTGGGCAAGGATATTGGTTTTCTGCCGGGCGAGAAGCAGGCCAAGATGTCCAACTGGATGCAGCCGCTCTTC
>JAHIWF010000045.1 GCA_018815555.1 Spirochaetota bacterium | reverse complement strand
TGGACGACCAGCTGGAACTAGGGCTGTAGACGGCAACATCACAGTAGTCGTATAAGCAGCATGTATACCAGCGTCCCGCCGCCAATCGACAGCAGTACCTGCCGTTTCCATAGATGTAGAATAGCCGTTAGCAGGGCGCCGGCCAGGGCCGGCAGGCCGTGTGGGAAAAGCGTCCAGTCGATGGTCCGGAAACTGTTTATAACCAGCAGTGCCATGACGATGGGTGGCATATATTGCTGCAAAAACAGCAGATAAGATGGCACCTTTTTATGCGAAAAAAATATAAACGGTGCGGCCCGGGTAAGCAGGGTAACAGCGGCCATCAGAAAAACCGCCCAAAGATACCGGTTCATTCCGGAAGCCTTTCTTCCAGTCGCCTGCGCAACAGGCTGATGGCAAAAATGGAAACCAGCAAAGCCAGGAGCAGAAAATTGGTGGCAGCCACCAGTATCCAAGCCAGGGCAGCAGCGGCGACAGCCACCAGATACGGCTCGGGTCGCGGGGTTTTACGTATCTGCTCCACCAGCAAAACCACAAACAATGCAGTAAGGGCAAAATCCAGACCACTGGTATCAAAAGGCAGGGCGGCACCGAGCAAGGCACCAAGGGTGCAGGCAACAAACCAGTAGCTTTGGTTCAGCAGCGATATCAGAAAATAGAAATTGTGGGCAGAAGCTGTTGCGGGAACCTTTACGGTGGTAAGCAGGCCGTAAGTCTCGTCGGTAAGGGCAAAAATCAGGTACGGCTTCCGCCAGGAAGAGCCAGAGAAGGGCCGCAGCATGGACAGGCCATATACTGCATGCCGGGCATTGAGCAGCAGGGTAAGCAGGGCGATTTCCGGCAATGCGGTACCGGCCGCAAGCAGCCCCACCCCCATAAATTGGGCGGCTCCGGCATACACAAACAAGGCCATCAGCGGCGACAGCCAGGCCGGCAAACCGGCTCCTACCAAAACCAGGCCAAAGGCCAAGCCAATAGTGCCGTAGCCAAGCAATACCGGCAGGCTGGCCTTGAAAGCAGCCGCCAGAACCGCTTGCATGGAACCGGCAGACGGACCTTTACTCATCATCAAGCGGAGTACCGGCAGCTGCATTCAGGCTGGCCAGCCGGGCAGCCACATCGGCGCTGTACTCCAGCTTCAGGCAGCTAGCCAGATAAGCTGCAGCCGCCGCTTCATCAGCCCGGTCATACTGGGCGATATCGGCCAGCATAAGATATACCGCACTTTCATGAACGCCATCGGCAAGCAAAGCCTCTAGCAGAACTTCGGCGCGCTGCCAGTCGCGATCCGGCCGCAGTGCCGTATACAGCAGGGCTGCTTCGGCATAGCGCAGCACAAAGGCCTCCGGATCGATGGCAAGAGCCCGCTGCAGGGTAGCTCCGGCTGCCTGCCATTGCCCGGCTTGTAATGCAACAAGAAAATCAACATACAGGCCTTCTACCGAAACCATATGAAGATACAGCACCGAGCCGCTGTCGGCCACGTTGATGGTCTGCTCAAGTTTTTCCAGGCCGACGGCTGCCGCCTTCAGGCTATATTCTCCTGGCAGAATATTATTAAAGACGAAACGGCCGTTAAAATCAGAAAAAGCAACTAAATCATCACCAAGATAAAGCTCCGCGTCGGACACGCCCCTGCCCCGGTCATCGTAGATCATGCCGTACAGCGGAAACGTGCCGTCGGCCCGGGCTTTCAGCCCAGCACAGGAAACCAGTGTAATAAGCAGGACAAGCAGCGCCATACAGACAGTCAGGCGGCGTATAAACGGCCGATATAAGGACCTCATGGAGATTTCCTGTCTATTTACGCAATTCATATTCGACTCCTTCTACCAACAGATAAATGATACCGTTTTTCTCTTCGACAAATTCCAGTTCCTGGAAGGGGCTGCCTTCGCCGATGCGGATCAGCCGGCTTTTGGTTTCGTCGCGGATATAATACAGAGGTTTTCCTGAGGTGATTATGGTACCGATATAACGCAGATCCAGTCGGCCGGGAGCCGTCGGAACGATAGGGGTAACTTGCGCAGCTGTCGGCTCGGCCGCTAGCCCGGATGAAACAGCCGACGTTTTGGCAGGAAACAGACGGGTTATCAAAGAATAATCACGTCGGGACGGAATAGTTTCCAGTTCGGCCGGGTCACTGGCCGGGCTTGCAGTTTCCCAAGGTGGAATCTCCGGAGGGCTGAGCAGCACAGCCAGCGAGTAAAGCGCGAAGGCCAGTGAAAGCGCCAGAACAACGAGAATAGCGGCTTTAATGACTGTCGGCATACACTATCCTCAGTACAAGATCCAGCCCCTGAGCGGCGCTGCTGTTCAGACTGCAATATGATATCCGCAAGCGCGGTTCGCTGGAATCCAGCAGCAGAAAAAGCCGCGGCAGCACCGCGCGGTCGGCCAGCAGGCTGGTTTCCAGCAGGGGTTCAGCCGCTGTACCTCCCAAAGAAAAACTTCTAATCGCGGCACCGGCCTGATCCAGCAGCACCCGGCACTGCCGTCCCAATAGAAAAGGGTCCCGAACACTCCGGGCCGCAACCGAAAGCGCGCGTTCGCGTTCCTGCAGGCTGGCCAGATAGGCCCGTTTGCCGGCGTGGTCGGCCAAGCTTTTTTCCAGTAAGGTCCGGGTTAGGGTGTAACGTTCCGCATATGAGCTGAGCATGGACAGCCGGTCCAGGCTTTCCCAGGCATTTACGAGGGTAAGGAAGACCAAAGCTAGTACCAGAAAAATAATGCCCAGTTTTTTTTCACGCTTAGTCATTGTAGTCACCACTTAGGCTGAATTGCTCGTCTCCATTATCCATAAGCTGCACACCGGAAAGACTGAGCTTGGCAAAGCCGGAGATTGAGCGCAGATATTCGGTAAGTGCGATGGCGTTGCTGGTTGCGCCGCGCAGAATAAAACGGTTATTGTCGAGGGTAAAACTGGATATGGTAAGCCGGATCCCAGAATCAGCCAGATGCTCCAACAGCATACCGGGATGAGCGGCCCCTGTCCGGTATTCCGGCAGCAGGGCTTCCAGACGGCTGAGCTCCTGGTCGAGGTTGCGGTTTTCACGTAAAACCAGATCAGCCTCCTGCAAGGCCTGCAAATACCGGGAAGCGGCGTGATCGGCCGAAAAGCGCAGGGTAAGGAAACTGCCGTTCAGAATAATAAAGGCAAGACCGGCCGCCAGCAGCCAGTAGCGGCGACTGGCGCTGCCGCTTTTGGGAATAAACAGACGTGTTCCGCTGCGGGGCGGCAACAAGGCTTCGGTAAAGGCTTGGACATGCATGTCGGTAAAAGTTATAGATGAATAACCAGGATGAACACTAGCAGCTACCTGAACATTCCGGCGGCCGGTTTTAAAGTACGTGGAAAATTCCGCCTTGCGCTCCGGCGGCAGCAAGAGCTGAAGTTCCAGGGCTTTGGCCTTAGGTTCATCTTCAAGGTCCGCAGCCGCGGTGGCCGAAGCAGCCGAAAACGGAGCCTCTGCGGCCGGAGCAGCTGTATCCGGGGTAAGTATAGCCGGAACAGACGCGGCAGAGAACGACCGCAGCCATGCGCTGACATCCTCCGGACCAGTACAAGCAAACGGTTCCAACAAGGTCCATTGGCTGTCGGAGAACAAGGCGGCCTCGCAGACTTTATCTGTCAGAACCAGCCGTACAAAATTATCGGACACAGTACGCCAGCCGCAATTGATCGAAACAAAGCCCGAGGTCGTAAGGCTGGCGCGCAAAAGAGCTAACAGTGACCGCTTGACGATGACCAGACAGCTTTTACGGCCGGCATTTAAAAGTTCCCATACAATATCGGCGGTACCGGTCGGGTACCAGCGCGAAAGGCGGCTGAGAACATACTCATCAACAAGGTCCGGCTTGAGCGGCGGAACATCCACCGTGCGCAGAACCATAGCCGTGGCGGGCAGATATAAGCCGCCGGCCACAGGCCGGAAAACGGCCGCTGAATTTTCCTGAGGATCTTCGATATCACCGGTGCTAGTATAATCAGTCAAACTCGTAATCTCCCGCTTCCCATTGAATCAGCTGGATCACCGGATTCAATAATGAAAGGTCATTATAGCTGGTCGGCAGAACCCGTGCCAGTATGGCTTTCAGCTGACGCTCCTGGTCATGCACAGTAACTTCCCAGAACCAGCTGTTGTCGCCTATCCAGGCAAAAAGCCGGTGGGTTGCCGGCAAATCGCTTATATTCTGCAATATCTCCACCGTCAGGGGTGAGGACCCGCGGGCTCCGAGTATAGTCGCCGCGATTATATCGGCATTTTCCAGTTGAAACGCCGGGTAAGCCAAAACAGCTCTGAGCACCAAAGGATCGATAAAATTTACGTTCCACTGAGCCTCATTGGTAATAAAAACCGACAGTTCACGGTTATATACTCCGAACAGCTGTACCAGTTCATTGGCAGAATATGGCAATAGCGACTCACGTTTTCGGCGCACCCGCTGCCGCAATTCGGCGGCTGCTGCGGCATCTCCGCTGCACTCGGCCACTACGCGCTCCAGCACATACTCGTCGACAACATCTATGTTCAGATAGGAAAATGGCGACAGGTAGCTGTCAAAAGCTTCTTTTATAAAATAATCACTATAACGCTCGCCAATGTTCAGTGAAATTCCTTCGTCGAAGCGGCTCTGCTGCAGCAGATAAGGAGCGTCCACTGAACTCATCAACTTGGCCATGTTTGATTCAGTAACGATAGAAATGCTCAGCCAGTTCGGGTTAATTAAACTTGATAATTCACGGACACTGACACCGTAGCCAGGTTCGCTATAGGTAAATGCCGCATTTTGCGGAGTGTCGGCTCCACTGGCCGAAGGTTCCGCCAACAGGGCCGCTACCGACGATACAATGCGGAACAGATCCGCATTATCAGCCTCGGGCTTAATCCGCCGGCCGAGCGTCCTGGCATTAAGGACGTATACGGTAACGGCCGCGCCCAGAGCACACAAGAAAAGCAGAACCGTCAGAACCTGAAGGGTGGCTGAACCGCGCTTATACATCATCATGCATCCTCAGACTGTAACCGGAGAACAGTGCGCTGGTAGAAAAATCACGGTCATGTATTCGGTACTCAAAGATCAATCCCTTTACAATATCACTGTCCAGCAGAAGGCGTATGCGCACCAGGCTGACTGCCTGAAAATTTTGCACGGTGCCATTTTCCAGCAGCTGCACAGCCGCTTCCAGCTGTTTTAATTCAAAAGCGGCATCAGCAAAACCATCCAGGTAATTGCAGGAAAAAGCAGCCGCATTCAGCTGCAGCCTGAAATCTCCCTGCCAGAAGGGTATTTGCACCCGGCTGCAGACCTTGCGCAGGCTCTTGTCAAACAACAGTGCCTGCGCCGCAACTGTACTTTCATCCCGGCCGTCTTCCAGTCCGCGCAGCACTATAGAGGATATTGCCAGCAGCATCAAAGAAAAAGCCGCCAGCAGCAAGGCTCCCAGCGCCGCCTCCAGCAGGGTAAACCCGGCCTGCAGGGAAGGTCTATCTGAGGTGCTGAATTTACTTTGCGAAAAAGACTGAAAATTCTTCAGCAAACAGGTTTTCCTTCCCGATCAGCTGCCGTGCCTGCACTATGTAGGCAGTAGCCGATTGCACAATATTCAGCACCAGAGCCAGAATGACGACGGACAGGATAGTGAATACAGCGAGTGCGATCAGTGCATCCATCATGGACCAGCCACTGTCCGCCAGGCCACTGCTACCAGGACAGCGTATCGGCGTCTTCACCCTCACCGCCTTCCACCCCATCCTTGCCGTAGCTGGCCAGGCCATAGGGCATCCCGGCCGGTCCGGGAATCAGATACACATAAGGACGCCCCCAGGGATCATCCGGAATCGGTTTTTCCATGTACGGACCGTCCCAATTATTTGGCACCGGACTGAGTGTGGGTTTTTCCCGGAGGGCCATAAGCCCCTGCTCACGGGTAGGATGGCTGCCGGTATCCAGATAATATGACTGCATAGCAAGCTGCAGAGAATCAATCTGGCTGCGCGCGGCTACGGTTTTGGCTTTAGCCAGCTGCTTCATAGCCGTAAAACCTACGGTTGCGGTAAGTATCAGTACAATGCCCAGTACAACCAGGGTTTCGATAAAAGTCCACCCGCCGTCCAAGCGCCGGGCCGACCTGACGGCAAGCTTTCTTTGTTTATTGGTATTCACAACACCCTCCCTTAGCATCAAAGTATAGATCCGTATGAGTTCAAAATAGGCACAACAAAGGTAAATATCAGCATGATAATAAACAGGCCAACCAGCAGGCTTATGCCCGGTTCTATAAGAGCCAGAAAACGCGCCGTCCATTTGGCCACGATCGCCTCATAAAAACCTTTTAGCTGGGTAAAAATAGCAGCAACATTGCCGGAACGTTCACCGACCGCCAGCCATTGCGAAAGCTGCCCGGGCAGACGCTTTTGATTACGGAACGATACAGAAAGGCTTACTCCCTTGCGTATCTGGCTGCTTACGGCAGACACTGCCTCGGCATAGGCGGCATTGGACAGGGAGGAACAGGATTCCAGCAATGCGTCGTTTACCGGGATGCCGGCACTGGTAAGTGCCTCCATCGAAAAGGCAAAATCCAGGGTATTGGTATCGCGGATAAATGCGCCAAGCAAAGGAAGCTTTAACAGTATTGTATCGACGACCAATTTTCCCCGGCCGCCCTGCCGTCGCGCCAGCAGCGCCAAAAATACCAGCAGTAAGACCAGCCCCATGACCAGGGCTGCCAGCAGCACCCTGGTTTTGGCCAACTCCAGGGCAAGTCCCAACTCATCCGCCGCCGCCCCACCCATGCCGGCAAACATGTCTTTTAGCCTGGGCAGAGCATATGCGCCGACTCCAAGCGACCCAAAAACCATAACCGTAAGCACCAGTACCGGATAGCTCATGGCGTTGGAAAGCGCCGAGACCAGTTTCCGCCGGTTCTCGGCATAATACCAGATACGTTCAAATGACCGGGATAAATCTCCGGTGCGCTCCCCAATGCGGATAAGCGCCAGTACCAGTGGCGGGAAACCCTTTCCCTCACAGGCGGCTGCGTCGGCAAACGATTCACCGCGGTCGATACGCGAAACCAGGCGTCCGGCAAGATCGCGCATTTTTTTCTTGCGGGCTATGCTCTGCAGCATCAGCAGGGCATCGCGCACGCTGAGAGCCGCCGTAAGAAGCGAGGACATAATGGACGAAAACTCGACCAGCTCGGCGGCGTTCAGGCTCGCCAGCTGAGCAGATTTACGCTTTCCCTCGGCTTCGATGGCCGAAACAAAACGGCAGCCATCACCGCTTATTAGCGTTTCACAAGCCCGGACACTGTCCGCTGACAGCTGCTTTTTGCACAGTTTTCCGCCGGCATCAAAGTAGCGCACTTGAAAGGATTTCATAGCTCTACCTCACGTTCCAGCTCGGCTATGGTGGTTTCACCGGCGGCCACCCGTTCCAGACCGGCCCTGGCCAATGTCTTCATTCCATGTAGTTGCAAATACTCCTGCAGGGCCGAATATTTGGCATTCTGCACAATCATTTCTTCCAGCTGCTCGTCGGGCATAAAATGCTCGTACAGGGCAAAACGTCCGTTGTAGCCGGTCTGATTGCAGGCAGGACAGCCGACAGACTGCGGAACCTGCGTAAGGCTTATGTTGTGCCGCGCGGCTAAAGCCTGCTCTGCCGGCTTTACCGCCACCAGCCGGCGGCACTGCGGACAAAGCCGCCGCACCAGCCGTTGGGCTATCACTCCGCGCAGCACAGCGGCAATCAGAAAAGGCTCCACGCCGATATTGCGCAGACGCGAAACCGCCGAAATACTGTCGTTGGTATGCAGGGTACTGAGCACCAGATGCCCGGTTAAGGCAGCCCGGATAACCAGATCAGCAGTGGCGGCATCGCGTACCTCGCCTACCATGATAACATTGGGATCCTGACGCAATACCCGGCGCAGCAGGGTTTCGAAACCAAGGCCGATCTGCTCGTTTACCTGAATCTGGTCCAGCCCGTCCAGCACATACTCTACCGGATCCTCGATGGTAATAATTTTTAACGCCGTAGACTGAATGCGCCGCAGCATGGCTTTTAAGGTGGTGGTCTTGCCGGAACCGGTCGGCCCGGTAAGCAGTACCAGCCCATGCGGATAGGCCAGCATCCGTTGGGCGGCGGCAGTCATGCCATCGTCCATACCCAGTTCGGCAAACGATAACGGCGAACTTGAACGCCCCAACAGGCGCAGCACAATGGATTCGCCGCGGGCTATCGGCACAATGGAAACGCGCAGGTCAACCCGGTCTTTGCCAAGATCCACCGAAACCCGCCCGTCTTGCGGCAGGCGCTTTTCCATGATATTAAGGTTGGCCATTATCTTGATGCGGGCTGCCAGGGCAGCAAAACGTTCCACCGGAAAGCGCGCCGCCTCCACCAGGCTGCCGTCAACACGCAGCCGCACCTGGCCGAAAGCCGAAAAACACTCAATATGCACATCCGAAGCCTGCAGACGGATGGCATCAATCAAAATGCCATTGATAAAATTGATAACCGGGGCGTCGCCTTCCAGAGCATCCAGATGAAAGCCGCCTTCGCCGGAGGAATCAACTGCGGCCGTGCCCAGCAGCCCCATGGAAAAAACCCGACCGCGGGCCGCCGAAAACACCGCCTGCGAAACCAGGCAGACCCGTACCGGTTTGCCATGATAATGCTCCAGAACCGACAGAACATCGGCATCGATATCTTCCGGAGCACACACAAGTACTTGCTCGGCCGCTTCGCTCAGCTTAAGCACCTTGTTTTCCTCACAGAAATCCAGGCTGTACTGGGCTTCGCCGACCGGCAGCGGCTCGTACTCATCCAGGCGCTCAAGCATTCCGACGGGCTGTCCGGCTGAGGCGCTTGCTATTTTTTTCATGGCCGCACAGACACCAGACGATACAGATCCATCATACGGCCGCCTGAATCCGCCGGCTGGCGTACATCTTCCACCAGACGAGGCACAATGTAGATAGTATATTCGGTTTCATCATCGGATTCGTAGGTATAGCGGAACAGCAGACCCAGCAGTGGAATATCGCCCAGCAGCGGAATTTTGCGTATCGAACGGGTTTTCTTGCGCTGAATCAGGCCGCTGATCGGCACCGGCACACCGGCCGGAGTACGCAGCTGCGACGACACAACCCGCTCGAAAGTAGCGGGAGGCCGATCGGAGGCACCATCGGTGGTTCCGCGCTCGGAAACGGTGGCAGTTGTCTTCATGGTTACCATATTGTCACTGGATATCCAGCCGTTTATGGACAGAATAAGACCGGAGGTAATCTCGCGGGTTATGCCGGTGTTCTTCAGCGCACCGGTATCCGGGTCGCGCTCCGGCTCCACATAGCGGAAGGTTTCGGTATTCTGAAATTTGATATCCTGACCGGCCAGCCCGGTAAGCGTGGTATCGGCAAAGATGCGGGTAGTGCTCTGGGCCAGTTCGAGGCTTACTTTGGTGGCAAATAAATAACCGAATTCGCTGATCAGGTCGAAGTTTACCGACAGCAGTTTTTCGAAGGCTCCGATAACGGCAAAACTGTCCGAGGCGGTGTTGCGTCGAGCGCTCAGGTCTATCTTGAAGTCGAACGAATTGCCCAGTTGGGACTGCAGCACCAGAACATCATAGCGCAATTGGGGCGCCGGCCGGTCTACCAATGCCAGCTCGGTAAGGAACTGTTCCAGCTTGTCCTGCGTACCGCGGTAAAAGACCAGGCCGGGATAGCCGGTATCCAGAATATCATCCTTGCTGACTGAAGGCGGCAGTACTTCCAGCAATGCGGAGTTGCTTAAAAACTTCAGGCGTACCGGTACAGCCGCTTGTTTTACATCCAACAGCCGGAGTAACTGTTCGACTTCGGGGACAGTCTCCGTCGGCAAATCGGCCACAAACAGGTACTCGTCCGGCGGCAGGATGGGCGAAGTAGGAAAAAGCCGCGGTGGGCAGAGCGCCAGGAATTCGCGGGCTTTAATATAACTGAGACGGAAGGAAACCATGTTGCTGCGAACCAAAGGCTGGTCAACCTGGCGAATAAAATCCACTAGCGGGGCAAGTTCCTGCTCCGAACCGGTCAGGATAAAACTGTTGGTAGTCTTGTCCATGCGGTAAAACGCGCTGTTGGACAATTCCTGCGGCAGCATGAAGACGACATCCTGCACCGGCAGATAGCGCACATCCACAACAATGGTATTACGTAATTTTTTGGTAATATCACGTTTCTGTATCTCGAAAATGTACACCAGGCCGTCCAGCACCACAAAATCGGCACCTACTTGTTCCAGAATCAGCTGCAAAGCCTGTTCAAAACTGCGGTCGGTATAATTCATGCGCGTCAGCAGACTGTCCACACTTATCAGCGAAACATACTCCTGCTGCTGCAGCTGCATAAGACTTACCAGTGCATCACGCAGTCGCAGCTGCTCGAAATCCAGGTTATAGCTACCATCGGCATTACGCCGGATCTCGCTGCCCGAAGCCGGCCGGGCAGCACCCGGCGCACCGGCCACCGGGTCGCGTTTGCGCAGGTAAAAACTGTCGTCGCTGCTGCGCAGTTCGTACTCGGGCAGGCGCTGCAGCATGATATCCAGAATCCTTGCCAGGCTCAGCTCCTCGGCGTGGATACTCAGATTCAGCCGGGGCAGCGTATCGAACAATATGGTCTTGCGGGCGGTACGCGACAGCGCGCGCAGCAAAAGCTGCACGTCAACCTCGTCGGCGTGCATGCTGAACACCCCGTCGGCAGTCTGGTCAATTTGAATACGTGATACATATATAATGTTGCCCTCGTCGCGCAGATACAGCTTCTGGGCTGACAAAAAAGATTCCAGGGCTACCCGGAATTCGGTTTCGTGGAAAAAAAAGGAGGCTGTGCCGCTAACCGTCTCGTCGGGCACGATGGATACCCCGGATACTTCGGCCAGAACCAGCAGAATGTCGCTGATTGCCTGATTGCGGAACTCCATCTGCGAAATTTTCTGGGCATGAGCCAACGATCCAGAAAACAGCAGAAGAAGCACGTAGAGCAGAGTTGCAGATACTGGTTTTCGCTTGTTCATACTGGTATATTCCTATTTAAAGTCGGCCAAAGCCTAGAAATTCCACTATAAATCCATATAGCGGAATTGTAAACAAAATTCCGGCGGCGATGAAAGGCGCGAAGGGAATCGGCTTGTTTTGCATTTTTAAGAGCAAACCGACCAGAATTCCGGCCAGACTGGCTACAAAAAGCACCATAAACACCCCGATTAGCCCCAAAGGCAAGGTTAAAGCCGACAAAAACCATACATCACCCAGTCCGAATTTACGCCGCACCGCCAAACGGAACAGCAGCAAGAGCCCAAGCATCAGCCCAGCCTCCAGTACCCGCCGCAAAACCACCAGCAACGGTTCCCATCCGGCAAGGCCACCCGAGCGAATCAGCAATTCAGCGAAGCCCGCAAGCAGCGGCAGCAGCCAAAACAAAAAAGGAATACGCAGCGTGCGTATATCAACGAAACTTACCAGCACGGCCGCCAGAAAAAAGCACCAGGCCGAAACCGGCAAAAGAAAAATCATCATGCCAAGCACTCCTTTTAGCCTCATCATGTACCATACGAACGTCCGAATAATAGCAAAAACCGGCAACTTAGATAAGCAAACAGGCAAAAAAATAAAAAATATGCTATAATTTACAGCGTGGAAAGCATACAAGTAAGCGAAGGCGTCTATTGGATATCGGTCCCCGAGGCCGACCTGCGTCTGTTGTGCGGCTGCCCGGCCGACACCGTCAAACACCTCATGCAAAAAGGCCTTATCGTAAAACGGCAGGAAAACGGCCGCGAATACGAAACCGGCCCCAACGCCATACTGCTGGCCGACACCTCCACCCAGAACGGCGGCTTCTCCAATCTGGCCGAATTCCCGGTACTGCAGATGTTTTACCGCCAGGGCATGATCATTCCAAAGCATCCGAACAATACCGGCCAGCGACCGCTGATCATCGGCTCCAGCAGCCAGCTGCGCGCCCAGCTGGCCTACATGAACACCGGCAAACACGGCCTGACTGAACCAGAAGAATTGCAGCAGGCCGGACTCAGTGCTGAAGAAAGCACCGAGCTGCTGGACCTGAAGACCCGTTTCGCCTTCGGCCGCCTGCAGCCGATCGAGGAAATGCTGCAAACCGTAACCTTGGACCACGACGAAAGCGAACTGGGCCGTGGCTGCTTTATCCGGCGCAAAGCCCTGAACATCTTCGAGCTGCGCTATGAAGACCGGACCATCGAAATAGACCTGAACCTGCCGGCCGGAGTCGAATACCAGCCGGCCGTACGTCTCGACTACCACCACCTGGAACGCCATTATTTTTCCATTATACATATCGGCGAAGGCGATGGCTGGGATCCCTGGCGCCCCTGCATGAGCAGCCTGCTGTGTTACCAAGGCAAACTCTACCTCATCGACGCCGGACCGCATATCCTGCGCAGCCTTACCGCACTGGGCCTGAGCGCCAGCGAGATCGAAGGCGTCTTCCTTACCCACGCCCACGACGACCATTTTGCCGGCCTGCCGGCCCTGGCCCGCTCCGACCACCGCATCAAATTTTACGCCAGCAAACTGGTGCGCCACTCCATCATGAGCAAGGCCGCCAAGCTGATGGGCCTTACGCCGCAGCGCTTCGAGTCGCACTTCGAGCCAGTCGACCTCGACTGTGGCCAGTGGAACGACCTCAACGGCTTGGAAGTATTGCCCGTCCCCTCGCCGCACCCGGTAGAGACCACCGCCTTTTACTTCCGGGTATTCTGGGAAGGCGGCTACCGCACCTATGGTCACCTTGCCGACATCATCGCACTGGACACCCTTAAAAAACTGCTGGCCGACAAAAAAAGCGGAACCCTGCCTCACGAAGGCCTCCTGGAACGCACCAGAAACTACTACCTGCTTAAAACCGACGTAAAAAAAATCGACGCCGGCGGCGGCATGATACACGGCTGCGTGGCCGATTTCGCCAAAGACCAGAGCACCCGTATCCTGGTGGCGCACAAAGAAGTACCCCTCACCGACGCCGAGAAAGAAATAGGTTCAAACACCGTCTTCGGCGCCTACGACGTACTTATCCCTGCCAGCCAGAACTACGCCATGCGCACCGCCGCCCGCCACCTGGAAAAATATTTCCCCGAAGCATCGCAGAGCGAACTGGCCGTACTGCTCAACTGCCCGGTGCGCGCCTACAACGCCGGCAGCAACGTAACCCGGCGCGGCGAAAGCTGCCTGAGCGTTTACCTGGTGCTCACCGGCGTCGGCGAGCTGATCGACACCCAGGCCGGCATGCGCAACAGTGTGTCCTCCGGCTCCTTCATCGGCGAATACGGCGTACTGGCCGACAGCTGCGCCGAACATACCTTCCGCGCCGCCAGCTACCTGCAGGTACTGTGCAT
>JAHIWF010000350.1 GCA_018815555.1 Spirochaetota bacterium | reverse complement strand
CTTCCGCACCCAAAAACGCAAATCGTTGCGCATCCGATCGCAGCTGCCCTCCTATCTGTATCTGCTGAAGCACCTGCACGGCGCCTACGAGAAACCGGAACGCGTACCCGGCATGAAGTGCATATTGCAGGACATCTCCGAGGACGGAGCATCCATCCTGATCGGCGGCAAAGCCAAGCCAGGTATGCTGGTAAAAATACAGACCTGGCTCGATGAGGACCAGATAGTAATATCCGGAACTGTACGCTCGGCCGATTTTGATGCGGCCAAAAACCAGTCGCAGCTGCATATCGAGGCCATACAGCCCAGCCCGCGTATGCGTAACCTGATCCGCTCTCATGTGTATAATACAAGGGAGCAGGCCGGAAATGACGACAGTGTATTTGACGAGAATGTATTCTCTACCCGATAATTTATTATAGAAGAGTGTGGGCAAGTGCTTGTCCAAGGAGCGACTATGACCAGAAAAATTTTAAGCATGCTAGTAAGCCTGTTAGTGCTTGTTTCAATAAGCGCTCAGGATGCCTCGGTTCTGGTAGAATCGTACCAGCGAAACTTTGCCCGGGCCAGCCTGTCAACCAAATATGATCTGTTAAAAGAAGCGGCACAATACGAAAACATGGGCCCTCTATACGATACCGCCCTTTCCTTTGTTCTGGATAACGCACCATTGTTGCAAACTGACATACTGATGCGTGATATAGCCATACTGGCGGTAAACATGGTGGGCAAGTACAAGTACAGTTCGGCCGCCGGAACTTTGATGAGCCTGTTTAAATCATACCGCGAGACAACAGTGCGGGTGCCGGTACTGCTGGCCCTGGCCACCATCTCCGAAGGCAACCAAAGCGTGCTGCGTGAGCTGAACAGTTTTCTGGATACACAGAACTCGCTGTTCAGCTCCGGGGTACCAGCCGACAACCAGGTAATGGACGCACTGCTGTATACCATCGGCCAGGTAGGCGACGACAGTTCCTTCCCGGTGCTGTTTACCGCATATACCATGAATTACAGCAAGACGCTTTCCGAAAAGGCTATTCAGGCAATGTCCAGCCTGGACGGTGATTTCGCCACCTACCTGGCCAATGTAATCCAGAACCAGCCGGCAGCGTCCAAACTGGCGGCACTGCGGGTGGGCCTGGCCATGGAGGCCCTCGATACTGAACAGCGGGGCCAGCTGGCCGAAACAGCGCTCAGCGTAAGTGTAAATACCCAGGCCAGCTCGGTAGTAGACCAGGCCACCATGCTGGAACTCAGTACACTGGCAGCCAGGGAGCTCACAACCCTGGAATGGCAGCGGGCCTCCAGCAGCGCCGTACGGCATTTTTACAATCTGCAGACCCGCTTTAACCGCAGCCAGATTTCCAAAGCCAATTTCCTTGAATCTATTGCCCTGCTTGGAGCAATGAAAACCAACGAAGCGGCACAGGCTCTGGCTATTTATCTGCAATTGATCAATACCGAAACCGAGCAGGGTAAATCCTACGACGAACAGCTTACTCTAGCCGTAATTAACAATCTGGGCCGGCTGGCCGATAAATCCGCCTTCGACCACCTGCTCTATGTGAGCTATCTGCAATATCCGGAAAGCATCAAGCGGGCTGCCCGCGAAGCCCTGCAAAAACTGAATTGGTAGAACCGGACTGTTGATAACGCTGTAAACATCAGCGTATACCTTGCATGCATAGATCACATCCCGACCGGCAGCCGCACTGGCTGCCGGTTTTGGCATTGGCAGCAGCCCTGCCGCTGTATCTGCCGGCCAGCCCGGTCTGCCGGGCAGCCACGACCCTGTTGGCACTGCTGCTGGCCGGAATAGCACTACGCCCGGCGACTGGCGGAACTGCAAGGCATCCAGTGCTTGTACGGATACCTGTGGCCGCTAAACGGCCAGACGGCCTGTCCCTGTTGCTGCTGTGGCTTGCCTGCGGTTTGCTGGCCGGCGTAGTGCTGCAGGCCCGTCGGGAGAGTCTGGCCAGCGCAAGCGGAACCGGGCTGCCAAGTAGCATGATCAGCTATACAGAAGCCAGCCTGACGGCGGATGGCTACCTGAGCGCTTCCGGCTGGCGCATGTATCCAGTGCAATTAGTGCAAGTGCGCAGCAGTGCTGGTGCGCAGGCCAGCGCCGCGGGTAGCGGCCTGTTTTATGTACGCGGCGGACTAGCCTTGCCGCCGGGCTCCCGGATTACAGTACAGGCAAAACCCGTACCAGCGCAGAATGGACCGGCGCTGCTCTGGTTTGCCGAAAAAGCTGATCTGCGGCTAAAGCAAGCGGCCCCGCCCTGGCAGCAGCTGCGCTTTAGGGCCCGCCAGGCCCTGCTGGCCGCGATCCGGCAGGCCGCCGGAGCTGATGCAGCCCCGCTTATGGAAGCGCTTTTGCTGGGGGTGCGCGACCAGCTGAATTCGGAGCTGGCTGCCAATTTCCGGCAGGCCGGCTGCGCCCATATCCTGGCCCTGTCCGGACAACATCTGTCCATACTGACCGGCATGCTCGGCTTGCTGCTGGGCTGGCTGCCGGCAAAACGTACAGCCCGCCTGGTCAACTGTCTGCTAATTGGAGTGTACATAGCCATAACCGGAGCCGGACCATCGGTACTGCGGGCGGCGCTCATGTTCTGGTATGCCAGTCTTGGCCGCTTGCTGGATCGGCCGCAACCGGCAGCCGCCAGTCTCGGTTTTGCCTTTTTTGCCAGCCTGCTACTGCAGCCGGAAAACTGCGCTTCACTGTCATTTATCCTGTCGTATAGCGCTTCGGCCGGCATTCTGGCATTTGGCCCGGCCTTTGCCTTTCTGCTGAGGCGCCTGCTGCCGCCCTCCTGGGCCAGCGCACTAGGCACCGGCTGGGCGGCCTTTTTAGCCACCGCGGCTGTGGTAGCCGGCAGTTTTGGTGTGCTGTATCCGGCCGGTCCTTTTATCTCCATACTGGCTGCACCCTTAGTTGTAGCCCTGCTGTGGGCCGGTGTCAGCGCCAGCCTGCTGGTAGCTATATGCCCCGCCCTGGCCAGCTTGACCAAACCAGTCTGCAGCAGCCTTTACGAGCTGCTGCAGCTGCTGATGGCCGCAGGAGTCGGCCGGCCGGCGCTGCCCTTGCCCGAAGGCCGGAGCCGCCTGATGGTTAGTACAGCCATTGCCCTGAGTGTCCTGCTGGTGTATGCTGTGCTGCATGTCCGATTCCGTCAACCGACCCGATTACAACTCGCCCAAAGAACTGGCCGCACTGCTGGACAGCCTGGGCTTTGCCATGCAAAAAAAGTTCGGCCAGAACTTTCTGATCAACCAGGCTGCCCGTCAGCGCCTCTTCGACCTGCTGCAGGCTGAGGCCGCCAGCCGCTGCTGGGAAATAGGTCCGGGCATGGGGGCCATGACCGGCATGGCAGTTGACGCCGGGCTAAGCCTGAGCGTATTTGAAATTGACCACGGATTCGCCAGGTATCTGCAGACAGTGTATGGAACAGTCGAAGGCTTCCGGCTGCAGGAAGGTGATTTTCTGCAGACTTGGCCGCGCGAATTGGCTGAAAACGGCAAGCCGGAACGCATTTTCGGCAACCTGCCCTACAACGCGGCCAGTGCCATGATAGCAGCCCTGCTGGAAAACGGCCTTACGCCGCAGCGCATGGTGTTTACCATTCAAAAAGAAGCGGCAGCCCGCATGACCGCCCGTCCCGGCGACAAAGACTATTCGGCGTTTACCGTCCTGTGCCAGTCCATGTATGATGTACGTAAGGCCTTCGATCTTGGCGCAGCCATGTTCTGGCCGCAGCCGCGCGTTGTCAGCTCGGTGGTAATCATGACCAGGAATCCGTCAGGCCCGGCCTGCGCCGGTAACAAGGACTTTACCCGTTTTACCCGGGCGGCCTTCGCCTCGCGGCGCAAAACCCTGCGCAACAACCTGAAGGCCATCGGCATCGGCGAGCAGCAGCTGATGGCGGCCTCTGAAAAGTGCGGAATTAGCCCGGACCTGCGCGCAGAACGACTGGATGCACATATGATGGCCGCCCTTTTTCTGGCGCTCAAGCAGACGACAAGCGCTTGAAAAGCTTTTTTTTATAGCATAGTATACAAGCATGACTGACGTACAATTTTCACCAGTAGACGAAGACGTTCTCGATACCATATTGGGCGACGACGTAGACTTTAACGGCACTCTGGTTTTTAAGCATCCTTTGATGATACGCGGCCGCGTCGGCGGCCGGATCGACACCACCAGCGACCTGTACATAGATGAAAAAGCAATCATCGAAGCTGATATCGCCGCCCATGACGTGAGCATTCGCGGCCGGGTACAGGGGAACATTAAAGCCAGCGGCCGGGTAGAGCTGCATGCCTGCTGCCATGTCGACGGCGACATTACCGCCGAAGAAGTGAGCATGGAATCTGGTTGCTTCTATCGCGGCGCCTGTACCATGACGGGGAAAAAAACATGAGCATTGTATCAACAAACCATATCCGGCG
>JAHIWF010000349.1 GCA_018815555.1 Spirochaetota bacterium | reverse complement strand
GTCGAAGACAGACCGGCACTTTCGAACATGCCCTGAAACAGTTCCACCTGCGAGCCAACCATGGTACCAAGGGCCCAGGTAATCGAGATAAAGGTAGACAACTGCAGACGCTCATTGGGCGAATGGCCAATTTCCGGCAGCAAGGCAAAGAACGGCGTAACATACATGGTCATGAACCAGTAGAACAGCAGCACGGTAACAAAAAGCCACACGGTGTTCAGCGTGGTAATGCCCGAAGACGGCGGCATAAATACCAGCACCGACAAGGCCGCGAAGGGCAGCACCGAAACAGCCAGAAAGGAACGGCGCTTGCCAAGTTTCGATTTTGAACGATCGGACAGACCGGCAATCAGCGGATCGGTTACCGCGTCAAAAAGCCGGCTGCAGGCAAACACCAAGCCGATAATGGTCAGACCGAACACCACCACCCCACCGGAGCGGATCAGCGGCAGCACATTTTCCTGTACCACAAACGGCCCCATCTTCAGGCCCGGCGGCGGCAGGTAAAAATACACCAGCTTCGAACCAACAGCAAAACTGGCCAGCGACCAGCCAAATTGTCCCAGCGCATACATCCACTTCTTCCACATCGGAAGGGTCTGTACCGAATCGCCCATATTACCCCCTATGCCGCACGATTGCGGTCACGGTATAATAGAACGGATTCATTATTTTTTCAATGAAAATATTAGCGTACATAGTGACCAGTTGAATACCCGAGGGAGCTTTTTATGAACATTCAGGCAGTACACGACTCCATCAGCCGGCTGGCCAGCCTCGAATTCAGCCGCTCGGGTGGTCCGGGCGGGCAAAACGTCAACAAGGTAGAGACCAAAGTACGTGTACGCATCGCTTTTACGGCCATAGAAGGGCTTTCGGCAGCCGAACGTTTTCGGGCAGCGGAGCAACTGAGCAGCCGCATGGACAGCGAAGGCTGTGTGTATGTTGCGGTAGACGAAGAACGCAGTCAGGAAGCCAACAGGCGCATTGCTTTAGCCCGCCTGGCCGAACTGGTAGTCAAGGCCGGCCGGGTTCCTAAAAAGCGCATCGCCACCAAACCGGGCCGTGCTGCCCGCGAAGCCCGCCTCAGCAGCAAGAAAAAGCAAGCCGAAAAAAAAACAGGACGCAGCCGGCCGGAATACTAGTTCTCAAGCAGCCGACCGACCGGGTGTACCCCTGACAGATATCAGCCTCAACACCAGGCCTGCACACATAACCCGACAGGGAGCCGCCGGCCGGCAACTGGTCACCCTGATTTTATTTCTGCCGCAGCCTACTGGCTATGCCCGGAAAACAATGGCAGCAACTCGGCATAGCCCGCTGCCGCCAGGTCCTCCTTGGCAATAAAGCGCAGCGAGGCCGAATTGATGCAGTAGCGGATGCCGGTAGGCTGTGGACCATCCTCGAACACATGGCCCAGATGACCGCCGGAAGCCTTGGCCCGCACCTCAATACGGCGCATGCCAAAAGCGGTGTCCTCGATAAAGGCCAGGCGGCTCTCGTCCAGCGGCTGCCAGAAACTCGGCCAGCCCGAACCCGAATCATACTTCTCCTGGCTAGAAAACAGCGGCGTGCCGTCAATCGCGTCGACATAAATGCCGGCGGCATGGTTATCCCAATACTTGTTGCGGAAGGGCGGCTCGGTAGCGTTTTCCACCAGAACCGCAAACTGCTCAGGAGTCAGCTGAGCCCGCAGTTCCTCGGTAGGCTCGATATAACACACCGCAGCGTCAGTAAGTTTATCCTGCATAAACAAAGCTCCTTGGAAAGAATCTTCCTGCACCGCTTTTCCGGCACACGAGGCAAAAATTAAAACCGCAGCAACAAGCACAGTCTTCAATATTGAATGTTTCATATATCAAAGATACTCAATACAGAATCAAAAACAAGTAAAATTGCAGCACCGCACACTGCTGAATTTGCTTAGCACTCAGGAAATCCTTATATTCAATTCATAGTTTTTTGGAGGATTAATGCGACCTGACCACCACCTGCCTTTTGCTGCGATAACCCGTATAGTCGTAGCGATCTTCATCAGCCTGGCAGCCCTGCTGCTAAGCTCAGCCTGTGTACTGCTGCCGCGGCATGCTATCGAAGATGAAATCCAGAATAGCCTGCAACCCTCGCCATCAGTCCTAGTAGAACCTGGCCGGGATCTGGTTTTTAGCCCTCTGCCGCCAACAGGGCGCGGTTTTATCCTGTATCCAGGAGCGCAAGTTGTACCCTCCGCCTATGCGGTGGTCGGGCGCGCCCTGGCCGAGCTTGGTTATCACACCTACATACTCAAGATGCCGTTTAATTTAGCTGTACTGGACAGCAATGCCGCAACAGCAATCATCAGGGACAACCCGCAGATTACAGAATGGCTGATCGGTGGACACTCGCTGGGCGGAGCCATGGCCGCCGACTACGTGTACAAAAATCCGCAGGCTGTCGACGGGCTGGTACTGTTCGCCGCTTGGCCAGTGCCGGACCACAGCCTGGCCGACCGCGACTTGCCGATGCTGTCAGTCTATGGCCAGCTGGACGGCCTGGCTACCGTAGCCGAAATTGACGAATCACGCAGCCGACTGCCACCGCACACTAAATATGTACAGATCGATGGCGGCAATCACGCCCAGTTCGGCTCCTACGGCCTGCAAAAAGGCGATTTAGCCGCCACCATCAACAAGGAAGAACAGTTCCGTCTCATCAAAGCCGCCCTACAAGCTTTTATCAATGATAATTATCCACTGGAGGGGAAAAACCCATGAAACAAAAAACAAGCCTACGTATTCTGGCCCTGGTGGCCGCAGCCGCTTTCATAGCCATGGTTACGGTAAACGCCCTGGCAAACATCCTGCCGCTCAACAACATGAACACCGGCGAGCTGTCCGATGCCATCCCAAATCTCTTTGTACCGGCCGGCATAACCTTTGCCATCTGGGGCCTCATCTACCTACTGCTGCTCGGGTATTCCGCTACCTTCTTGGCCACAGCCTTCAATCAAAAGCCTAAATTCGGCTGGACCATGACTGACGCCATTGTTTTTGTTGCAAATGCCCTGCTTAATATAGCCTGGATTTTCGCCTGGCACTGGCAGATGATCGGACTCTCGCTGCTGATCATGTTCGGCATCCTGGCCACCCTAATTATGCTGGAAGAGCGCAACTACAAAGCCTATGCTACCCTGGGCGAAGCCGACAGCAATATCGAACGACTGCGCCGCATCATGCTGCGGCTGCCGATAACCGTATACCTGGGCTGGATCTGCGTAGCCACCATAGCCAACATTACAGCCTGGCTGGTAACCATTGGTCAGGGTGGCACCGGCTTCGTCCCGATCATCTGGACCATCGTGGTTCTGGCCGCCGGTACCGCAGTTGCGCTGCTGCTGATACTGCGCCGAAAAGCCTATGCCTCGGCAGTTGTCGTATTGTGGGCTTACCTTGGCATAATCCTCAAGCGCGCCGGCACCGATCCCGAACAGACCTACACCATAATCATTGCGGCCGCCCTTGGCATGGTGGTCATCATCACGACAATGGTTATAAAACTGCTTCCGCGCAGAATAAAAGCCAGCTGACGCTGCTTCCTGGCAGGGGCCGAAAAGCGGCTGTAGGCAGCCGCAGAGCGCCCCTGCTGGTCAACGTTCAAATAACTTGACCGATTGCCAAAGCTGGCCTATTATGTGCCAGCGATCAAACTTGCAACGTACTTCCGCCCACAACCAAACCCGAAAGGATACACCATGGACCAGAAATTCCTGGAAAATTACGCCGACGTGCTGCTGGCAGCCGTAAACCTGCAGGAAGGACAGAACCTGCTGGTACGCGCCGAACCGGTGCACCTGCCCTTTGCCGCCATCATCGCCGCCCAGGCCTACAAAAAAGGCGCACGCTACGTACGCTTCGACAACAACGAGATCGAAAACCCCTACATGTACAAGGCCCGCATCCAGAACTCGCGCGACGCCTACCTCGACTACGTGCCGCAGACCCGCCTGGACAACACCGCTACCATGATAGACGAAAACTGGGCGCTCATAGCCGTTCGCTCGCCGGAAGACCCGGATTTCCTGGCCGAGCTCGACCAGGGACGCAACTCGCGCGCTGCCAAGGCCATCGCCAACGCCATGAAGCCCTACAGCAGCCGCATCAGCAACAACGAGATCGCCTGGCTGGTCGCCTTCTACCCGACCGAAAAACTGGCAGCGCGCATCATGGATATGCCGGCCGGCCCGGCCGCGGTCGAAGCCCTCTGGCAGATACTCATCCCGATCTTGCGCCTCGACAAAGCCGACCCCGCCAAATTCTGGGTGGAGCACGGCGATGCCCTGGCCGCCCGTGCCGACAAACTGAATGCCCTGCG
>JAHIWF010000348.1 GCA_018815555.1 Spirochaetota bacterium | reverse complement strand
CAATTTCTCGCGCGACAGCACTACCCCCGGAGACTGGACAAGACGCGATAAAATCTTCCACTCAGCCGCTGTCAAATCCAGCGGCCTGCCGTCATGGAACAAACCGTGGGCTACCTCGTCCATTTTCAACTCATGCGCAGGTCTGCCTTCTGCTGCTTCCAGCAGCCATAATCCGCTTTCTGCAGCAGCAGCAGCGGCGTTGTTGCTGGCCCGGCGGCGCAAAACCGCCTGAATGCGCAAAACCAGCTCGCGGTTGGAAAAAGGTTTTACCACATAATCATCCGCTCCCAGTTCAAAACCGGTAATCCGGTCCGATTCGGCTATGCGGGCGGTAAGAAAAACAATTGGCACATCAAATTCGCGCCTTAGCTGGCGGGCAAAAACAAAACCATCGCCATCCGGCAGCATCACATCCAGAACCAGCAGATCAGGCAGATCCATGCGCAGCGCAGCCATAACGCCATCAAGGCGGGGAAACAGAACCGGCACATGATCCTCCAGTCGGAGGTACGAAGCCACTGCTTCAGCGATATTTTCATTATCTTCTACAATAAAAATTCTAGCCATTTTTTACTCCATTATGAAAAATTTACAAGAGCGGCATCTATTTCCGGCCGCATTTTTTTCCACGCATCCTGCATTCGGGCAACTATATGCCCAAGCCTGGACCAGTCCGAGACAGCTGCTTCATCCTGCAGCTGCAGGGCAAGTGCGGATAGATGATAAAAACACATTGTAGCGGCCGAGCCTTTAATGCCATGAGCCTGTTTCTGCAGAAGTTTGCGGTCTTGCGCATCATAAGCCTGCTGCAGCAGGGTAAAGGACTGACTGAACTGAACAGGGCAGAGATCCAGAAGCTCGCGAAAGGTAGCCTTATCAAAGGCCAGGTTCTTCAGCAGCTCATCAAAATTGACCAGAGCCAGACCGCCACCGCTGGAGGCTCCGCAGTAGTCGGACTCAGGCTGCGCTGGGGCAGAATTGACAGGCGCAGACAGGTGAGCGTCGGTAAGGACAGCATCAGATCCCAGAAGATACGGACGCAGTGCTTCATCAAGAGCGGCCTGGCTTACCGGCTTGGCAATAAAGCCGTGCATGCCGGCAGCGATACAGCGCTGACGATCTTCTTCGGTAACCCCGGCACTTAGGGCCAGAATCGGTACTAGTCCGGCATGCGCACCGGCGGCTTCGTCCCGCGCCAAAAGTTCCTGCTCCAGACGACGGATGCGCTCAGTTGCCTCGATTCCGTCCATATCCGGCATCTGTACATCCATTAAAACCAGATCAGGTTTATAGTCACGGAAAAGCTGCACAGCCTGAGCCCCGTTCGCGGCTTTGCAGATTACAGCAGCCGGATATAAAAATTCGAGCATACTTACAATAACCAGCATATTTACCGTTACATCTTCCGCCACCAGCAGCACCGGACTCACCGAACTATGCCGCAGGCCCTGCGGCCGCTCATGTGCAAACTCGGCGTTCTGTAAAAAATCGGCATCAGAGCCGGCCAGACAGCGATACAGTTCCGCCGGCTTTACCGGCTTAACCAAATTGCGTTTAATTGCCAAGCGGCGACATTCGCGGTGGATATATACATCATCAGAAGAACTGTGCAGCAACAGAACCGGAAGTGCCGCTGTGCTCTCGCTAAAACGCTGACGCATCAGCTCTACCAGTTCAAGGCCGTTCATCTCCGGCATGTGATAATCTACAATCAGAAAATCAAAATCGTCAAAAGCTTCAAGCAAAAGCAGGGCGTCCGGCCCGTTTCTGCACACCGAAACTTCGATATTCCAGGCCTGCAACTGCCGCTCCAGGATAAAGCAATTGGTTTCGTTATCATCAATGACCAGAACCTTATGTACATCCGACTGCCATTCTGTTGCAGCGGCCATACGTTCAGCCTGTTCGAGCTCGAGAGTGAAATAGAAACGACTGCCTTGGCCCGTATCGCTTTCGAGTTCTATCCTGCCCCCCATTTTACTGACCAGCAAGCTGGAAATAACCAGCCCCAGGCCGCTGCCCCCGTATTTTCTGGTGGTGCTGCTGTCGGCCTGGCCAAACGATCGGAACAAGCGTTCCTGCTGGCCTTTGCTGATGCCAATGCCGGTATCACGTACAGAAAAAGTATACCGCCCCAGGCCGGACCGGGCCGCCGCGACATGACTCAGACTCAGCTCAACTTCACCCTGCTCGGTGAACTTTATGGCATTGCCCAGTAAATTAATCATTACCTGACGCAAACGCACCGGGTCAACCGAAACCACAGAAGGCAGGCCTGGCTGGATATTGACAAGAAGCTCCAGCTGCTTGCTTTCCGCCTGCAGCCGCAGCAAGTCACTCACATTGCCAATCATCAGTACCAGGTCGGTTTCCTGCGGGTCCAGTTCCAGTCTACCGGCTTCGATCTTGGAGAAATCCAGAATGTCGTTAATAATATCCAAAAGCAGATGGGCCGAGCTGTTGGCATTCTCCACATATTGACGCTGAACACTGTCCAGCCGGGTATTTTGCAACAGATCGGTCAGGCCGATAACACCGTTCAGTGGCGTGCGGATCTCATGACTCATGTTCGCCAAAAACTGCGACTTGGCCTGATTGGCCTTCTCGGCCTGTTCACGGGCGGCCAGCAGTTCTGCTTCATAGGCTTTACGGGGGCTTATATCCTGATGCGTGCCGAACATAAGCAAGGGCTGATCATCAGTAGTCCATTCTGCCACACGGCCGCGATCCAGAACCCATATCCAGGAACCGTTTTTATGCCGCATGCGGCTTTCACATTCGTAATACTCGGATTCGTGCCGGAAATGTGCCTGCAGTAGTCGAGTCGACCGGTCCAGATCATCGGGGTGCGCCAATTTCATCCAGGTGTCTATGGAAATCGGCTGCAGCTCCTCAATGGTATAGCCAACCAGTGCCGCCCACTGTTCATTGAATACCGTAGCACCGGTTTGCACATTCCATTCCCAGGTACCGACGTTAGTACCGGCGATAATTTCCGACAAGCGCCACCGTTCTTCCGATAGTTTATCGGTCAGTTTCATATGTTCGGTTACATCACGGGCGGCGGCATAAATCAGAGTCCCCACCGGCTTGGACCGCCATTCTACAAAGCGGTAGCTGCCGTCCCGGCAACGATAGCGGTTGGTAAAATTGTTTACTTCTATTGATTGGGACAGTTGTTCAAGAGCGGCAAGAGTAGCCGGAAGATCATCGGGATGGATAAAATCCAGAAATTTGGCATGTTCCAGCTCACCCACCGTATAGCCAAGCAGCCGCTCCCATTCTTTGTTTACCTTTACAAAAGAGCCATCGAGGCGTGCAATGCACAAGAGATCCAGATTCACCGAAAAGAAGCCTTCAAGCTCGGCTATCGTGCGTTTTTCAGTGCTTATGTCGACGAATATGGTAACAAAGTGCAGTGGTTCAGGGGAATACGCCTGCACCTTGTACCAGCGGTCCAGAGTCTCCGAATACTGCTCAAACTGAAGCTCGGGTCCGCCGAGTGCTACCCGGCCAAAGGTGTCAATCCAGTCAAACTCATCATCAACCAGTGCTGGAATCGCCTGCCGAACAGTCTTGCCGACCAGAGCTGCGGACGCTAAACCAGTAAGCGCTTCAAAGGCCTTGTTCACTTCCAGATAGGTATAATCCACCGGTTTACCGGCTTTATCAAGCTCAATACGGTGCAGGGCATAACCGAACGGGGCTGAATTAATAAGTTCTCGGTACCGGGAATCCTGCATGCTTTCATTATAATGTATTCTGGATAAAATAAAAGTCAATATTTTAACTTACCCGGGGGATGATCGAGCCAAGCGGCCAATCTGACTGGCTAGGCGATGTAAAGAATACGCGATTTCCGATTGTATTCACGATAAAGCAAGTATATACTCGTTTATATCGACAGGGCTTTACTTTCCCGACTCCAAGGAGGATGAGCTTGACACTAACAATCGTACTGGTTTTTGCAAGCGGGTTGGCCGCATTAGTCTATGCCATTCTGCAAAGCAATTGGATATTCAGGCAAAAAGTAAGTTTCGAGCCCCTGGTGCGCATCGGCGGTTACATCCGCGATGGTGCCGGCGCTTTTCTGAAACGCGAATATACCGTACTTGCACCTTTTGTACTGCTGGTGGCCCTGTTCCTGATGCTGGCAAACACCGGTTCATTAAAATTACAGGCGGTGGCCTTCCTGCTTGGCGCTATATGTTCGGCATCGGCCGGCTTCTTCGGCATGCGGGTAGCAACGGCCGCCAATTCCCGCACCGCCATGCGCGCCGAGGAAGGAATCGGACCGGCCCTAAAAGTGGCCTTTGCCGGCGGTTCAGTTATGGGCATGACCGTAGCCGGCCTGGCTATGGTCGGCATAGCCCTGGTTCTGGCCCTTGGCAGCTGGATTTTCGGTACCGGGATAGCCACGTATCAGACCATCGTGTTTCCCATACTCTCCGGTTTCAGTCTTGGCGCTTCCACTATTGCGCTGTTTGCCCGGGTAGGCGGCGGTATTTTTACCAAGGCCGCGGACGTCGGGGCCGACCTGGTAGGTAAAGTCGAAGCCGGAATCCCCGAGGATGATCCGCGCAATCCGGCAGTTATCGCCGACAATGTAGGCGACAATGTAGGCGATGTGGCCGGCATGGGCGCTGACCTCTTCGAATCCTATGTCGGCTCCATCATCGGCTGCGTGGTGCTCGGCGCCGGTGTAGTCGCGGACGATCCCACCCGGCTCAAGCTGGCCATGCTGCCGCTGCTGATCTGTGCCATGGGTATCGGCGCATCCATCCTGGGCACCTTTCTGGTGCGGGCAAAACCGGGCCAGTCACCGCAAAAAGCCCTTAACACCGGTACCTTCGGTGCGGCCATCATTGCAGCCGTACTGCTCTTCCCGCTTTCCTGGCTGGTCATGGGCGGCAGTACTTACGATGGCGGCAAAGGCTTCCTGCATATTGCCCTGTCAGCTGTTCTAGGTCTAGCCGGCGGCACTGCCATCGGCCTGCTAACCGAGTTTTTTACCGGCACCAGCACCGCCCCGGTGCGTAAAATAGCCAACGCCTGCAATACCGGCGCCGCCACCACCATCATCAGCGGCCTGGGCGTCGGCATGATGTCCACGATGCCGCCGATACTGGTTATCGCCGCCGCCATTCTGGGCAGCCATCAACTCGGCGGCCTGTACGGAATCGGTATGGCGGCGCTGGGCATGCTGGTCACCATCGGCATTCAGCTCTCGGTAGACGCCTACGGACCCATTGCCGACAACGCCGGCGGTCTGGCCGTCATGTCCGAAATGGATCCGCATGTGCGCGAAATAACCGACCAGCTCGATGCTGTCGGCAATACCACCGCCGCCATCGGCAAAGGCTTTGCCATCGGCTCGGCAGCCCTTACGGCCATCATCCTGTTCAGTGCCTTTACCCAGACAGCTACCGGGGCCAACACCATCGCCTTCGATATTACCAATCCGCTGGTACTAACCGGAATATTCCTGGGGGCAATGATTCCCTTCCTGTTCTCGGCACTGGCCATGGATGCCATCGGTGTTTCAGCCTTTGCCATGATCGAAGAAGTACGGCGGCAGTTCCGGGAGCACCCCGGCATTCTCAATGATACCGAGATTCCGGACTATAAAGCCTGCGTGGATATATCCACCAAGGCTGCCCTGAGCAAGATGATACTGCCCGGTGCTATCGCTGCCCTTACGCCTTTGGCGGCTGGCTTCCTCGGCGGTATACAGCTGCTGGCCGGCCTCCTGGTCGGCGTAACCACCACCGGTGTGCTGCTGGCCATTTTCATGTCCAACGCCGGTGGAGCCTGGGACAACGCCAAAAAAATGATCGAAGGGCGCCAGCACGGCAAAGGCTCTGATGCCCATAAAGCCGCGGTTATCGGTGATACGGTAGGCGATCCCTTCAAGGACACCGCCGGACCGGCACTTAACATACTGATCAAACTGATGGCGATTATCTCGCTGGTAATTGCACCGATACTCAAGACATACTGGGGGTTATAAGATGAGTGAAGAAAAAAGACTGTACATGGTTGTTCATCCGAACCACGCGCTGATAGCCAGCCAACTGGATCCGGAACATTTCGCCAGGCACTACACACAGGGTTCCACCCGCTATTTCGAAGGCCGCCTGATCTTCGTAGAAATTGATCCGGCTTTCCGGCATCCTTATTTCCAGATTGACCATGCCTTTGCTGAGCTGAAGCTGCATGAAGACGGACGGCCCAAAGCCACCAAATTCATCTCCAGCTACCGCACCCTGGAGCACATCGATTTTGCCGCCCTGGGCAAATTATATTATTGTAACTCCTTGGGCGACTTTGTGGAGCTGGAAAGCGCCGATTACGATCCGAACATGCGCGGCGACGAGATGCGCATCATACTGGAAGTAAACCCGATAAAAATGATGGTGCTCACCCATTACAACTTTCTGGAATACGCCCAGTACATAACCGATCCGGCCATGCCCAAAGGCGCGCCTAAAATGTTCTACACCCAGCTGGAATTCAATGTAGACGACTTTCTTAAAGAGTTTCAGGACAATCCTTTTATCCGCTGCTTCGTCCCCGGCATACATCCGGCGCGTTTGCGCGAGGCCATCTACGAAGTACGCAACAAACCGGGTAAAAAGACCAAAGGCCTGTCGCTGGACTGTCCGGTAGACCGCATCTCCTACAAATTCCTGCGCCACGGCTTCATGTTCGCCAGCAAGGACAGCAGCCGCTTCTATCCGCTATTATCACTGGAAGATGTAGAAAGAAAATATTACAAGTTCTGGAAGAACATGTAAGGCACACGGCCGGACCTGATCGGTCCGGCTTTATTATTGCTGGAGACATAGCTTGACCATAGCTTACCAGAACGCATTGCACCCGGCACAGCCACTTGCAGCCTTCATCAATACCGCCCTTGCGGAAAGGGTACAGTGGTTCGAACTGTTTTTCGACCGGCTGCGGCCTGCCGATCTGACTGCGGCCGACCGTCAGGCACTAGGGGTAGACCTAGCGTCAGCCGGCCTGGGCTTATCGGTACACGCGCCTTTACTTGATTACCGCCGCAGCGAGAACCGGGAAATAATGCAGGAGGTGGCGGCTTGCAGCCAGCGCCTTGGAGCTGCATTTCTGGTAGTGCATCTGCCAGAAATCGAAGCCAGCAGCCGGTTTTTCCGGGAAGAGCTTGCTGCTGTATTTCCGGCGCTTAAGCTAAGCGTCGAGAATGCCAGGCATCCAGACGGGCACTACAGTACGGGCTTTGAGTTGATAGAGTGTTTTAAGCAGCATGGAAGCTGGCTTGGCGGCTGTACGTTTGACTCTGGCCATGCCCGGCTGGCGGGCGGCAAACCGGAGACGGCTAAACAGGTATGCCCGGCCGCGGCAATGCTGGGACAAATACTGGCGGCAGGCCTGCCCCTGTGCTCGCTGCACATCCACGACAACAAGGGCGACCAGGACAACCATCTGCCAGTCGGCTGCGGCGATATCGACTTTTCTGGCATAGCAGCAGCGCTGCGCAGGCACGGACTTTCTGTGCCGATGGTTATCGAACACTGGGATGGCCGGGAAGAATCCCGCAAACAGCTGGAAGGTCTGTGATATACTAAACTAATTCCTTAATATTGAATAAAAACAGTTCTTCTGGTCAGAACCCCAGCGTTTCACCGATGATAAAAACTGAGAAATCGCTGGCTGACGGCCGCTTGCGCAGAACGTGGTAGATACGGCAGATACGCGAATCGCCATCACAGTCCATACAACGACCGGTTTTAACGCAGGGATTAGGACGGTCCAGCCGGTGGTTGTTCATTGGCGCTGCCCGCAGTTCCAGCCTGGCAAACGCTTCGTCCACATCAGCCACGATTTTATTAACGCCTGCTACCACAATGGTTTTGGCCGGTCCAAAACTAAGGGCGGCAACGCGGTTACCGTTGCCGTCAATATTGACCAGCTGGCCATCCAGCGTAATGGCATTGGAGCTTGATATAAATACATCACTGGTTAGCTGCCGGCGCAGAATCTGCCGCTTGGCGGCGGCATCCAGCATAGGATCGCTGTGGTCCAGCAGCTCGCAGCCGGCATCGCGGGCAAGCTGACGCAGGTCCAGCTCGTTCAGGGTCATGGAACCACCAAGCCCTACAGTTGCTCCAGCGGTAAGCCAGGGCAGCAGCAGCTTCAGTGCTTCCGACCGCGTCGTACAATAATGCGCATCAAAGCCATTATGACGCAAAGCTTCTACAGCCGCACTACCCAGTTTTTCGGCATGCCATACATCCATCGATGTCATATCAACTCCTTTTCTTCAGGTTGACGCAGCAAGTGAATATCGGACGGCTCACTCCCGATCCGGCCGGGTTATTTCTTCCAGACTGCGCAAAAAATGCAGGGCCTCCTCGCGATTACTGCCGCACATTTCCGGTTCGGGCTGCAGCGAGGAACAGACCGCCGGCCGCGCCGGCTGCCCGAACAAAAGGCAGTGCAGCTTGTCGTCCAGCCAGCGGCAGGGGACAAAGGCCGGCTTGTTTAGACTGGAAATGGAGGGAATGATGCAGCAGGCGGCACAAGCGGGTCTACAGTCCATACTCCGCGATTATAACCTGAATCGCGGAGTATGGGTATACTAAAAATACCGGCGGTGTCAGCCACAAAGCGGCTGACACCAGCCTGGTCAAGTGGTCAATTTGCTTACTTTGGCAGTCATGAAATCTTTGTTTTTGTCGCCCACCCAGTAGCGCTCTCCGGCGATACACCAGATAAAGCAAAGCGGATCGTCCTGGCTGAATACCGGATGGTAATTGAGAACCGGGATGGTAACATGCGAGCCGGTATCCACCGAGGTGACAAAGGTCTGATGCTCATCGTCAACATACACCGACATGGCACCGTGGCCTTCAATAAAGCTATATACTTCTTCCTGGTCGGTATGGTTGTGCGGCGGCCAGGCCCGGGTTTCGGATTCGTAGAAGGTATAGCCGGCAACCAGTTTATTAGCCTGTTCCACTACGTCGAACATCAGATACACATTTTTTTTGTTCAGCTTGCGCAGGCGGGCCGGATCGTTTTTACGCTCGGACCATTTAGCATGCACCACTGGATATACTGTTTCACCGACGGCCCGGTAATTGTACAGCTTGGCCGGTGCACCGGACACATGGCGGATACGCAGGCCGGCACCAACCGGAACATACAGCACATCGTACTTTTCCATCTTGTAGGTCTTGCCGTCCAGATCAATTTCTGCCTGCCCTTCGAGCAGAAAAATCAGGCCTTCTTCTTTGGGAAAAGCCATGCAGGGCGACTGCCCGGCGCTCAGTTCCACAATGGAAAGGCTCAGGAAATCAAGGTTTGAATTGGCTTGATTAAAAACTTCACGCATCACAAAATCGCCGGCAGCACCGTCATCGAATTTTCTGCCAGGCCGAACTGCAGCACTCATGCTAACCCCCTAATTACTTTCTGAATGAAAATTATACACCGACTGACCTACTTGGTAAAGGGGTAAAAAAAACAAAACCTCCCGGAAGCGTATCCGGGAGGCAGTACTAAGGCACTGGCTGAGCCTTACGCGCCAATCCAGTCCATAAAACCGCAGATAAGCTTGATAGTCTTATGCGCCGAACGACCGACAGCGGTCATCGTGGCAAAACCATGAATCACCCCGGGCATGCGGCAGGCAACGACAGGAACGCCGGCTTGGTGCATTCGGCCCGCCCAGGCCTCGCCTTCATCACGCAGTATGTCAAACTCGGAAGTAAGCACCAGGGCTGGCGGCAAGCCGGCAGGATCCGCCGACACCAGTGGCGAAAGCAAAGGGTGGGACCAGAGGCTGGTATCCGGCAGATAACAGGAGCGGAACCACTCCATGTCTTTAGTCTCAAGAATATAGCCGCTGCCGAATTGTTCGTATGCCGGAGTATCAAAACTGGCCATGTTGGTTACCGGATACAACAGAATCTGGCCGGCAGGCAAAGGCAGCCCCGCGTCACGCAGCGACAGACAAAGGCTGATACACAGATGCGCACCGGCACTGTCGCCGGCAACCAGCAGCGGCAGTTTTTGCGGAAGCTGCAGCCGGCCATCGCTTTCGCTTATCAGGGTTGCAGACGGGCTGCGCGACTCTTGCAGCCACTGCCAGACAGCCCGGGCATCCTCCAGTGCTGCCGGATAGGGGTTTTCCGGAGCCAGTCGGTAGTCTACTGACAGAACGGCCATGCCGGATTTATGGCACAGAAGCCGGCAGAAACTGTCTACACTATCCAGAGACCCGACTACATATCCGCCGCCGTGAAAGTAGACAAGCAAGCGGGCGGCATTAACACCACGCGGCAGATACAGGCGGGAAGCCGGCATAAAGGCCCCCTCCGCATTGGTGCTGGAAGGAATATCGCTTACAAATACCGCTCCGGGCTTTGTAAGCGAAACAATATCGATATCCTTTAACAAAGCCTGCCTGCGACTGACAGCTTCAAAGCCGCGCGGCCGGCGTTTTTCCATAGCCCGCCACAAGGCCGCGATAAGCGCCATAGGCAGACTAAGACGGCCACGACAGGGGGGAACTTTTACCCATTTTGGCTTTGCCAATAAAGAGCCCGGGGATAGTTCTGTACCATCGATTGGCATAGAGTCCGGGTTAGGTGTCAGCCCTTCCGAAAATTTGGTATTCATACAGCTCCGATACTTTTGTACATGGGCAACAGTAAAAATAACTTGCAAAATACTCTGCTGCCGATCATACTTGGCTTACTATAATAAACTACAAGGTATCACAAGAAACCCGAAAGGGGAACTATGAAAAAAGGCATCTTTATCTCCGCCGTCTTTTACCTGTTTACCTCGCCGCTCTTCGGACAGCGTATCAGCGCTGCAATCGACAGCTCCTGGAAATTTACCGACTATAACCTGCCAGAATTTTCCCAACCGCAATTCAACGACAGCAGCTGGGAGTCCATAGCCCTGCCAACGGATCTATCCCTGGCAAAAGGCGGTGCTTTCTTCTGGCTGCGCGCCAGAATAACAATTCCGCAAGAATTGCGAAACCAGAAAATCTGGTTCGACTCAGGCAAGACCGGAGCGGCCTTTGACCTGTACATAAACGGCCAGTATCTGGGCAGCCGCGGCCGCCTGCCGCCGGACTACCATTTACGGCAGCAGAGCAACGAGATATTCTTTATCCCCGAATCAGCCCTGCAGAGCGGCGAGCTGGTCATTGCCCTGCACTGCTATTTCAGCAGCGTTACTGTAGATCTGTCCGGATTCTCGCTCATAAACCAGAAAGAAGCCGACTGGCTGGGCGGTGTTCAGGTTTTCTTTAATATGCGCATGTATGTAATCCTGGCCGCTATCTGCCTGTTTCTCGGTATCTATTTTTTCGTGCAATACGCAGGCAACAACGAGGATTCAGCCAGCCTGTGGTACGCACTCTCGCTTTTGCTGATCGCAATCTACTTCTTCGATATGGGATCGGAAGTAGTACTGGCCGACCTGCTGCAAATCGCAGTTGCCCGCAGTGCCATGAATGCATCCCTCGGCTTCATCCTCCTGTTCTTCATGAAATTTTTCGGCACCAGGGGCTACGCAATCATGAAACGCGTAGTACCGGTCAGCTACACTTTACTTACAATCGCCTACATTCTGAATTACCGCAACAATGTAGCCATCGATACCATCTTTAACCTGAGCCTGCTGCCGGTTTTTTCCATAATCATCTTTGCCCTGCTTACTGTCATTAAGGCTGCACGTCGCCGTAATCCTAATGCCTGGCCCATCCTGGGTGGTCTGATAATCGGCTTGGGCTTTGGTGTTCACGACATCCTGTATCAGGTGAGCGGGCAGCAGCCCTTTGCCTGGCTGCAGGGTATAACTTTCTTTATGCTGAATCTTTCGGTTTTTGTAGCCATGTCGGCCCGGGCAGCCCGAGCCCAGCGCGACAACATCCGTTTTGGCAAAGATATGACAGAGCAGCACGAAAAAATGCGCTGCATGGTGACCAGTGTACAGACCTTGATGCACGAAACCTCCGGTGTAAGCGAAACACTTGATACGACAGTAAAGGATATTAGTGATGAAGTCCGGCTGTCCAACAACACAGCCGCGGAAATCTCCAACATGATCCAGCAGCAGCGGCAGGGACTGGAAAGTGCCAGCAAGGCAATCGAACAGCTGCTCCGGTCCATCCACACTGTAAACAATGAATTGGAAACCGAGGCCGTATCTATAGAAGCCAGCGCCAATGATACGGCCTCGCTGATTAAAGGATTTTCGGCAGTAAGTACGATGCTGCGCGAAACTGCGGTTTTTACCGACACGTTAGAAAAAGTGACCAATCGCGGCAATACCGATATGGTGGTGCTCAGCCGTACCATGGACACGGTGCGTGATCTGTCCGGCCAGATTCGTTCGGTGGTGGATGCATTGAACGATTTTGCCGAACGCACCAACCTGCTGGCCATGAATGCGTCGATCGAGGCAGCCCATGCCGGCAGTTCCGGTCGCGGTTTTGCGGTCATCGCCCAGGAGATCAAGAAGCTGGCGGCCGCCAGTTCCGAACGGGCGGGAAAAATTACCGAACTGGTACAATCCATTGATGCAGCGGTAAAAAATACCGTTCAGACCAGTGCTGCTGTGCGGCAATCGCTGCAGGAAATAGCAGCCGGTGCAGATGAAACGGCCAAGCGGATACGTGAAGCCTCGGCACATACCGAGCAGCAGCAGCGCTCTGGCGCGGCCATTGCTGCCGAAGCTGCCAATCTTTCGGCCTCGGCTCAAAAAATGATCGGCGAGGTTGGCACCCAGAAATCATTTTCTGGTGAGGTACGCGACAGCATGACGGCCCTTTCGGGTATCAGCGTGCGGACCGAAACGGCGGCGGATGCGATTATGGCACGCAACAGCCGTCTGGAAGAACAAGCCGCCCAGGTTCGCCAGGCGACTAAACGTTCACAGGCAGTTGTTGCCGAACTGCAGCGACTGCTCGGTTTGTAGGCTGCCGGGGAAATAGCTGCTTACACATCAGATGAAAGGGGAAACTCGATAACAAACTCGGTTGAGCCGGAACCGCTGCTTCGGTTCATTTTGCCGCCCAGCTGATCCACCAGCGCGTCTATCAGGGTAAAACCAAAACCACCCTCAACCTTTTTTCCGGCCATAGGTTTTAAACCAATTCCGGTATCAGACACGGTACATACAATCCGGTTCTCTAAGCTACGCTCCAGGCGAATTTTTATACAGCCGTCCATGCCGCCGGGAAACGCATACTTGAAAGCATTAGTAACCAGTTCGTTGATAATAATGCCAAGCGGAAACAATATTGTTGAGGCCAGCATAATTTCTTCGATGTCATGCTCGACACAGATGGTACTTGATGAAAACTGGGCAACGATTGCATCCAGTAAATCTGCCAGATACGCCCGGGCAGAGAGAGAACTGAAAGCTTCGCTCCGGTATAACTTGTCATAGATCAACATCATGCCTATAACACGGCTGCTGGCTTCTTCGAGCGCACTTACCGCTTCCGGGCTGGCGCACATACTGGCCTGTAAAGACAAAAAGGCATTTATGATGTTCATATTATTTTTAATGCGATGGTGTACTTCGCGCAACAGAACCTGTTTTTCTTCAAGAAGCGTCCGACTGTACGCTTCGGCTTTTTTCTGCTGCGTAATATCTACCAGGGCAATAAGCAGATTATCCCGGGCTTTTTCCTTGCGTGCATGCACCTGCACGACGATTGTTCCCTGACTGGCTTTCAACCGTAACTCCAGCTGTTTGCCCTCCGGAACACGGAAGATCGCGCCATAGCGCCCCAGAAAAGTATCACTGTCATCCGGATGTAAAAAAGCCGAAAAAGAATGCCCGACCAATTTTGCTGAATCCAGGCCAACCAGATCAGAGAAGGTCTGATTCACCCGGCGGATAACACCGGAACTGTCCAGACTCAAATACCCCAAAGGTGACTGGTTGTACAAAATGGCGTATTGGTCGCGGGCCAGTTCAAGTTCGTCACGGGAGGAACGCAGCTCTTCATTCTGCATCTCAAGTTCGATCTGATGTACCCGCAAATCATGCAGAAGCCTGGCAGGATCTGCAGGTACCTCGACCTTAAGCTCCGGTACCATGGCGGCCACCCGGGCTTCAGCTTCTTTGCGAAGATTCTTGTCTATTTTTCCGGTACTACTCATTGCGACTCCGCTACCTTACTACCCTGGCTGAGGCCGGCAAGCTGTAATTGCTCATTGGCTTCAGCCAGCTGCCGCTCCAATTCCACCTGTCGGCTTACATCCAGACAGGAACCGATATAGCCCAGGAATTCTCCATCATCTTTAAACCGGGGGGAACCGTAGTCATCGATATAACGATATTCACCTCCGGCATGCCGCAGGCGATAGCGCATATAAAAATTCTCATGTTTGTCGAAGGCACTTGTGTATATCTCCAGGCAACGATCAAAGTCTTCCGGATGCACGCCCTCTGCCCAGCCGTTACCCTGCTCCTGTTCCATGCTGCGGCCGGTAAACTCAAGCCAGGTCTTGTTAAACCAGAAGCAGAGTTTATCCACACCGGACATCCAGACCAAGGCCGGTGAAGTATCCGTAACCGTCATGAACATGCGCTGCGATTGCAGTAAAGCTTCTTCAGCCTGCTTTATTTCGGTAATATCGGAGAAAGCCAGCACAGTGCCGGAAAACACTCTGGGGCCAACCGAATAAGGCAGAACGCGCATCAGATAGTAGCGATTATCTTCTACCTGAATTTCCCGACTGAGGCTTACATGATTCTTTTGCACTTCGCGAATGCAGGCCAAAGGATCTTCATTCCGGATATAATGCGAGATGTGGGTAATCGGGCGGCCGACATCAGAGGCCAATAATTTAAAAATGGTGGCAATTTGCGGCGAAAACCGACGGATATCCATGTTTTCATCCAGCAGCAGCAAGCCGATATGCGATACTGTAAGCAGGTTGTCCAGGTCGTTATGTAACTCGGTAAGTTCCAGAATTTTGGAGTGATACTCGGCATTTACCGTAAATAATTCTTCATTAGTAGATTGTAGTTCCTCGTTGGTGGACTGCAGTTCTTCGTTACTGGCCAGCAGCTCTTCGTTGGTTGCCTGCAATTCCTCGTTGCTGGTTTCCAGTTCCTCTATGGTAGCCTGCAGATTTTCATTGGTAAACTGCAGTTCCTGCTCCAGATCGTGAATCCGCTGTTCGGCTTCCTTGGTAAGGTCGTAGCTGAGCACTCCGGGTGTGCGTTCTACCGGGCCGCCGCTCTGCGCCTCGATAAGGAATACCGCAACCAGCGGTTCCTGGTCCTTGCGGGCAGGCATTGGCCGGATGCGCAAATCTACCACTTTATCCATGCTGCGTAATGCAATATTGGTAAAGCGCAGCTCGGCCTTCTGCCGGAACACCTTCTGCACCCCGGTTATCAGCGGGATCGCTATTTCCTTAACAGCCATCTTGCTGATGTCGCTGGTCTGCTTGCCCGATGGAATCTTGAAATAGCCGGTGGTATCACCCAGTACATGCACGGCTTCCAGCTGTTCATTCACGACGATAATCAGCGGCAGGTAATCGACCGACAGACTCTCAAAAAGCCGTTCAAGAATGCGATCTTCTTCGTGCGGCCGGTACGAGCGCCTCAGTCCGGCATAATGATCCTTAAGGCCGCGGGCACGGGTATCGGTGGCATTCATCACGTGGGCAGGATCCAAAGCAACCCGAGAACGACCGCGCGAGCGATATATTTTATTTTTAGCATCAAGCAGCTCGAACAAATCGCTGGAATCGCCGGTCGTCTCGCTGGTGCCCAGAAACAGAATGCCGTGCTGCAGCAACGAAAAATTAAAATAATCCAACACCTTGTTCTGTAAAGTTGGCTGCAGATATATCAGGATATTGCGGCAGCTAACCAGATCGATGTTGGTAAAAGGCGGATCCTTGATAAGGTTGTGCTGGGCAAAAACCACCATCTCGCGAATATTACGGGCAACCTGAAAACTGTCTTCGCGTTTGTAAAAGTACTTGGACAGATAGCGCGGCGACAGATCTGCGGCCACACTCTCGGGGTACAACCCGGTAGCTGCAAAATGAATGGCATCGCGGTCAATATCGGTAGCAAATATCTTCACATCGCGGTGCACACCCATGCTGTCCATGCACTCGCGCAGTAGAATAGCCAGACTGTAGGCTTCTTCGCCGGTGGAACAGGCCGCCACCCACAGCCGGAGCTCACGTCCCTCGGCCGCATTGATAAGGGCTGGTAGCTCCTCAGCCGCTAAACGGTCGAAAGCTGCCTGATCCCGGAAAAAACTGGTAACCCCGATGAGCAGCTCACGGAAAAGCGTAGCCACCTCCCCGGGATAATTGTTCATGAAGGCAACATAGTCGCTGATAGACTCGCATTGGGTAACCGTCATGCGCCGTTCGATGCGGCGGATAACGGTGTTCGGCTTATAAAACGTAAAATCTATCTTGCATTTCTCGCGCAGCAGGGCGAATATACGGGTTAACCCATCCTCATCGCTGAGCCGGGCATCGGCCCGCACAGCGAGCAGTGAATAGGGCCGCTTGATAAAAGTTAGCAGCTGCTTGGGCATTTCTGCCGGAGTAAGCACAAAATCCGGCAGGCCGGTAGAAATCGCAGCCCGCGGCATACCATTGAATTTGGCGGAATCTTCATCCTGGACCATAACCATGCCGCCGTTTTCCTTTACCAGCCTCACACCGCGCATGCCATCAGAGCCGGTTCCGGAAAGTATGATGGCTATCCCCTTCTCCCCCTGATCTTCGGCCAGAGAGCGCAAAAACACATCAATTGGAAGATTAATTCCCTTGCTGTGGTCTTGTTCAGTAAGCAAAAGCTTGCCATGAAAGATGGTTAGGTTTTTTTTGGGTGGTATTAGATATACGTTGTTGGCTTTAACCAAAAGCCCGTCTTCGGCCCGGTTTACCGGCATGGCGGTTTTCTTCGAAAGCAGTTCAACCATCAGGCTTTTATAATCAGGAGATAGATGCTGAATGACCACAAAGGCCAGCTCTGAATCGGCCGGCATATTCCGGAAAAACTCTTCGATAGCTTCCAGGCCACCAGCTGAGGCACCAATTGCAACATAAAACAAAGGACGATCGGCAGTTTTCTTTTCTTTAATATCAGTCATGCAGGCAACTCCTTGCTTCTGGGCGAAAGTAAGGACCCAGTGCCAATACGAACTGGAGGAACAATAACCCACGTTATTTTAGTTTATAAAACAGAGCCTGTCAATTTTTTCCGCAAGAAAATAACCGTCCTAACAATATACAAACAATTGCGCCATCAGCCACTAAAAAAAACTGCCAGCACAAAAAATCAGGAGACCAAGCTGACCAAGCTGACCAAGCTGACCAAGCGGCTGCGGCAGGCGGCAGTTCTTGCAGGTTATACCGTTTGGCCATTCTCGAAGTACAGGCTGTCTGTCAGCTCGGTAAACACCACAGTAACAAAATCAGCCTGCCCACGCAGTTCCTCGGCGATAATGGCTGCCACCTGTTGCGGAAGCGGAGCCGGGCGAGGAAACCAGAGCACCTGCACGAAAGGATTGCCGGCTATCACTTGTCCATCCCGAAGGGCTGCACAATGTTCATGTTCAATCGTAAGCCAGCTGCGGTCACAGCCGATGGCTTCCTGCAGCCGGTCCACCAGGCGGGTGGAAGCTGCTAACAAAGCAGCCTGGTCAATATTACGAACACGCAGATGGGGCATGGATGGTCTCCTTTAAGTACATAATGAATGATAGAAGTATAGCATATATGTATCGTGATCGGATAATTTTTCCCGGCTGCCAGCCAATTTAATCGATCAGACAATACCACAATACGCAACAGCGGGGGTTCAGGGCAGCTGCCAAAACCAGTCGCTGTCGCCATAACGGCGGAACTGCCAGGCTTCTTGCAGATGCTCGGCGGAAACATCCTGCACTCCGGCCAGATCGGCGATGGTCCGGGCTACCCGTACTATCGAATGCCAGGCCCGGCCGGACAGGCCGTCACGGGCTGCACCTTCCTGCATCAAGTGCCTGGATGCTGCACTCAGCCGGCAAAAACGGTCGATGCCGCTCACATCCAGTTGCCCGTTTAACACGTAATCGGTATCGCGGTAACGTGCGGCCTGAATTACCCGGGCCTGTAATACCCGACTGCGAATATCGGCGCTGGCTTCGGCTGCACCGGTAGCGAGGGCCTCCGGCGCGCAGGCTTGTACCGGAATGCGCAGATCCACCCGGTCCAATAGCGGTGCACCCAGGCGTTTCCAGTAGCGCTGAATTTCGCCGGCCGAGCACAGGCACACCGCGTGCTCCCGCCCAAGGTTTCCACAGGGGCAGGGATTACAGGCCAGCACCAAAGTAAAACGCGATGGATAGCGGACTGTCTTTTCCGCTCTTGTGATGGAAATATAGCCAGACTCCAAGGGTTCGCGCAGGGCCTGCAGCACATCGCTGCGGAATTCCGGCGCTTCATCAAGGAACAGAATGCCGCCGTGGGCCAAGCTTATTTCACCGGGAGACAACTGCCGGCCACCGCCAACCAAACCTTCGGCACTGGCACTGTGGTGCGGAGCCCGGAAAACCGGCCCGCGTACCAAAGCGCTGGCGGCCGGTAAAATACCAGCCAGTGAATGTATTTTGGTTGTCTCTATGGCCTGGGCGTCATCCAGCTCCGGTAAAATTCCGGGCAGCCGGCTGGCTGCCATAGTTTTGCCGCTGCCCGGCGGTCCGAAGAGCAAGGCATGATGGCCTCCGGCGGCACATAGTTCCATGGCCCGGCGCAACCGCGGCTGTCCGCGCAAATCAGCAAAATCGGGGAACACCAATGGAGCGGCCGGCGCTATAGCATGCTGCGGCCGCTCAGAATCCACCGAATCGAGACGGCAAGGCGGCGCGGCATCGCCACGTATCAATTGAGCAAACAGTTGCAGCGCGTCGCCGACATCTTCCAGCGGCCAGGCCTTGTCACCTGCCAGCACTGCAGCCTCCGGCAGGTTGGCCTGCGGCACAATAAACACCTGAATACCGGCAGCCAGTCCATCAGCCACCGCCGGCAGCACTCCGGCTACCGGACGAACCCGCCCGGACAGTTCCAGCTCGCCCAGTGCCAGTACTGTAAAATCCAGTTCGGGAACCTGACCGGAAGCCGACAATATGGCCAAGGCAATGGAAAGATCAAAGGCAGCGCCGCCCTTTTTAAGACCGGCAGGAGCCAGATTTATAAGCACCCGCTCCAGCGGAAATTCGAAACCACCATTGCGCAGTGCGGCCCGGATGCGCTCCCGCGCTTCGCGGATTGCTCCGTCCGGAAGTCCAACAACCTCAACACAGGGAATACCCCGCCGAATATCAACTTCTACCGAAACAAGCTGGCCATTAAAGCCGATTGCCTCATATGAGTAAATACGCACCCGCTACCTCCACCAGCCGCGCCGGCAAACGCCGGGCAGCTACATGAAGCTAACGGGTGAAAACATACAAATGACTACAGGAAGGATCAGCGGCTGCGGTAACGACGAAGAATAACGATAAAGGCGGCGGAATAAAACAGCCAGGGCAGATTAACCAGCACAAAAGGCAGCACCGGAAAACCGAAAAGCAGCGGCCAGTCGCGCTGCAGCAAGCCGTAGTGTACCAGCAGGTTGTACAGGATATCGGCATAGCCGGCAATTACGCCGCTTACCAGCAGCATCCAGGCACCATCGCGAATTTTGGCCCAGACGGCGATCGCCAGAAAGGTGGCGACCGCCGTAAACAAGAGGCGGGAGGCAAGCAGCAGGACGGTATGGTCACCAGTCACGACTAACCTCAGCCCAACAGGGTTTCAAGATCGAACTCACCGCAGACCGCCGGCATGTTGATGCCCCAGTTTTCCAGAACCGAAGGATGTACTTCGCCGAAAACACCAAGCGCTTTGCCGGCCAGCAGCAGGGTTGCCTGACGGCCGGGAATGAATCGCGGATCATCGGACTCCTCTACCGCATACTCGCTGTTCAGAAAATACAGTACAGCGGACAAAAGGCTGGCCGCTTCGTTGAAATCAGCCGCCGGATGTGCGCTCAGGAAGCCGATACGCTGCCGGGTTACCGAGCCGTAATTGGCCTGGCTGTCCAGGAAGGCTACCTTGCCACATTCGAAGATGCGGTGCGGGTACGGAGCCTTGCTGGAAACCGCCTCGGACTGCAGCAGACAGGGCAGAATGGACGGCCGCACAATTTCATAATTCTCGGTCATCGGGTTGGCTATACGCACCACGCCGGTATCATCAAGATTCATGCGCTGCAGATAATCACGGCGGCTGCCCAGATAGTTATAAATCATTTCCTGATAGCCGAGGCCCACAAAAAGTTCTTTTGCCCGGCGCGACAGCAGCTCGATCGGCGTAAGGCGGCCGATGGTAAAATCGTGCGGCCGCTCCGGCAGGAAGGTATCCATGCCGCGGCCGATCATCACATCTTCCACCAGATCGACAGCATGCAGGAAATCGTTGCGGTACGGTGGCGGCATTACCCGCACATACTGGCCGTGAATGTCGCTGCTCATGCCCATGCGGTACAAAGCGGCCTGCATCAGTTCGGGGCTGATGCTGTCACCCAGCAGTTTAGTAACCCGACCGGCATCCACCGTGGCCGGAACCTGGAAATAATAAGGGAATACCACCGAGCGGCCGAATGGCGTATCGTATTCGTAGTCTACCTGTACCGGCTTAACCGTATAGCCGGCATCGGCAAAATCACAGGCCACGATATTAGCCGACAGACAAATCGACATCATGTCCGAGCCGGTAAATTCGACCAGCAAATCGGTATCGCCGGTTTGCACCGCGCCAAGGTCGTTGCTGTTGATAATGGGCGGGAATGACAGAATGCGTTGATCGGCCCCGGACAGCAGCGGATACTCTGCGTTACCTTCCAGAATAAAGCCATATTCCTTGCCCTTAGGATGCTGCTGCAGAATCTCTTTCAGATTCAGTTTCTGTTCCATCGCCAGCGGCACAAAACTGGCCGCTTCCGGCTTGCTAGCATAATAGCGCACCGGCCATTTGATCAGCTCAATGCGGTACAGTCCCATAGAAACCGAGCGGCGCTTGCGGCCGAAGTTCCAGCACAGTTTTTCCTGGGTCTGAATCATGTCGCGCAGCATGGCATCGCTGATGGCCTTGCCGGACACTACGAAGGCAGCCAAATAAGGCCTGATCGCTTCCACCGATTTTTCGACCTTAATCGTATACTCCGCCTCGCGGGTATTCTGTTCGGAAGAGAAAAAGTGATAGGTGGGCAGCTTGCCGCTCCGGTAGCTTTTCAGCTGCCTGGCCAAGCCGGCGGTAGACCACAGATCAGGCCGGTTAGTATCATTAAGTTCAATTTTTATAACACGATCCTCAGGCGCACCTTCAGTAACCCACCCGTCCAGTTCGGCTTTGGCCACCGGCAAAGCAGCCTCCAGCGCCTGGGCATCCATGGTCTCGCCGAGCAGTTCGAAGAAAAGCGTTTCGTTTACATCTATCTTGGGCATATTCTTATTCCTTCTTCCCGGTCCGCCGGCCACTGGCATCCATGCCGGCCCGGCGCAGGCGCACATTGTCTATATCGTAGCTGAACAGCTCGCGGATGTCGTTAAGACCTAAAGCCATCAGGGCCATCCGGTCGATACCGATACCCCAGGCCAGCACCGGCACGGTAATTCCCAGCGGTTCGGTTACTTCCGGCCGGAAAATACCGGCACCGCCCAGCTCGAACCAGCCGAGCACGGGGTGTTTGATATGCACCTCCACCGAAGGTTCGGTGAAGGGAAAATAACCGGGCACATAT
>JAHIWF010000044.1 GCA_018815555.1 Spirochaetota bacterium | reverse complement strand
CCGCGGCCGAGCACTGCTCTGGCTACGGTTTCCAGTCGCTGGTCTTCATAGCGTTGCCCGGAGCCGCGCACAATGCGCAGCGCGTCCAGTACCTGGCGGCCGGGTACTGTGCAGCGGCCTAGGCCGGATTGGCTTTTCCGGAGTTCGGCCGGCTCCCTTTCCGCCCGGCCGAGGTCAAACGGCAGTCCGTATTCGGCAAAGCGTTTGGCCAGTACCCGCAGGTCAAAATCGATAACATTCCAGCCGCTAATAATATCCGGATCCCAGGCCCGCAGGGTTGCGGCAAAATCCTGCAGCAATTCCGACTCGCTGTGCAGACATTTGATGCCCCTGGCATGCAACTCCTCACCCACAAACCAAACCTGCTGCCGGTTTTGTTGTGCCAATGAGACCGCCAGCACCCGCTCCTGCCGGTCGGTTTCGATATCCAGGGCGGCCCAGACCAGCTGGGTGCCTGGTCTGGCCGCGGCTGGCCGCAGCTCCGGATCGACGAATACCTTGTCGACCCGCCGGCCGGGACGGCCAGGGCCAAGCAGCTGTACCGGACCGCGGATGCTTCGGCTTAAAAGATATTCGTCCAGCACCGAAAGGCCGCTGCTTTGAGCTCCGCTCTGCCAGTGGTCAATCTTTTGCATTGGATGGCCCTGGAAGTTTTCCCAGCAATCCGGATTATCAAGGGTCGGAAGTGCCCGCCGGTTTTGGCTGTCCGCGATAAACCAGGCCTGTCGAGGCTTGTGTATCAACGCGGCAAAACTCTCTCCGCTTTCCAGCCTTCCGGCCAGGCGCAGGTTTTGCTCATGCATCCAGGCATGTACGATAAAGCCGTATTCAATATTTTCAGCTGTGTTTTCGAAAACTTTAGTCTGCCCCATATACCCAGTATAGCGGAGTGTTTGCCCTTCTGTCAGTCCGGCAATGTGTCGGTCTCCGCGACTATCTTTTTGTCCCGGCCGGTGGTTTTTTGACTATGCGACTCAGGTAGTCTATACTGGAAAGCAGGTGGATTTATATGGACGAATCAGAACCAAAAAGCATATCGATTCTGCTGGTTGAAGATGAGCCACTGGTAGCTAAAATTCAGCAAAAGCAGCTCGAAGCGGAAGGCTACAGGGTATTTCATGCAAAAGACGGTCTGACTGCCCTTACGCTGTGCCGGCAGCAGCCGGACGGCATTCAGCTGATATTGATGGATATTGATCTAGGCGAGGGCATTGACGGCGCGGATACTGCCCGCCAGATCCTGCGTGAACACGATCTGCCTATCCTGTTTCTTTCCAGCCACGTCGAGCCGGAATTCGTTGAAAAAACCGAGGCTATCGCCTCCTATGGGTATCTTGTAAAGGGCAGTGCGCCTTCTATTTTGTACGCTTCCATCCGCATGGCACTGCGGCTCTATTCTGCCAGGCAATTAGCCAGCAAGCTGAGTGAACAGGAAAATCAGTTCAAGCGCATGTTCGACGCCATTCCCGACTTGATTTCCATTCATGACAGTCAGATGAACATACTGTACAGCAATGCTAAAGTTCTGAGCGTGGATTGCAGTGACAGCCTTCTGGGAAGAAAATGTTATGAGGTCTACCGGCATCGTACTAGTGTCTGCCCGGATTGTAAACAGAAAGAAGTACTTAGTAACAAAGAAATTATAAGCACCGAGATGGAGCTTGACGGTCACTGGGTGGAGCTCAGGGTCATTCCCTTATCCAACAAAAAAGGCCGGCCGGATCGCTTTATGGAATGGGTGCATGATGTCAGCGACCAGAAGCAGCTGCAGCAGTCCCTTTCGTTCCAGAAATTATTATACGAAGCTGTTCTGGAGAGCAGTACCATGTCGATATTCGCACTGGACACCCAATATCGGTACATCAGTTTTAACCGGGCACATGCCCAGGCCATGAAGGCTATGTACGGTGTGGAAATCCAGAATGGCCACAGTTTTTACGAATATCAGACAGTTCCGGAAGATATTACCAAATCAAAGCCCAATATTGACCGCTGCTTGCGCGGCGAACAGTTTACCGAATGTGCCTACTCCGGTTCAGCCGGTTTTACCAGAGCTTATGTGGAAGTAAGCCATAACCCGATCCGTGACGATGCAGGTTCTATCATCGGGGCAAGTTTTTTTATGCGCGATATTAGCGAGCGCAAGCTGGCGGAGGACCGCATTAAGGAATTGCTGCATGAAAAAGAATTACTGCTGAAGGAGACCCACCACCGGGTACGCAATAACCTGAATACCGTATACAGCCTGCTCAATCTGCGCGCCGAGTCGGCCCTGGCCGGCTACGACCGCAACAGCCTGGCGGAGGCGGCCGGCAGCGTTAAGGCCATGCTGCTGCTGTATAACCGATTGTATGTATCTCCGGATTTTACCGAAATTCGTTTGTCGGCCTACCTTGAAGGCCTGGTAAAAGAAATACTGGAAGGATTTACCGGCATTGTATCCGTAAAAACTGCCATTGAGATTCCGGAAATCAGCCTAAAGCCGGTAATTTTGTCAAACATCGGCATTATCACCAATGAGTTGCTTACTAATTCGGTGAAATATGCCTTCCGCGGCCGACGGAAAGGGACTATCTCCATTAAGGCCGAACTGCATGACGATACTCTGGTGCTGGAATACAGCGATGATGGTCCCGGTTTCGCTCAAATAACGGCTGATGCGCTGCCAAGCTCACCGGACTTCGGCAATTTTGGCTTAAAACTGGTTATGGCGCTGGTCCGGCAGCTGCATGGTACCCTGCAGCTGGATAATTCCGACGGTGCCCTGTGCCGGATATGCATTCCGGTTACGTAGCGCTGGCTATGTTGTTCCGTCTTGGTCTTTTATAGCTGGCGGCAGCGTTTTTCCTTGAATTTTCCGCATACCCGGCTTATGCTGGCTGCATGGACAAGTACCGTTTTACCTACAATGACATCCATCGGACCGTGCGCTCGCTGGCCGAAAGGATAGGACAATCCGGCTACCAGGCCGACGTTATCGTCGCCATTGGTTCCGGTGGCTACATTCCGGCGCGAATTCTGCGCACCTTCATCGACAAGCCCATCCTCACCGTCGGCGTGGCCTATTATGACGCCAACAACAAGCCCAGCAAGATGCCGCGCAAGGTGCAGTGGATAGAAGAAGCCGAGCGCATTCTGCAGGGGCAGCGCATCCTCCTGGTGGATGAGGTTGACGATTCACGTGCCACGCTGGAATATTGCGTACGCGAGCTTTTGTCGCACCGGCCGTCCAGCATCGCCGTGGCCGTACTGCACAACAAGCTGAAACATAAAAAAGGCAGTATGCCCGCAGAGGTGGCCCTGTACCTGGCCGGCCGCGACCTGGAGGATAAATGGATCTGCTACCCCTGGGATGCCGAAGACATCGATGATCACGACCGGCAGGCCGGCGGGGAGGGTATATGAAAGACGCAGGTAGCATGCTCTTGCAGAGCGAAGCTTTTTCCGAGCTGGTAATCGGCAACACCGCTCTGGTTCGGGCCATGATGGAAGCCGGTGTACGGGTGGTCACTTCCTATCCGGGTTCGCCCACACCGGAAATCGCCGAGGCCATCCGCGCCATTCCGGCAGAAAAGCGGCCGTTTTACTTCGAATTTTCGACGAACGAAAAAGTGGCCACCGAAGTGGCTTTTGGCGCAGCCATCAACGGCCGGCTATCCGTGGTGTTCTTTAAAAGTGTTGGCCTGAATGTGGCCGCCGACAGTTTTGTGCAGCTGCCGCTGATGAAAATTACCGGCGGCATGGTTATTATCCTGGGCGACGATCCGGGAGCCAACTCCAGCCAGAACGAACAGGACAACCGCCACTATGCGCAGCTTTCGTATTGTCCGCTCTTCGAGCCGGCCAGTGCCCAGGAAGCCTACGACATGTTCAAAAAAGCCGCCGCACTGGCCAGTGAGCTGGAAACCGCGGTAATTCTCAGGTTGACTACGCATGTCTGCCATTACAAGCAGTTGGTGCGCTTCGGCAGTTGGGCGGCTGCCCGGCCCGATGATACACCACGCTTCGATCCGGACGCCGCCAACTATATTCCCATAGCGGCTTCGGTATTTCCGATGAAGCGGCGCGCGCTGGAACGCCTGCAGGCAGTGGAGCAACGTCTGCCAAAGCTGGGCCTGGACCGGCTGGTAGACAACGGCAACTGCGAGCGTGGCCTCATCACCGCCGGCCTGCCCTTTGGTTCGATAATGGATGTTAGAGATGCCCTGCCCGAAGGAGCGGCTTTCCCGGATGTGCTCAAGCTAGGCGCGGTATATCCCTTTGACAGTAGCCTGGTCGCCAATTTCCTGGCCAGCCATCGTGAAGTTAAAATAATCGAAGAACTGGATCCTGTCCTGGAAACCGCCATAAAAGCCCTGGCCTGGGATCGCAAAGCCTCCTGTACCATTCTGGGGCGCACCACGGT
>JAHIWF010000347.1 GCA_018815555.1 Spirochaetota bacterium | reverse complement strand
GGCAAATATAAATAAGTATTATGTATAGGGCGTGCCCCCACCCGTGCCGGGCGGGGTCGCGTGCTCTGCTGCAAGTCCTCGGGGCGGCAGGCCGCCCCTGCGGGCTTTCCGCGCCGCCCGCTCACGCGGGCGAGCACGCATCACGCGGGCGAGCACGCATCACGCGGGGGCGCTCGCTTACACGGGAACGCCAGCAAAAGCGGGCGAGCCCGGTGCTGGCTGCTCTTTTATTCTTGACGGAAGTAAGGAAATTCCTTACGCCTGGAATAGTATAGTGGTTGCAGTAGGCATTCGATGCTACCCAGCAAGCTTACCAGGAAGGCTTAGGCACCTATCCCGCAACCGGTTTGTATGTCCCTGCGTCCGCAGCTGAAGAACTATGTGCCACCGTCGGTAAATGGGATAGCGAAGCCGACAGAGCTCTATACGAAAAGCTTGGAAGCCAGAGCTGTAATCAAGATTTCTTTGCCCCAATTATTAAGAGCCATAAGCCAAGTCCGGCTTCCGCTATAAGCCCGAGAGGATAACTCACATAGGTTAGTGCGGTAAAACTCGGGAACAGAAAGAACTGAAGGAAGGTCATTAACCAGAAGGCTGAATGGACCATAATTATGATTCCTAAGGCTCTGGGCAGAAACCCTGATGTATAAACTGTATACCCAAGCGGGAAAAGCCACGCGCCATAAAAAATCTGGGCTATCATAAAACCGTTTTTATGCAGGTGTAAAAAGAACAGTACCTGTGCATGGAGTTGATTTGCAGGAATAGCCAGTGCAAAATCCGGATTGTTTAACAGCAAGTGGCTGGAAATCAGGAAAATATTGCTGAAGCTTTGTACCGCAACACCTCCAAGGTTCAGCAGCAGGAATAGCAGAGCCAGTGTATTATTCACAGGCTTCAAAAGTACGTATAAAGCCCAGGCAGCCAATAGAAACAACAGTGCCGCAGATAGATCGGTAACCAAACCGAGACGAAACTGCCAGCCGGATTCCAGTATATTTTGTGCAGTGGCCGCCGCATTAGCATATTCAATAATGCCTGCTCGACCGGCCAGATCTGAAAATATGTGCATTATTATATATACAACATACAATAATCCTGCGGTTCTGGCCATTTTTGGTGTTGTGTCCATTATTGCTCCTCCTTGAGAACTGTCAGCTTTTTACTGAATTCTCTGCGCTAAACCTTTAATATCTGCTAGACTATCTATAGCAATTTCATGTGTTAATTACACTACACCGTGTAGTGTAATTAGTCAAGGAGAAAGTATGGCGGATATAGCTATAAAGCGAAAGAATAGAGATACCAGTGGAAAACGAAAGATAATTCTGGAACATGCTGTCCAGGTGTTTATAAAGAACGGCTTCGCGTCTGCGAGCATGGATGAGATTGCTGAGACCTCTGGTGTTTCAAAACGAACCATCTATAATCATTTTCAGAGCAAAGCTAATTTATTCCAGGCCATTGTAGCCGATTTTATCGCTGATCGTGACCGCAAACGACCGATTGAATATTCAAAAGATATTTCTTTGGAGGAGCAGTTGCGGGACTTCGCCGCAGCCGAGCTTTTTCTGATTGACGATCCGGTACGGAGAGGGCTATCCCGGCTGATTACCTCGATTTTCCTGATGGATCTGGAATTTGGTGAACATATCCATGGTCAGTACTCTCCGTATCAGAGCCTGATCCAGTGGTTGGAGGCTGCAAAAAAACACGGGCAATTAGACTTTCTATCCTCCCAACTTGCCGCCAGGGTATTCTATGGCCTTGTCGAGGGTTGCATTACCTGGTCTGCGATGTTATCAGATGGAGCTAGCCTCCAAGGTGTTGATCAGATTTTGGACGAGCTTATTGAGGTGTTCTTGAGCCGCTATAGGAAAGTTCGGTAGCCTTCACCCGATCCTATAAATACAGCGTGGAGTGCGCTGGGCTTGTCTGCTCCGGCGCTTCTTTCTGAATGGATACAATCACCTACCTGCCTGAAAGCTAGAGCGCCCGTTTTATGGTATCACCAGGCCCCAGCCGGCGACGCGACGATCAATTCCCAGAGCCGCTGCACTCTGGAGTCCGTAAAAGGCCCGGAATCCGGGGCAATAAATCGCTAGTATTGCTCTTCCGTGATATAAATATCCAGCAATTTGTAGCCATTAAGCTTTTGCTCGGGCAGCACCTGGGATCGCTGCTCGTCATTTTGTATAAGCAGGATATCCTGAATCAGCGCAAATGCCTCATGCCCCGCCTCATCGTCCAGGATGGCCTCGCTCTGATGTACCAGCGGCGCTTCCGGAACTCCGGAAAGGTGCCCGCCGAACACCCGGAGATCCGGGTACAGCGTCTTGTGGGCATTACCCCAACCCTGTGGATGCGAACTGATGATTACCTGGCTGAACATTTCTTTTCCCTCATCTGCCGGACCCCTTACCGCGGCCAGAGTGCACAATATCAAGCAAACGCACAGAATTCTGCTGAACATAAAAGTTGCTATGATCCGGATTTTTGCGAGGCGATATCCTTGACGGTGGCATAGGGGTGGGGATAACGCCCATTTTCGGCGGTGTGCGATGCTACTCCGGGTATACTGCCTACCTGGACCGACTGCTGCGGGCAGAAATTCAGGCAGGCGTAGCACATGTAGCAAAAGGTGTTTTTCTGCCAGACGGCCTGCCTGCCGGCAACCCTGATCTTTCCCGACAAACACACCTTCTCGCAGATTCCGCAGCCGTTGCACTTTTCGTCATGATAAAAATAGTTAACACCGCCGACATACTCGGAAAGATTCATGCCGAAAACCACAAGCTTTTCTATAAGCAGGTTCTTTACCGGATTTGGAGAGCAACTGATCGTGTAGCTGTCATCCTTTCCCCTGAAGGCTTCCCTCTTCCGGATGATGGGGCTGATATTGTCAAGGTATGCGATAACAGCGGATTCAACCTGCTGTATTCTGGCCTTCGTTGGAACTTCATACGCTATTTCGCTGCGCGGCCCCTCGTTGTTGCACATATTGACCACGAAGTGGGCGTCCAGTTTTTTCTTCTTTTGGGCCAGCAGCCTGTCGAGCGTTTTGAGGCCCCTGAAAACCGTGCCCAGTCTGGTTACCGCCGTAAAAATGTAGTCCGCTGATTGTACATCCAGTTTCTTGACGAAACGCTTCACCGCTACCGGAAGCGTCAGCGCATAGCAGGGGAATACAATTCCAATTGCTTTTCCCTCCGCTTTAATCCGGGGTTTGTCCAGAAGGTTGACTATTGGAACAAGCTTTGAATCGGGAATCCTTTTCTGAAGTTCCCTGGCGACAAAAAGCGAATTTCCGGTACCTGAAAAATAATAAATTTCCGTGTCCACCTTGCCCTGCTCCTCGTCTTTGCCTTGCTGCTTGTGTATTGCCCGGTTACAGGCCTCACCGCCGGATAGTATTTTATATTACAATGCCGGCAAAAACCAGCGCCCGGCACGTGAAGAGCTGAATTAGCCAAATATTAATATAACAGCATCCACCTATCAGCTGCGTTTCATCGCAGTAGTTTCGGACAGCTCTTGGCCGGTCTGACGTCGGCGATGTATAGATTCGCCGGATTCCTTCCTGGATCGGATTGCTGGTTCCAATGAGTAAAGCGCTAGCCGAAGGGCGTGCCCCCGTCCGTGCCCGGCCGGGGTCGCGTGCTCTGCTGCAAGTCCTCGGGGCGGCCCGCCGCCCCTGCGGGCTTTCCGCGCCGCCCGCTCACGCGGGCGAGCCCGCATCACGCGGGCGAGCCCGCATCACGCTGGCGAGCCTGCATCACGCTGGCGAGCCTGCATCACGCTGGCGAGCCTGCATCACGCGGGCGCAACCGTTCACTTGTGGTGAGCATCAGTGAGGTCTGTTCTTTCATTCTTGACGAGAGTAAGGAAATTCCTTACGATAAGGAATATGATAGTAGTTGCAGGAGGTGTTCAATGATAACCAGCAAGCTTACCAGGAAGGCTCAGACTACCATCCCGCAACCGGTCCGCCTGGCCTTGCATCTGCGGCCCGGCGATGAGTTGGCTTATGAACTGCATGGAGACAAGATTATCTTGCGCAGGGTCGATAAAACCGTAGCCGATGATCCGTTTAGCGCCTTCAGTGAATGGGACAGCGAAGCTGACAGAGCTGCGTATGCAAAGCTTTGAAGCCGGTGCTGTAATTAAGGTTCCTTTCCCCTATACGGATAGACCAGTACGTGAATACCGACCGGCTTTGGTTGTTTCATCTGGATCACTTGCTGAACAACATGGCTTGCTTTGGGTATTAATGATAACCAGCATGGCCAATCGAGCCTGGCCGGACGATGTGCCGGTAAGCAAACTGAGCCAGGCCGGTTTACCGTCACCTTCGGTAGTCCGGACTGCCAAAATCGCCACTATCGAAATTAAGGAAGCGGAGTGGATCGGTACATTGCCTGCAGAGGACTGGATTGAAGTGCTGCGCCTTGTCCGGGACCGGCTGGCATGATAGATGCCTATGGTTTGATGGGCTTCGCCGAAGTGGGCACATGAAGCTTGAAGTAACCTACCACACTTGCCTTTACCTGTGGTAATTAACTGCTAATTTTTGATCCTTATTTATGAAACTGACCGAAAATGTTGTAGCGCTCATTATGCCGGTCCGGGTCCGGACGGTCGGCCGGGCGGCGTGGCAGAATCAGATGGTTGCCATCCAGTTCCTGAATTCCATGCCTAAGCATTGGTCCATCTCTTTCAAGTTGTATATCCTAGCACACATGCACCTGGCAGTCCGGATCGATGCCGATGATATGTTGGTCATACGCGGCATGATGAATTTTACAGAGCGACAGGCCGTTGGTTATAACAGGACTTCCCCGAGCATCACTGTCGGGAATGATATGTGCGGCATCGAGTAATTCCAGGTGGTTCAGCCGGCAAATGGCGCAGCGTTCCTGATATGCTGAGATAACCAGTTCGCGGAAAGCTCCTTGGTGCTAGCGGCGGCGAGTTCTGGTCTTTACTTTTTATGCGACTCCGCAAGCATCGCCAAAGGACTCTCCGCCTTCAGCCAGCCCTCGGCCGCGTAGTCCAGGATGGCGGCATCCAGTGTAATCAGGCAGGCATTGATCGACCGCGCCGTGGCTACAATCAGCCGGTCGGCCGGGTCGCCATGGAAACTGCCGGGCAGGGTGGCGCTGTCGGCGGCGATACAGGGAGTAATTGGCACCACCGCCAAGCCGGGTATGCCGGCCGCTTTTTCCAGCCAGCGGACCAGCGGCCAGTCCAGTTTTAACCGCCCTTTGGCCGTCAGCATGGCTGCCTCCCACAGGCTGATGTCGGCCAGGCGCAGCGTATTGCCGGCGCTATGCTTGGCCAGGCTGGCCAGGAAGGCCGGCCGGTTCAGGGCAGCGTCGCCATTGAGTACCCGTATCCAGATGTGGGTGTCAAGCAGCCACAGCTCATTCATGGTCGGCCTGCCAGCTTTCGCCGGTCGAGAGCAGATCGTCGGCATAGCAGGCTGTGCCCTGCAGGAAACCGTAGGCTGGCGCGGGCTCGGCTACTACCGCCGGGAGTACCCGCACCAGAGGTTTGCCGCGCTTGCAGACTTCCACAGCCTGGCCCTGCGTCGCCACCTCTTCGAGTATTTTCAGGCAATGGGCCTTGAAGTCGGCCACACCATAGCTGTTGGTCATAATTTTCTCCTGATGACTATATGATATGATCACTTTATAGAAAGGTCAAGCCATGAAGTAAAATTTATCAAAACGCCGCACTAACCTGATACTGTGTGCACAGAGAAATACATGCAGGTACAGGATGGTCGGGCACAGCGTGTACGCGCGGCACATCGTACCAGAGTCTTCAGAAAGCGGAAAACGTCAGGTCGTTTCTAATCTTGTTGACAATGTTTGTCGCGTCCGGGTGTTTCAGATTTTCCAGCATTGAGGCTATTGTAGAAATGATCGTATTGCCTTCCTGCGGCACAAAAGCCCAGCCCAGGACCATGCTGTCTATATGCAGGAGATTGTTGCTCACCACGACAGCATGGTTGTACAGACGACCCTGAAAACCGTAACGCCGGCCGATATCGAAGATACGGTTAGCGTCAAAACAGGATGTTTCCGCTACGTAGGGGGTTCCCCTGCTTTGGGGTGCGTGGCCATCTTTAAAGCTGACACTGAAGCGCACGCTGTGCATCAGCTGGTCGGGCGTTGTTATATCCGATGAGGAGACGCGCAGCGAGAGGCCTGCTGCAGCCAGAACCCGGTTGGCGTCTTCGGCGTGATGGGTACCCATCGGTCCGCGATGCCTGGCGATGACGTTCGACGCTACATGACGCTGATGGTTGCCCAGGTCCTCGCTGCGCCTCACCACGACGAAATCAGCGGACTGTATCGAGTCCGGATCGCCGCCGGACAGATAGGCCAGCAGGGACAGTATGCCATGGGTATTGCAGGAGACGACCGTTGTAAAGGCCGGTTCCGCGACGGCCGCGCCGGTACGGTTCTTCAGTTGGCCGGGCAGCTCCGGTACGCGCGGCCATCCGACCATATAGGGCTTCCCGAATTGTTCCTCCGAACCCTGGGCCGTCGCTCCTTTGAGGGCTGGCCAGGTTTGATACATGGCTTTATTCGCGCACGCGCCGCCGTTGGCCGTAGTATCAAAAACATAGTCGACGCTTTGCGCGATAGCGGGCAGCTGTTCTTTGGTAATGATTGTCAGCCCTTGCTCCTGCAAGAGCTCGTATTGAACGGCCTCCCATGCTTTGGGCATATTTTTCAGGCCGTACAGGGTGGAGAAACCGAGTTCGTTCCTGTAGCGCAGAAGCACGTTGGCAAGTGTCGTGCCGATGTTCCCCAACCCGTTTATCAGCAGCTTCATCTGCGGTCTCCTTTGCGCCGTATGAGAAGTAATACAGTCCGTACGGCAATGGTCAGACTCAAAGCGGCATTTTGTGACTGGACAAATGTTTCGTCCAGCTTCCAGGTGTTCTCCGCACTACAGACCGGAGACAATTGAGAAAGACCGGTCAATCCGGGTTTTACCTGCCAGCGCAGGTCATGAGCCTTGCCACTCCAGCCGAGGCGTTCTATGTCACTTTCAGTCAGTGGCCTAGGCCCGATAAAGGCCATGCTGCCGTTCATGATATTGAACAGCTGGGGTAGTTCATCAAGGCCGCAAGAGCGCAGTATTTTGCCGACCGGAGTGGCTCTGTTGCCTGCCATGGTCCGGAATTTATACACCTGGAAAAGCTTGCGCTTGAATCCAGCGCGGTCCTGCACGAAAAGGATAGGGCGTCCTTGTTCGATAAGCAGGATGAGGGCGATGGCCAGAAGTAAAGGAAAAAGCACTGCCAGCAGCAGCCCCGCAGCAAGTCTGCTTACCATAGCAGCTCCGGCCTGTATTCAAAGTGCATCGTATCGTAATGGTACCATCTCCCGCCCCAGATGAAACCGTGTTTTTCAAATATTTCAACTATTTCCATGGGTATTTTATTCTGGTACTGGTATGTCGCATCCCAGAGCCAGTAGTGGCTATAGGCGGTGTTTATGTCTATGGCTATGCCGAAACTGTGGGGGCTTAGGCGGTCGGTTCCCTGGATGGGGCGCCAGGCGTAGGTTCCGCCGATGTTTTCGAGGTATACATGAAAACGGGCGGGGAGCGCTGCCAGTTCTTCCGAAACTTTTTTAAGGCTATCCCAAGCTCCGCAGCGCGTGTTGAACAGTATGGTTCTGTCGAAAACACCAGGCATCCATAGCAGCGGTTTGAGCGAGGCCTGCACGTCGGCAGCGTTGTTCCCGTATAGTTTCTTGAAAAAAGCAGTATTGCGTATGCGCCCGGGATCCTGGTTGCGCGCAGGCGGAGCGGCGGCCGCGCCGGCGGGATATGGTATGGAAAACTGGTCTGCTATGTCCGCCTTTATCAGCATTGTTTCAAAGTCCTTCAGCTCGCCGTCGTCTATGGATTGTATGTCGCCATCGTTCCATATAATGGTATTCGTGTCCTGCATGATAAACATATTAGGATAGCAGGCAAGCAGGGCCTCCAGATAGTCCCCTCCTTGCGCAGTCTCAGGCCGGGTAGCGGCAGGCTGCGGAAAGAGTAGGGCCGTAGCGGCAGCCAGGGGCAGAATAGCAAAATAGGCTATAAAAATGAAGGCTTTTGCCGAAGCGGGTTTTGCCATGTGTCTATGCTCCTTAGTAGCGAGTCTTGCTTGTCCGCGCGCAGCCGCTCGATAAAACGGTCGAATACGGCTTCCTGGATGAGGTAATAGCCGGCGGCTAAAGCCTGCAGTGAAGACGCTTCCTCACGGGAAAGATAGCGCAACAAGGCGTAATCCGGCACATTGGCCATGATTCGCCAGGTGTGCGGACTCTGGGTATCGGGTTTCCAGTTGAGCGCGTCTCTTTCAGTGAGTGTTATTATTTGTTCCTTGATGCCTTGGTGGGCTATGATCAGGTCGGTATGTGTCCCCTGTAGTGCCCGGTCTGCCCTGAGGGCTATTTCTTTGTACAGCGCTACAGGCGGGTTGAAACGCTGGTGGTCGTAGCCGGATAGGCTGGCCAAGCCGGTCAGCAGCAGCAAAACGCAGGCGTAGGCAAGCGGGTGAAGGCGTTTGCTGCTGAGTGGGTTGTCTGCGTAGAACAGCGTGCGCAGCTTGCCGGGAATCATGGAAGGAACACTCATAAACAGCAGACCGGAAGCCAGGGCCCAGCCGTTGAGGCTGAGGCGATATCCCAGGCTGCCCGCAGAAAAAGACCATATCGGCAGCAAGAGGGCTAGCGGCAGCAAAGCAAACACTTTTTGGGGCCTGTGGGAGATCGCCAGCAGAGAATACACGGCAATGGCGAGACCTGCGTGCATCAAAGCGAAATCGGCCAGCCATGCCGGTTGCCGCCACAGCTCCCAATATGACAAGAATGACACAGGGCCCCAATACGAAAAAAGGTCCGTGCCGCTCTCCGCAATGCGTACCAGATCGTGGATTGATACAATGCCGGGAAACAGATGGTGCGCGAATACCAGAAAGGCAAGAACGCAGAGCGCGGCAGCTGCGGCCATCACACCATACAGTGCCGTCTTTTTTTTGTCAATTTTAGTTAATAAAAATTCACATAGCAGGAAGGCGCTGCCGAGCACGAAAGCCAGTCGGTGCGAGAAAAAAAGCAGCGGCAGGCACACAAGGGTTTCAACGGTCTTGCCGGAGAGGCGCGCTGCCACAAGAAACAGCAGAACAGCCAGTCCCAGCAGATTTTTGGGGAACTGCAAGGCAAAAAACGTGCTGAGGGGCAGGACCAGTACCAGGAGGCTCATGACCAAGGATTCGGGCAGGTCCAGGCGGGTGCGGAAAACTCTGAACCAGCCGGCGCTGTATAAAAGACCTGAGAAGGCTACCGCGGTCTTGTAGGCCTGCAATGGCGGCAAAAACCAATTAGCGGCAAGCAGCGGCAGATAAAAGAGGTTGAAGTCCGGTGAATGAAACGTCCCGGTCCGGTTCAGATGTGCCAGCTGCATCACATAATAATAACCGTCAAAACCGTCGGCTACATCCGATTCAAAAGCCCGGAACAGCCACCAGAGCAGCGTGGCCGCGACCAGCAGGGCTGTGGCCGCGAAAGCCCTGCCAGCCTGCAGGCCGCTACCGGTAAGGCTACTAGTTTTCAAGGCTTTGTATAAAACGGATATTGGCTTTGTCCAGAGGCGAGAGCTGGTCGTCCACATTATTGGCTGTTCCCTTGTACCAAGACTGCCGCTCGAAGTAATCGCGATACTGCAGGAGATAAAAAATAAGGCCTTTTTTGGCATAGAAGGTATTGCGCAGGTAGGGCAGTTCGAAGGGGGACAAGTTTCTCAGGTCGCTTTCAGTAAGCTGGCGCCTCTGGGCGACAGCATACAGGTTATTTATCTTTTCGATATCTGAGGAATTGCTCCCGAAAGCCATGCGTTTTTCCAGGGAGCGTATGTATTCAACGTTAACAGCCTCCACCGATGGCAAGCTAACATTGGCAGTCGTAGGCTTGTACCATGGCCTGGCGGCGAAATAGGTCCGCATTTTTTCGGTCTGGAATATATATCCTTTGCGGGCAAAAAATTCATTTCTGAGGTAGGCAAGTTCGTCCAGGCTCAGTCCGCGCAGGTCTTGTTCGGTGAACGGTCGTACGGTTCCAAGAAAATACAATGCCTGATTGTCAGCCTGCTTTGGCGCATTGATATCATACACGATGGCTTCCCGGAAAGTCATCGTGTAGTCCGAGCTCTCTTTCCTGTAGCCGTAGAACTGGATGAGTGTCTCAGTCCGGTAATTGGACGAGCCGACCACCGAAAAGGCAAGTCGGCCATCGGAAAAAGCAAGGGACAGGATGGTTCCCATGAAGGTATAGTCGTCGTACAGTACAATCGGGGTAGAGTCGGATTCCGTGTAGGCGTCAGTCTGTTTGGCGATCCGGAGTCTGAAAATAAAGGTATCAATCTCCGTATCTATACGAAAGGACTGCGCCTCGATGCGGTTGAAGGCGTTGGGAATATAGCTGAGCCCGATAAAATGACTGGATATGGCAGCTTCTATATGGTTCGTCAGTTGTGCGTCCAGAGCCTGAACCGTTTTTGGCGCGCTGGTGAGAGTGGCCGTCAGTATAAGTAGAGCCAGTATGCGTTTCATGGCTGCATTCTAGCGCCTTAAAAATCAACTGTCAATTGCATCGGAAATAACCGAGCTTATGCAGCAATACGCTTCCGCTCATCTGCTTAGGCCACGGTTTCTGCTCCACACAATACTCCATGCAAAATCTGAGCAATTGGAGCAGCCAGCTTACCAGCAACCATTCCAGCTTTAGCAGCCTTTCGGCTGCCAGCATGGACGCTTCTCACAGGCTGATGTCGGCCAGGCGCAGCGTTTCAATTTGACAGACCGCCACAGTAGCCTGATACTGTTTGCACAGGAGTAAGCATGCAGGTACAGGACGGATTGGGCTGGCGCGAACGCGCGGCTTTTGTGGCTGGCGGCTTTGGTCAAAATATGGTCATTACCTTTGTGACCACCTTCATGCTGGTGTACCTGTACGAGGGGGTCGGCTTCAGCGCCGGCGGTGTGGCGGTTCTGACGGCCATCATTGCCGGGGCCAAGGTGTTCGACGCCTTTACCGACTTGATGATGGGCATTATCGTCGACCGGGCGCGCAGCCGCTGGGGCAAGCTGCGGCCCTGGCTGCTTATTACACCGGCACCGATTGCCCTGCTTACGGTGCTGCTCTTTGCCGTGCCCGGTTTCAGCGAAGCCGGACGCATTGCCTGGTTCGCCATCGTCTACATTCTATGGGGGCTTTTTTACACCATGTGCGATGTGCCCTACTGGGGCCTGACCGGCGCGATGACCACCGGCCCGCAGGAGCGCACCGGCTTGATAGCCGGAGCCAGGATGGCCGGCACCTTCGCACTGGCGGTGGTAATCCTGGGCGCGCCGCCACTGGCGACGGCTCTGGCCACAGTAGCCGGTTCGACTGCGGCCGGCTGGACCTGGGCGGCGATACTCGTCTCGGTTTCCGGCATGGGCCTGTTCGCCCTTATTTTCCCCAATGTGCGCGAGCGGATAAAGGTTGACGCCGGGCTGCCCTCGGTTAAGGTGCTGATTGCGCGGGTGGGGGCCAACCGGCTGCTCTTGCGTGTGCTGGCCGGCAGTATCCTCAGTTTTGGTTCCTCGATAATACAGGTTGGCGGAGCGGTGGTGGCGGTAGTCATTTTCGGTGATGCCAACATTTTTACTCTGCTGGGTGCCGGGATTATCGGCGGCATAGCCATAGCCACGCTGGTGGCTCCGCTCATTCTGAAGCGTATGGCGCTGCATCACGCGGTGGTGGCTTCCAACGTTTTGTCAGCGTTGGTGTCGGTAGTTCTCTGGCTGTTAGGATTTACTCACTTGTGGGCGGTGGTGCTGCTGTTTTTTGTGCTGGGTTTTGCCTCTGGGATTTTCATCGTCGGACAGACGGCCATGGTGGCCGAGTCGGTCGACTGGCTGGCGGAGCGTACCGGCCTGCGCACCGAGGGCATCGCCTTTGCCGGGCTTACTTTTGTGTCCAAGGTTATGGGGGCTCTGGCTACGTTTGCTTTCGGCATCGCTGTCGCCCTGGTCGGTTACGGCAAAGGTGTAGCCATTACCGAAAATATGCGCAGCGGCCTGTGGATGGCGATTACTCTATTACCGGCCGCCAGCTGCCTGCTCGGTGCCGCCGTGTTTATGCCCTACGCCCGTACCAAAGCCAATGGCTCCGGGTTGACCACAGAAAGCGCCGGGGGGCCACATGGATCTTGAAGCGGAAGTTTCTGTTACCTGGAAGGAAGCCGTCCGCTTCCGGCGGGCTCTGCGCTTAAGGCGGCAGGTGTTGGATTTTATAGCGCCATGCAGCGTTGACATAGCCACCAGCGACGAGCCGGTGGCCTGGAATGATGTGGCCGGCATCGACTTCCGGCCGGCCCAGCCCGGGCAGTCCTGGGGCAAGGCTTTTTCCTGCGCCTGGTTCAGGGTAAGCGCGCAGCTGCCGGACAGCGGTGATTATGAATTGTTGCTCGATTTTAGTGGCGAGGGCCTGGTGTACCGCCCCGACGGCACGGTAGTGCACGGCATCAGCGACCGAGTCTGCTGGGTGGACAGGCTCTTGCCCGCTCCCGGCAAAAAGCTGGTGCGTGTGGCGGGCATTCTGGGTGACTCCGCAGACGGGCAGGCAAGCGGAACGGGGCAGCGAGCGGTGCGTTGTCTGGTGGACGCCGGTTACAATGGCGGTTCGCTGCCGCCGTTTGGCCGCTCGCGCTACCGCGGTGCCTGGCTGGTCCGGCGTAATCGCGACTTTGAGGCTTTTTATCTGGACTTTGTGGTGCTGGTTTTTGCCGCCGCCGCCTGTAACGCCGGGCCGCGCCGCAGCCAGATCCGCGCGGCGCTCGACCAGGCCTGGACAGCGCTTGGTTCCAGCCACTCCGCCGTCGCTGGTGATCCGGAGCGTCTTACCGCCGCGCACGTGATACTTAAATCCGTTATGGAAGCCGGACAGCCCGGCGAACAGTTCGCCGAAGCCTGGCCGAGCAGCAGTGCCGCCAGCTTTACGGCGGTCGGCCATAGTCACCTCGACCTTGCCTGGCTGTGGCCCATACGCGAAACCAGGCGCAAGGCGCAGCGCACCTTTTCCAACGCCCTGGCCTTTATGGAACGCTATCCCTGGTATGTCTACGGCGCAAGCCAACCGCAACAGTTCGAGTGGCTGAAGGAAGACAACCCGGAACTGTATGAGCGGGTGTGTACGGCCGTCGCCGCTGGCCGTCTGGAAGCCCAGGGCGGCATGTGGGTAGAGCCGGACATGAACCTGCCCTCGGGCGAGTCGCTGGTGCGGCAGCTCTGCTACGGTATGGATTTTTTCGAGCGCGAGTTCGGCAAAACCATGGAAACCTGCTGGCTGCCCGACGTGTTCGGCTACAACGCCAACCTGCCGCAGATCCTGGCCAAGTGCGGCATCAAAAATTTCATGACCATCAAGCTGTCGTGGAACGAGACCACGCTCTTCCCCTACCGCAGCTTTGTCTGGGAAGCACTGGACGGCTCGGCGGTGCTGGTGCACATGCCGCCGGAAGGTGACTACAACTCGGGGGCCACGCCCCTGTGCAACCGGCGCGCGGTGGAGCGTCACCCCGAGCGCGCGGTGGCTGCCGAAGCACTTGTACTGTACGGCGCCGGTGACGGCGGCGGCGGCCCGGGCGAAGCCCATCTGGCCATGGTCCAGCGCCAACGCGCATTGCCCGGTTTTCCCACACTGCAGCCCGGCACGGCCGAAGCATTTTTCCGCCGCCTGGCCGCGCATGCAACCAGCCTGCCGCGCTGGAAGGGCGAACTGTACCTGGAAAAGCACCAGGGCACTTATACCACCCAGGCCCGCATCAAGCGCGCCAATCGCCTGATTGAGGGCCGGCTGCACGAAGCCGAAGCCCTGCTGGCCGCGGCCCTGACCGCCGGGATGGCCTGGCCGCAGGCCGCGCTGGACCGCATCTGGAAAGAAGTGCTCCTGTACCAGTTCCACGACATACTGCCGGGGTCCAGCATCGGCCGGGTCTACGCCGAGTGTCTGCCGCGCTACGAAGCGATGATGGCGGAACTGGAAATACTTATTGACCAGGCATTAACCTGGCTTGGTGGGCATTCGGCCGCTGGTGCGGGGCAGCCGGCTGGCGGGGCCGGACAACCTGTTGGCGGGGCCGCTGATGCCGCGGCGGGCGTGGATTGCAACGCCACAGTCACCACAGCTGCCGATGGAAGCCGGACCCCGGTCTGGTATAATCCGTCAGCCTTTGCGCGCAGTGCCTACCGGAAATATCCAGGAGGAGCCGGGGCTGCATGGTGCCAAGTTGACGCGCCGGCCTACGGTTTCGCCCGTGGCCGGCCCGCAGCGGGTCCCTTTACGGTCTGGCACAAGGATGACGAAATCGGCAACGAGCTGGTCCGCCTGCGCTTCGCCCGCGACGGCAGCCTGAGTTTTTTTGGTTCCATCGACGGTACCGCGTCGTACCTGCTGCCCGGCAGCAACCGGCTGGTGGTGCACCAGGATCCGTGGCGCTTCTTCAATGCCTGGGATATTATTCCCTGGTACCACCGTCTACCAGCGGCCCGGCTGCGTGCAGTCCGCACCGAAACCAGTATCGACGGCCCGGAACTGCGCCGGAGGATGGAATACCGCCATGGCAAGAGCCGGATAGTGCAGGAAGTAATAATAACTTACGGTAGCCCGCTGGTAATATTCGATACCCGGGTGGAGTGGCACGAACGCCACCGCATGCTGCGCACGGAGTTTAGGCCTGCTCACTGGTCGCCCGAAGTAAGCTGCGACATCCAGTTCGGCAGCTACCGGCGCAGCACCGGCAGCGCCACAGCCCAGGAACGCGCCCAGTTTGAGATCTGTGCCCACCGTTGGGTGGATATCGGTGACGACCAGGCCGGCTTCTCGCTCTTAAACGACTGCAAATACGGCCACCGCGCAAAAGACGGCATCATCAGCCTTAACCTCCTGCGCTCGCCCTGGTACCCCGATCCCCAGGCCGACCAGGGCAGCCACCATTTCCGTTACGCCATCCTGGCCCGCAATAAGCCGCTATCGGATTCGGAAACCCACAAATACGGTTGGGAGCTTAATTCCGAGCTGCGTCCCTGTCGTGCCGGGCTTGCGCCGCTTGCCAACAACTCCAGCTTTGTGTACTGCGACGATCCGGGAGTAGAAATCGTAACCGTTACCAAGGCACCGGATAGCAACGATATTATCGTTCGTTTGTGCGAAATGACGGGGCAGGCAAGAAGCTGCGCTCTAAGGGCCGCTTTCCGGGTATCTGGTGCCTGGGAGAGCGACATGCGGGGGAGGGGGAGAAAGGAATGCAGGATAGAGTCTCTTGAGTTTGCGGGGTGGGAGACGAAGACTGTGGTGCTTGGGGAGGTGTGATTTATTGATAATTAAAATATAATATTACATCGCCCTGGCAGGTGGTTATTATATTTTCAGCTTTCATTCTGTTTGTAGTCATATGATGCTAGCTATCCAGTTTGAATGCCTTTTATACATCAATGCATTTTTGATCAAAACTTGATTTTTTGCTTCTTCTGCATATTTTCTGGTCCAATCAGATATGGCTATAAGCCTCCTAATTACCATATTGAGCAACTCTTTTCTTGTGTACAAATAATGAGGATCATCTTTTGAATATGCTTTTAGAAACATTTGTATCCTAAAATTCAT
>JAHIWF010000346.1 GCA_018815555.1 Spirochaetota bacterium | reverse complement strand
ATGGACGGCAACGCCAAGATGTCCAAGAGCCTGAACAACGCTATTTATCTGTCCGACGACGCCAAGACCGTGGAGAAACGGGTTATGTCGATGTACACCGATCCCAAGCGGGTGAGCGCCGACATCCCCGGTACGGTGGAGGGCAATCCGGTGTTCCAGTATCACGACGCTTTTAATCCCAACAAGGCCGAGATTGAAGATCTGAAGACCCGCTACCGTGCCGGCAAGGTGGGTGATGTGGAAGTGAAGCAGAAACTGGCCCTGGCTCTGAACAATTTTCTCGAGCCGATCCGTGAACGCCGAGCCGCCATCGAGGCGCAGAACGGGCTGGTTGATGAGGTTGTCTACGACGGCACCATGCGTATGCGCCAGGAAGCCCGTGAAACCCTGACCGCCGTGCGCAAGGCCATGGGCATGGCTTCGGTGTGGAACCGGGTGTCGCGTAAGGCCGAAGAAGTTAAGAAGAAGCGTGACAAGGCTCAGGCCTGATAGCCGGCGGCTGGACTCTGACTCCGGCCTGGCCTGTAAACCCTGACATTTGCGTTTTTACGCGTTATACTCCCGGCAGATACTGTTTCTGTCGGGAGTTTTTTTATGGATATTGACGCTGCACGTAGCTTGTTTCCGGTTTGCGAAAACTTTACCTATCTGAACAATGCTGCCGAATCGCCCATGAACCTGCTGGTTAAAAAGGCTCTGGATGACTATGTTGACCAGGCTCTGACCCGGCCGCAGGAAAAACAGTCACCCCGTGACGGAGTACGCCGGCGCTGCGCCGCGCTGTTTGGCGGCGCGGCTGAAGACTACGCACTGGTTACCAGTACCGGTGTGGGCATCGGCCTGGTTGCCCGCGGTTTTCCCTGGCGGCCCGGCGACAATGTGGTGCTGCCGGCCGACGAGCACTGGAACAATACTTTTCCCTGGCTGGCTTTACGGCCGCTGGGAGTAGAGGTGCGGCTGGTGGAACCGGAGGCCGACGAGCGCGTGCCGGTGGCTAAAATGGCGGCTGCCATAGACGATCGCACCCGCATCGTGGCTACGGCCGCTGTGCGCTTTACCAGTGGTTTCCGTGCTGATTTACCGCGACTGTCCGCTCTGGCCCATGCTAAAGGGGCTTTGTTTCTGGTGGATGCCATCCAGGCGGCCGGTGTGTGTCCGCTGGATGTGGCGGCCGACGGCATTGATATTATGGCGGCGGCCGGTTTCAAGTGGCTGCTTGGCCAGCCCGGCTGCGGCTTTTTGTATTTGAATGCCAAAGCCCGCGGCTTGGTGGAGCCGCTGCTGCCGGGCATGTTCGCGGCGGTAAACGACTTCCGGCGGCTGGAGTACTATGACGATGCCCGGCGTTACGAAACCGGTACTTTCGCTTATCCACTGTTTCATGCCTGGACGGCCGGTCTGGATCTGCTGGCCGCTGTGGGCATTCCGAATATCCACCGGCGGGTAATGGAGCTTACTTCGTATCTGGCGGCGCGGCTGGCCGGCAGCGCTTTGCAGGTGGTTACGCCCATGGATTTTGAGGCCGAACGATCGGCTATTGTTACCTGTACCAGCGGAAATGCCGGGGCCGACAAGGCACTGGTGCAGCAGCTGGCGGACAGAAACGTTATTGTAGCCTTACGTGACGGCCGCGTCCGGATAAGCCCGAATTTTTTCAACACCGAGGCTGATATCGACCAGCTGGTGGAAGAACTGCGGGGCTAGGCTATGGCTGACTGCCTTTTAATGTATGCGCTTATCGGCGGGGTACGGCTGCTTATCAATGGGCGGCCGCGGCTGAATAACTGTCGACTGTGTAGCCGCGGCCGGCGGCAAGTCTGGCTTGGTCTGCTGTTTTTAGTGCCGGCAGTCTTCTATGGCCAGGATATTGCCATACGCTGGACCGACCCGGGTTGGTGGTTTGCCAACTCCAACGACAGTTTTACCCAAGGGCTGCCGGTGGAAAATGATGATCTGCATACCTATGGCTTTGCCTTCGGCTACAATCAGCCCGGCCAGATTCTTGCCGCCTATTGGGACGTGTACACCTGGCGCGGAACTGAACCGGATACGGCCACTCGTACCGACCGCCTGCTGCTGCTGTGGTCGCTGTCTGGTACGCTGCAAAAACAGTATTTCCAGCTGGATCTTAGCGGCGGCCCAACCATGGCTCTGCAGGGGAATCTTGGTGGTAATTTCGTGCAAAAAACTTTTCATGAGCTGTTCGGAAATTTTCGTCCGGTACCGGCTGCCTTGGTATATGACCCATTGCGGCTGCATCCCGGGGTTCAGGGCAGTCTGCAGGCCGGCTTCGGTGCGGGAGCCTGGCAGCTGGCACTGTGTGCCGAGTCTTCTCTGGCGGTGGCTATTCCCACCTGGCAGCCCAATCTGAATGCTGGCCTGGGGGTGCGCTTGGTTGCTGGTCGGGGCAGGCAGCAGCTTGACACAGCTCTGCTGTATCGCTGGCAGGCGGGTAGTGAAGCTTCACCGACCCGCGATATAAGCCTGGCCAAGGCTGCTGGCTGGCAGCTGCGGTCAGCGCTGGTTTCCGGACCTTTGTTCTACGCTTTTACCCATAAACTGGATAACGAATATGCTGATGGAATTATCGGTTACCGTTGGGGCGGGGTGGGTGAAGCTGGCTCGTCAGCCAAGGGAACCCCGGCAGATCAGCAGCTCTGGCAGTCAGCCGAGCTTGGACTGTATGTATTCCGCTTTCGGCCGGAGTATCATTTTCACGAGCAGCTTTATATGCGCCTGCATTTTACTGGGGGCTTGCCGGAGCAGTTCAACTGGATAGCTGAACTGCGTAACGGCGGAGCCTATCATAGTATCGTCGACGATGTGGAGATACGACTGTGGCAGGGCGGCGGCGGATTGGAGTTCATGCAAGAGCTGTTTCCAGATGCGTCCGGCGGGCTGGCCGCTTTTCTACAGCCGCGCTTTTTCGCCCAGCTGCTCCTGTCTGCCGGGTTCATTGAGCGCTCCGATTTTAACGCGTTGCGCGGGACATCGACGGGTAAAGGCTTCAGTTCCTGGCTTAGCCTACGGGCCGGTACGCGCCTGGCTATGTTAGAGCTAGGCCTTTTCGGAGAAATAAACCTGTATACTGGCTGGCTGGACGTATCGTCCTATGCCCTAGAGCCACGCTGGGGTATACTGGTCGGTATCTCGAGTGATGAATAATTAATGCGCAGTCGTCTGGTCACTTCTTTGGTTTGTCGGCCTCTCAGATTGCCGGTCTACCGGTTTGGCCAGGTTAACCACCCAGAGCTCCTTTTTCAGCCAAAAACGGGCTACGGCGAATTTGAGGAAGTCGCTGAGTTTTAGTATGGCAAAGAGCAGCACCGGGCCGATCGGCGTAAGCAGGGCCAGCGCAAAAGCGCCCGGGATAAACACCACGTAAGTAACGCCAACATCCACCACTACGCCCATCATCATGTCGCCGCCAGAACGCGAAACCGCGAACTGGGCGTTGAGTAGGCTCCAGAGCGGCAAATATATAGATATAACCACCAATAGTCCCCGGGTTACCAGGAGCGCTTCTGCGGTAAGGTTGGCAAAAACTATGGGTATCAGCAGCAGGCTGGCCATCTGCAGTAAACCCAGAAAGGCTCCAGCTACAATGGAGCCGCTTTGCATCCAGCGGGCCTTGTCGCGCGCCTCGTCCAACCGGTCGCCGCCCAGCGCTCCGCCGACGATAACCCCAGTGGACACATGTATGCCGGTAAAAATCAGAAAGAAGATATTGGCGATAGCCCAGCCGGCCCCCATTCCCGCGACAATTTCGGCACCGCCACGGCCGTTGTACAAGGCGGCCAGAACAGTTTCTGATACCACCCAGGTTGCTTCCGAAAGTACCATCAGCCCGGATTTGCGCAGTATTTCACCAAACAGTTTCCAACGGGCATCCAGCAGGCGAAACAAAGAAACATAGAACGCCGGTTTTTTATAGCGCACATAGACCATGAAAGCTATCAGCTCGGCGGCCCGGGCGATGTTTGTTGCCCATGCTGCGCCAAGCACTTCCAGGCGCGGTGCTCCCAGATTGCCGTAGATCAGCACCCAATTCAGGAAGGTATTTAGCAGGGTAGCGCATACTGAAATGACCAGCGGTGCTTTAGGGCGACCAATTTCGCGGAAGGCCGAACCGATGGATTGTGACAGTGCCATCGGAATAAAGAACCAGGATACAGTACGCATATACACTGCCCCGACCGCTATCAATTCATCACGTGCGCTGTTACCTATGGTCATTATGCCTATCAAGTGTTCTGGAAAAATCTGGCACAAGAGCAAAAACAGCGTGGATATGAACAACGTGGTAATGGCCTTAAAGCGGAAGGCCTGCTGCATGCCTTCTTTGTCCTTTGCGCCGTTATATTGCGACATATATACACCGCCGGCACCGGACAGCGTAAACATGAGCACAAAAAATATGAAGTTAACCTGATTGGCCACATTTACCGACGCCATTTTTGCGTCACCCAGGCCGGCCACCATGAAGTTGTCTATCAGCGATACAAGGCTTTGTATAAGCTGTTGGGCCATTACCGGCAGCGCTACTGCCAACGCGGCACGATAGAATGAGGCTGGGCCAAACTTTTTATGCAGCAACTGTGTTGTCATGTGCAGAGGCTATGCTAAAAAATAATTTAGTGCAAGCGCTTGCATATGTTTTTTGCACGATTCATATAAATGCCAGGCTCCTTAGCGCCGCTGACATTTCTACTGCCCAGTCTGCCGCTTGCTGCTGTCCGGGATTGCTTGCTGGTATCTGGGACTGTTGGCTGCTGTCCGGGAGCTGT
>JAHIWF010000345.1 GCA_018815555.1 Spirochaetota bacterium | reverse complement strand
TCCGGCAACGAATCTTCCAGGTGGATGGCCGAAAAACTGCGTACCAGCGCGCGGGCTACCTTAACCGCCTTGGCCTCATCGCAATGCGGCACAACCAGACCGGTTTCGTTGCTGCGCAAGCGAATGGCCCAGCCGGACAGATGACTAGCCTCGGCCAACATTATTTCGGCTATGCGCACCATGGCTATATCGCCGGCCCGATGCCCGAAGGTATCACAGAGTTCTTTAAAGTGATCCGGTTTAATGAAGATAAAGGCAACCGGAGCCGAGCGCAGCACCTTGCGCGGCAGCTCCTCGTCCAGATAGCTGCGCTGCCAAAGCCCGGTGGCGGCATCAGTGTACATCTGCCGGCGCAGCTCACGCACCCAGGGAGCATTTTCGGAAATAAGCACCTGGGTGGAACGAACACGGGAGGAAATCATGGAGACAGCACGCAGCAAAATACGTGCGCTGATATCCGGCCGGTCAGCCGACAGCGAATCTACCGTCTGGCCGAAATCCGGAAACACCAACAGACTGGAGGCAGTCTCGGCCAGGGCATGCACATCATGGCGGGCCTGGCGGGCAAAGTCGAAATCGCCCAGCACATCACCGTCGATAAACTGGGCCATATTTTCGTAGCAGCCGTCGGCAGCCTCGCGCCGCACCTGCACACTACCCTGGCGGATAATAAAAAAGCGGTCGGCAGCTTCGCCCGGAGCAAATACCGCCTTCCCGGCCGGATAGGCATACACACCAGAGCGGGAAGCCAGCCAGTACAGATCGTCCGGCAGCAGGCGCGAGAAGAACTCGGCCTTCTGCAACAGGGAGATTACCTCGCCATACGGAACGTCCAGCCTGGCCAGCTTCATGAAAAACTCAGGACTGCGGTTTCATGGTCGGGAACAGGATTACATCACGAATGCTGTAGGCATCGGTGAGGAACATGATCAGACGGTCGATGCCGATACCCATACCGCCGGTTGGCGGCATGCCCACTTCCAGACTGGCCACAAAATCCTCGTCCAGCATGTAGGCTTCATCATCGCCCAGCTCGCGCTCGCGCGCCTGCTGCGTAAAGCGGTCCAGCTGCACGATGGGATCATTCAGCTCGCTGTAGGCATTGGCAATCTCACGGGCAAAAATAAAGGCCTCAAAGCGCTCGGTCATGGTCGGGTCACCCGGCTTCTGCTTGGTAAGCGGCGAAATATCCGCCGGATAATCCAAAATAAAAGTCGGCTGAATCAGGTGTTCCTCGGCAAATTTCTCGAAAGCAGCATTCAGGATGTCGCCCTTGGTACAGTCCTTCAGCTTCTTTTTCAGCTCATGATCCAGACCATGCTTCTTGGCCAGAACCTGAGCCTCGGCATCATCCTTTACAGCCGAGAAATCGATATTGCCGTATTCCTTCACCGCGTCCATCATGGTAAGCCGGCGCCACGGCGGGGCCAGATTCAACTCAGTTCCTTGATATGTAACGGTAGTAGATCCGCACACCTTCAGGGCGGTATAGGCCACCAGGTTCTCCAGCAGTTCCATCATGTCGTTGTAGTCGGCATAGGCCTGATACAACTCGATCATGGTAAATTCCGGATTGTGGCGAATGTCGATGCCCTCGTTGCGGAAATTCTTGCCCATGTCGTAGACCCGCTCCATGCCGCCGACAATACAACGCTTCAGGTACAGCTCGGTGGCGATACGCAGATACAGCTGCAGATTAAGCGCGTTGCTCTTGGTAACAAAAGGACGGGCCGCCGCACCGGAGGCAATGGTGGACAGAATGGGCGTGTCAACCTCGATATATTCACGCTCGTCCAGATAGTCGCGGATGCACTTGATGATCTGCGTACGCTTTTTGAAGGTATCCATCACCTGGGTATTCATGATCAGATCCAGATAGCGGCGGCGGTAACGAATTTCCGGGTCGCGCAGACCGTGGAATTTTTCCGGCAGCGGCTCCAGCGACTTGGTCAGCAGCACCATGCGGTTGGCATGCACCGAGATCTCGCCGCGCTTGGTTTTGAAAACATAGCCTTCCACACCGACAATATCGCCAACGTCCCAGGTCTTGATATCCGCATAAATTTCAGCACCCAGCCCCTCGGCATTCAGATACACCTGAATCCGGCCATCGCGGTCCTGCAGGTCGATAAAACCGGCCTTGCCGATATCGCGAAAACTCATAATGCGACCGGCAACCGAAACATCTTTATTTTCATGCTCAGCGAAAGCGTCTTTAATCTGTTTGGAGTGGTGAGTCTGATTCCAGGTAAGTACTGCAAAAGGATCACGGCCCTCTGACTGCAGTTTGGCGAGTTTCTCGCGGCGCACGCGCTGCTGTTCACTCAAGTTGCGAAGCTCGTCTGCTTCCTGATTCTGCCCCTCGGGGACAGTCTGTTCCTGATTCATACACACTCCTTGATAAAACGCCGCGGCTCGCTGAAAGCCGGGCTTAAGTAGCCTGTATTGTATGCGAATTTTGCCATTAAAAGCAATACAAGTTGACCAAGGTTGTCTTGACTCGATAAAAAGTCGGTAATTGCCGGCAGACAGGGGGCGAATGCTATCATGGGCTTTGTCGGCCGGCAAGCCAGCGGCATCCATGTCGGGCTACAAGGCGTTATAGGGGGAGCACAGTGAATGCTGTTTATCAGTGCCTGTGAATATAGCCACAAGGCAGGTTTGACTGTAGCCGATATGGGTAAAACCTGAAGAAACCGGCGATTGGCCTTTTTTTTATAAAGGTGCGGTCGCGGGGCCTGTCACTCCGAAACGAGGGCTGCCTAGGGGCAGTCCTCGTTTAGGAGCGCCACCCGCACGGTAGCCTTATAGCTAGGTGCAGCCAGGGCGTTATAAGAATGCACGCCGGAGGTATGGGCTCACGATGGCCCTTTTAACGCAGTAGATCGCCCGCTCCTACCCGCTCCTACCCGCTCTTTCCCGCTCCCAGTCGGGGACTCATAGCGGGATGAGCTACAAGGCAGAAAAGCCATCGGGAGGCGCAGCTGTGCTTTTGCACAGCAAACCTCACGGGAGCTTTTCTAGCGCAGTAGATCGCCCGCTCTTACCCGTACCAAGCGGGGCTTCATAGCGGGATGAGCTACAAGGCGAAAAGGCCATCGGGAGACGCCGCTGTACTTTTGTACAGCAAGTCTCACGATGGCCTTTTCAACGCAGTAGATCGCC
>JAHIWF010000344.1 GCA_018815555.1 Spirochaetota bacterium | reverse complement strand
TATTGATGCTGCCCCCAAGCTGAAGTTTGTTATCCGTGGTGGTGTCGGTGTGGATACCATCGATGTTCCCTATGCCGAATCCAAAGGCATAACCGTAACCAACACTCCGGAAGCATCCAGCGTGGCCGTGGCCGAGCTGGCTTTTGCCATGATGATAGCACTACCGGCCAATATTGCCGAAGCCGACGCATCGATGAAACAGGGCAAGTGGCTTAAGAAGGAACTGGAGCGCACCGAGCTGCTGGGTAAAACCCTGGGTCTGGTCGGCATCGGCCGTATCGCCCGCGAGGTTGCCGTCCGCGCCAAAGCCTTCGGCATGCGCGTTATCGCTTACGATAAATACGTACAGAAGAGTGATGCCGCCGAGATGATGAGTCTTGAACAGGTGTACGCCCAGGCCGATTACATTTCGCTGCACACCCCGCTCACTGATGAAACCCGCGGCATGATCAACAGCGCGGCCATCGCCAAGATGAAGCCCGGTATGCGCATTGTAAATACCTGCCGCGGACAGGTGATCATCGAGGAAGATGTAGCCGCCGCCCTGAAAGAAGGCAAGCTGGCCGGATATGCGGCGGACGTTTTCTACAAAGAACCGCCAGAAGGCTCACCACTGCTTTCCGCTCCACACACTGTCTTTGCCCCGCACCTTGGCGCTTCCACCGCCGAAAACCTGATCCGCCTGGGCGATTGCATCGTCGAGCGGGTAGAAAACTACAGCAAGGGAGTTAAGTAATGAAACGTGTAATCAACTACAGCGCCGGCCCCGCCGGTATTCCGCTCGAAGTACTGGAGCAGGCCCGCGACGAGATGCTGGACTGGAACAACACTGGCTGTTCGGTTATGGAAGTTTCGCACCGCGGTAAAGAATACGACGCCCTGCACATGGAAACCATGGACCTGTTCCGCGAGCTGGCTGGTATGGGCAAAGACTGGAACGTGCTGTTCTGCACCGGCGGCGCCAGCACCCAGTTCATGATGCTGCCCTGGAACTTCCTGGGCAACGGCAAAGACAAGCAGGCCGACTATGTTGCCACCGGCAACTGGTCGAAAGCGGCCATCAAGGAAGCCAAACGCTACGGTAAGATTACCCTGCCGGCCAACATGGAGCTGGAAGGCGAGCGCTTTGTGGCCATCCCCAAGCAGTCCGACCTGAACCTGAACCCGGCTGCCGAATATGTGCACTACACCAGCAACAACACCGTAGAAGGCACCCAGTGGCACTACATTCCCGACAGCAAAGGCAAGCCTTTGGTGTGCGACATGAGTTCGGACATTTTCAGCCGCCCGGTAGATTTCTCCAAGTTCAGCATGATTTATGCCGGTGCCCAGAAAAACCTTGGTCCCTCCGGTGTAACGGTGGTGGCCATCAAGGACGAGTTCCTGGCAAAGGCCAATGAAGACCTGCCCACCATGATGAGTTACAAGGTGTTCAAAGACAAGTTCTCGATGCACAACACCCCACCCTGCTTCTCCATCTACATTCTTAACCTTACAATGAAATGGCTGAAGAAAAACGGCGGACTGGCAGCAATGGGCAAGATCAACGAGGCCAAGCAGCAGGCGCTCTACGCTGCGGTCGACGGTTCTGCCGGTTACTACACCGGTCTGGCCAACAAGGATTCCCGCTCCTGGATGAACATCGACTTTAAGCTGCCTTCGGCAGAACTGGACGACAAGTTCATTAAGGACGCCAAGGCCGCCGGCATCGTACAGGTTAAAGGCTATCGTTCGATGGGCGGTATCCGCCTTTCCGCCTACAATGCAGTAAGCCTGAAAGACGTCGAGACCACCATTCAGTTCATGAATGATTTCCGGTCAAAAAACGCCTGACTTCGGGCAAAGCACCAGTAATGATAAAAACCGGCCGTATTTGCGGCCGGTTTTTTTATTCACCAGGGCTAGCCACTTATTAAAATTAATTTGCAAATAAGCGGGTAAAGCTCTAAACTATCCAATATGAGCACAGAATATTCCATGATTGATCTAACAATCGAACATTACTCAAATGCCCTCACGCGAATGTGGCAATCACTCTCTGCCGGCAAAGATCTGGATGCCATTCTACATGAAATTTTGGAAAGCCTTGCTACTCTATTCTGTTTCGATTCAGCCAGCATCCTGCTAACAGAAGGCGATAATCTTATTTATAAAGCCAGTACCGGCTTAAGCGACGGCGAATCCAGGCTGGGAAACCATTATCCGCTCGCCGATTTTAAACTTATGAACCGCTGCCTTAAGGGCAGCAGTCCGCTGATTGTAAATGGTGTACACAGCAATCCGGACTGGAAACCAGACCGGCCAGATTCCGAACTGATTTCTATTAAATCGTGGCTGGGCGTACCCTTGCGTACCGGCGACTGTTCTATCGGAATCCTGTGTCTGGAATCACAGCAGCCGGACTTTTTTTCCGATAACATGCTTACGCCGGTACTATTGTTTGCTGAACAGGCCGCACTGGCAACCTGGCATGCCGGGGTCAATCTGGAAAGCCGGCGGCAGGCCGAGAAAACCAGGGTACTGCTGGAAGTAAGCCATGATCTTTCCTCCAGTCTGGATCTGGATACGGTACTGAACGCTATTACTAACAAAGCCAACCGACTGCTTACCTTTGACACAACCGCGGTATATCTATTGGATGAACAGAAGCAGCTGTTGGCTGTAGTTTCAGCAGCCGGCCGCGAAGCATCGATAATCGCATCCCGAAAAATAAAGCCTGGCTCCGGCATCATCGGCTCCATCGCGCTGTCCGGTAAAAGTGAAATTATCAACAACACCAACAAGGACCCGCGCGCTGTGCACATAGAAGGCACTGCAGATGAGGAAGAGGGAGAAAAACTCATGGGCATTCCGCTCTTGGCCCGTGAGCGGATACTCGGAGTCATGGTAATCTGGCG
>JAHIWF010000043.1 GCA_018815555.1 Spirochaetota bacterium | reverse complement strand
GCGCATGTTCGTCTTTATTCCAGGCAGCCTGCAGGAGCTTGCCTTCAGCCAGCATATCACCGACAGTATAGCCGGGCTGGCACTCTGGGCCGGCCGGCCGCAGCTGCACTTACTGACACTCCGGGACGACCGTTTTTCAGCAGACGCGGCCGCTCGGGCCGGCCTGCACTTCGACAGTGTGCTGGAACTGGAAGGCTGGCGCGAAATGGAAGCCGAGCTGCGCGAGCATCAGGATGAACACAGCAGTATTGTAGTGCTCAGCCACCGGCCCTACGACCGCGACAGGGACCCCCGCCTGCAGCAGCTGCCGCTGGCGCTGGCCAAACACCGTCCGGACAGCGGACTGGTCGTTATCTATCCGGCTGCCGGCGCACAGGCCGCAAAGAATACTGCAGACAATGCACCGGATTCCGAACAAAACGCTTCGGAAGATCCTCAGAACGGGCTGGCCGCTGCGCAGAATCTGCCTGAACTGATTGTAATGGCCCAGAAGCACAGCCGCATCCTTCCCGCAATGCCGGAGGCGGCACTGGTAGATGCCATACACAGTCTGATGCAGACCATGTTCCCGGGCAATCGGGTTATTGCCCGCAAACTGGCCGGGGATTTTTTCGACAGCGCGCGGGTGGCCCCCATCGAGCTGGAACCGGGAATACTGCTGCTGCACGCCCATGTCGAAACCATCAGCGAACCGACTGTCGCCATCGGCAGCAGCCACAGCGGCTGGAAGCTGGCGGCACTGCAGCAGCCGGTTATGGTGGTGGTAATCCTGTGTTCACCTTCGGGCGCGTCACCGCAGATACATCTTGCCGCCCTCGGACAGCTGGCCGGAGCCTTGGGCGACCGCAGCTTCATGAACACCCTGTTCAACAACCAAAACTAGCATACACGGGCGAGTCAACCGAGTGCGGCCGGTCTTGCATTTAATCGGCCTGGCCATTACTGTATAAACGTGGTATTGAAGGAGTTAACATGAGCATACATATCGAAGCACCAGCGGGTGCCATAGCCGACACCATTCTGTTGCCCGGCGACCCCCTGCGCGCCAAATTTATAGCCGAAAATTACCTGGACAAGCCCGAACAGTTTAACCGGGTGCGCAACATGTTCGGATATACCGGCACCTACAAGGGCCGGCGGGTTTCGGTCATGGGAACCGGTATGGGCATGCCTTCCCACTCTATTTACGTTAATGAACTATTGCGGGAGTACCAGGTAAAAACCCTGATCCGGGTTGGTACCTGCGGCTCGCTTCAGGCGGATGTGAAAGTCCGCGATGTTATCCTGGCCACCGCCGCCAGCACCAACTCCAATGTCAACCGTATCCGCTTCGCCGGCATGGACTTCGCGCCGGCCGCCGACTTCGGGCTGCTGGAAAAGGCCTGGCGCATCGGCCGGGAGCGCGGACTTAAGCTGCGCGCCGGAACCATCATCTCCAGCGACTCTTTTTACAGTGAGGATCCTGAAGCCTGGAAACTGTGGGCCAAATTCGGGGTTCTGGGCATCGAGATGGAAGCGGCCGAGTTGTACACCCTGGCTGCCAAATTCCAGGCCCACGCGCTGGCCATTCTGACTGTCAGCGACAGCATGGTAAGTGGTGAATCCACCGATTCGGACGAACGCGAAAAAACCTTCCGGGCTATGGCCGAACTGAGTCTCGAGACCGCCATCGCCGACTGAAGATCGACCACAGCCACAGCGTCAGAGCTGCTGCTGCCGCAAAAAGCAGCAGCAGCACCGGCCCGGCGGCCTGCAGCTGCACCCAGGGCGCCATCAGCAAACCCCACAGCAGCACCAGAACGGCAAACAGACCGGAACACACGAGGCCGCTGACCAGCACCAACAGTCCGACTGCGCCAATGCGCCGGAGCACTGCCAACACGGGCGGCTGCGGTTTTTTATCCAGGTTGTCCACTTTCATGCTCCTGTTTTGTGTGGCGGGGTGGCCAGCTTACCGGCCTGCTGGTTTGCCAGCTTATTAGTTTGCCGGTCTGCTGGATTGCTGGAGTGCACACAGTTTAAAGACCGGTCGGCACATCCACAAAAAAGGTTTCCAGACCAAGATCGCGGCAGGCTCGTTCGGCAACGGCCTGTACGCCATGCACCTCGCTGCTGTAGTGCCCGAAGGCCAGCATATTAATGCCGGACTCCAGAACCGGATGATAAATCTCATGGCCTGATTCGCCGGTGATATACAGATCCAGTCCCTGATCTACCGCCTGCAGTACATCAGAGGCCGCACCGCCGGAGATAATGCCAACACTGCGTATCAGTTTCGGACCGAAGGGCAGCATGGACAGAGGAGCGTTTCCGTCTGGCAGCAAAAGCCGGCTTACAGCTTCCAGACTCAGGGCTTCGGGCAGAAGACCCTTACAGCCGATGAAGGCTCCGTGATACTGGCCAAAGGGCTCGATCGAGTTAAGTCCAAGTATGCGGGCGATTACGGCGTTGTTGCCCAGCTCGGGATGGGCATCAAGCGGCAGGTGGCAGGCATACAGACCCATCTGGGCGTCAATCAGGCTGGCGATGCGCTTATACAGAAAACCGGTCAGCCGCTCCGAACGGCCCCAAAAAAGACCGTGATGCACAAACAGCAATTGAGCGCCACGCGCTTTGGCGCGCTGGATGGTTTCCAGGCCGCAGTCGACGGCAAAGGCTATAGTGCGCAGCGGCGCTGTTTCCTGCCCGACCTGCAGCCCGTTCAGAGAGCTGTCGGCGGCATTGAATTTGTCGATCCCGAGCACTTCGCGTGCCCAAACATCAAAATCGTGTATAGTCATGATATCTGCAGTATAGCCCATGCACCGCCCTGCGCCAAGGGAAACGCAAGCAGCGGCTGCTCAGCGAAACTGGACAACGTCGACTCAAGCCTTGCCAAACGTGCTCAGCGACAGAGCAGTTCCAGTTCGCTGCGGTCGTAACTGTATACCGAACCGCAATTCTGGCAGCTGATTTCCAGCGGGAAAGGGCCGTTAACCAGTACATCGGCCTTTTCTTCGGCACTCAGGGCCGAAAGAAAGCTGCCGAGCCGCTTTTTATCACAGGGGCAGTAAAATTCAACGGCACGCTCGGCCATCATGTTCAGGTCAAAAAACGGAAACATGCGCAGCATAAGGTCCATGCGCGACAGACCGGTGCTGAACGATTTTCCCAGCTGCGGCATGCTGTACACCAGGCGCTCTACCCGGTCTAGCGCTTCCGGATCAGCCTGCGGCAGGGCCTGCAAATACAGACCGCCGGCACCGGCAACCCGCCCGGCCTGGTCAAACTGTATGCCCAGGGTAAAAGAAGTGGGCAGCTGCTCGCTCTCATGAAAATACCAGGCCAGATCCTCCGCCAGCCGGCCGGAGCGCAGAGCCACCGTACCATACACCGGCTCGGTGCGGCCGGCCTGATGCCGGGTCAGACTCAAAAAACCCTGCCCGAGCAAGGGGGCAGTATCAAGGGCATCCGGCAGCTGCGGCAGTTCAAAATCATGGCAAAACAGCCGACCGCGTATTGTGCTTTGGGCAGAACACTCCACACTGAAACCTTTGGCCGGCCCGTCCGCTTCGGCGCGTAGAACCAACCGGTCTTCGCCCTTTATGGTAACCGAAAGCAGGGCGGCGGCCAGATAAGCATGGCCGAGCACCAGGGTTTCCAAGAGTCCAAGGCCGTGATTCTGGCTCATGGCCGCAAGCAGGCGGGTGCCGGAAACCAGGGCACCGCGGATGGAATCCTGCTCTAGCATAAAAATATTTATGCCATCTGAGGGCAGCGTATCCAGATACGTTTTGTACTCCGGATCTTTTATGGTAACTGCATTCACACCAGGCTCCTCTAATAGAAAAACTTGACCAAGTTGACCCGTTGCTGGCAGGCCGCCGCGGCCGGATGCTCCGCTGCCGAGCCGCCGCAGCCGGAGCACCATCCTCTGCCGGCAGGTTTCCGCTGCCGGCAGGCCCGCCGTAAAAAAAACACCCTACTGCAAACACTGGCCCCTGTCAGCAGGCGCTGTAATTGTAGCATCCGCTCCGTTGACTGGCAATGCGCTTACAGGACCGACAGCAAACGCCAATAAAGAACGCTGGCGGCTTATTGCCGACAGCACTCTTGTTATCTGCGGCCGGCTGTGCTAAATTCCAGTGACCATGGAAAAGACACTGGACGGGAGCATCCCGAAAAAAACCGCCATCGCCTGGCTTAAAGACAAGGCCGTACTCATCGTAATGTCCGGCAAACAGTTCGGCGCCAGCCTGGTGCCCGTACGCGGCGACAATAGCATAGGCCGTCAGCCCGACGGAAACAGTCTGGCAATCAGCGATGCCAAAATGAGCAAGCAGCATTTTGTTATTACCTATTCGGCTGAAGGCTATTTCCTGCGCGACTGCGAATCCAGAAACGGCACCTGGCTGAACGGTAAAAACGTCAGCAAGCCGCAAAAACTGGCCTATGGCGACCGCATCATTGCCGGCACCTCGATATTCCGCTTCTTCATCGAAGAGAGCCTTGATAAAAACTGAAGCAGCTCTACTGCTGGTGGACGCTCATCTGCATATTGACCAGCTGAGTCAGCAGGTGGCCGATCTGTCCTCCTGCTTTGTACCGGGCAGCAGCTGTCTGGCCAGCAGCCACTCACAAAAGACCCTGGATACCAGCCGGGCCTTGTGTGCCAAGCTGCCGAGTAGCATCAAAATATTCCTGTCTCTCGGCCTGCATCCCCAGCTACCGGTTTTTGACGAGGCCGAAGCACTGGCTGATGCCGCCGCCGCCGGCAGTATTTCGGCTATCGGTGAATGCGGCTTCGATTTCTTCGGCGACACTCCCCTGCGCACGCGCACGCCTCAAAATGAGCGGCTGCAGCGCACCATCTTCGAGTATCAGGTTAATCTGGCCTTGCGCCATAATCTGCCGATGGTTCTGCATCTGCGCAAGGCTACCGACCTGATATTCGAATACATCAACGCAATGGCTCAGCTGCCCGGTCTGATTTTTCATGGCTGGACCGGGCCGCCCAACGAAGCTATCAGCCTGCTCAAGCGCTGCCCGCGCGCGCTCTTCTCTTTCGGTACCGGCCTGCTTAACGGTAATAAAAAGTCACAGGAATGTGTACGACAGCTGCCGGCTTCCGCGCTGCTCACTGAAAGCGATGCCCCGTTCCAGCCGCCGCGCGAACGGCCCGAACCGGGAGCACGGGTAATCCGCGAATGGTCACAGCCGGATGATGTTGCCGCAGTACTGCGCTTTATGGCAGAATTACGCGGCTGCCAGGAAAGCGAACTGGCCGCGATCATTCGCAGCAATTTCGAACAACTTTTCAAGGACTGACATGAGCTACAACGACCGCAGCCGGATAATCTTCGGCGACACCGTTATCAATATTTTACAGCATTCACATATCTGCATCGCCGGACTGGGCGGCGTCGGTGCAGCCGCGGCAATGGACCTGGTGCGCAGCGGTGTGGGCCAACTGACAGTTATAGATTTCGACACTATCCAGGAATCCAATCTTAACCGCCTGTACTTCGGCTACGCAGACACGGTAGGCCGGCCCAAAACCGAAGTATTTACCGAGTTTGCCAAGCGCATTAATCCTGACATCGTTATACACCAGTGCGGCCATATCATGCATGGCGACGCCATCAGTGCCATTTTGCCAGAGGGCTGCGATTTTTATCTGGATTGCATCGACACCCTAAACCCGAAAGTAAACCTGATAGCGGAACTACTCAAACGCAGCTGCCGCTTCTGCTCCAGCATGGGCACCGCCGGCCGGCTGGAAGCCGAGCGACTGAAGGTCGGCACCCTGTGGCAGGTGCACCACTGCACCCTGGCCGCCAAAGTGCGCGGCCGGCTGCGTAAACTGGGTTATAGCGAACAGCACACAATTCCCTGTGTGTGGTCGGACGAACCGGCCACCGCACCGGCCCTGCCGCCGGACGGAAGCATACCCGGCACCATCGTTAACAACGCTCGGGTACGCGCCGTGCAAGGCTCCGCGCCTTTTGTACCGCAGGCTGCCGGACATATCCTGGCCAGCCTGGCAGTGCGTGCACTTATCCGCGACTAAAGGACGGCTCCCAACCGCTAGCGGTCGAGCGCTTTTTCGATAATTGAGTCCTGCACGCAATACGGCAGGGTAATATGGCCGTATTCGCTATACTGCGTATTGTATTCGGCACAAACTTCCATAGCGTGCCCGTTGCGCGCCCAGGCCCGGCGGGCTACTCCGCCCATCACGTCCCAGGGCATGGCCATGCCGATAATGGTATCTACCCGCTGTGAGCCGTCCAGTACCATGCCGAAACCACCGTTAATGCTCTTGCCGATGCCTACCCCGCCGCCATTATGCAGCGCTATCAGGCTCATGCCGCGGGCAGCGTCGCCGGCGAAATTCTGTACCGCCATATCGGCCATTACATTTGAGCCGTCTTTTATGTTCGAAGTTTCGCGGAAGGGACTGTCGGTACCGCCGCAATCATGGTGGTCTCGTCCGAGCATGATCGGGCCTACTTCGCCCTTGCGCACCATCTCGTTGAACTTAAGTGCAATCTTGGTGCGGCCCATGGCATCCTGATACAGGATACGCGCCTTGGTACCCACCACCAGCTTGTTCCTGGCCGCATCGCGTATCCACACCCAGTTGTCGCGATCCTGCCCGCGCCTGTCCGGATCGATACAATCCATGGCAGCGTTATCAGTAGCCTGCAGGTCTTCTTCCCTGCCGGACAGGCAGACCCAGCGGAAGGGCCCGTAGCCGTAATCGAAGAGTTCCGGCCCCAGGATGTCTTCCACATAGCTGGGGAATATAAAGCCGTCCTTTTCGTCCACACCGTTACGCGATACATCCTTAGCGCCAGCATCGTACACGGCTTTCAGGAACGAATTGCCGTAATCAAAGAAATATGTGCCTTTTTTGTGCAACTTTTTAATCACTTCAAAATGGCGCAGCAGCGAGGCGTCCACCAGCTCCCGGAACTGCTCCGGCTGCTCGCGCAGCAGGCGGGTGCGCTCGTCGAAACTGATGCCGGCCGGGCAATAGCCGCCTTCGTACACGGCATGGCAGCTGGTCTGGTCGGACAGCAAGTCTATATGTATACCGTTAGCGTCGGCGTATTCAAGCAGGTCGATAACATTGCCCTGGTAGGCAATGGCCACAGCCTCACCGGCTTTCTGGGCCGCAGCAGCCCGCTGGTAGGCGGCAGCGGCACTGGTCTCCACGCAAGACACCCAGCCCTGGCTGAAACGGGTTTCCACCCGGCTGGCATCCACTTCGGCGATGATACTGGCCGCTCCGGCTATCACTGCGGCCTTACCCTGAGCGCCTGACATACCGCCTAGACCAGAAGAAACAAATAGTTTACCACGCAAATCACCGTCCTGGGACACGCCCAGCTTAAGGCGACCGGCGTTCAAGAGAGTGTTAAAAGTGCCATGTACAATGCCCTGCGGGCCTATGTACATCCAGCCGCCGGCCGTCATCTGACCGTAGTTGGCAACGCCCAGCGCCGCGGCGTGGTTAAAGTCTTTGGCATTGTCGAACATCCCTATCATCAGACCATTGGTAATAACCACCCGCGGTGCCAACTCGTGGCTTTTAAACAGCCCAAGCGGATGGCCGCTCTCGATAACCAAGGTGGTGTTGTGGTCCAGCACTTTCAGATATTCGCGTATCAGCCGGTATTGCATCCAGTTCTGGCACACTTGGCCGGTTTCACCATAGGTAACCAGTTCATACGGATACAGGGCAATGGCAAAGTCCAGGTTATTGTCGATCATCACCTGAAAGGCTTTGCCCTCCAGACAGCGGCCTTCATAGCTGTCCACCGGCCGGCCGCTTATGCTGCCCTCCGGCCGGAAGCGGTAGCCGTAAATGCGCCCCAGCGAGCGCAGCTCGGCCAGGAATTCCGGAGCCAGTTCGGCATGGAACTTTTCCGGTATATAGCGCAGGGCGTTGCGCAGGGCCAAGGCCTCGTGGGCGGCCGTTAATTTTACCTCACGCTTGGGAGCACGGCGGATTCCCGCTGCGAACTGTGCCGGCGGCGGCAGGCTGTCAAAGTTCAGCCGGATGGTCATCGCGTCACTGCTATCTTTGTTGGTCATCATGGTCTCCTTTATGTCGATCAAATCATGTCATGTTCCAGGGCATCTTCGGCAGCGCGCAAAATAGCGCCGTCGGCCACCAGATGCCGCACCGCTTCTATGTCCGGGTACATCAGGCGGTCTTTCTGCACCATCGGCACAACCGAGCGTATAACCCGGTAGGCGGCCGCTGTTGCCGG
>JAHIWF010000343.1 GCA_018815555.1 Spirochaetota bacterium | reverse complement strand
TGGTTTTCAGCAGTATGGTTTGCAGATACGTGCGGATTTTAGCCGGGTCAGCGGCTACTCCGTCCTGCAGGCCTTCGGCATAGCCTTTTATGATGGAAAGCGGGGTGCGCAGGTCGTGCGAGATGGCGGCCAGCAGTTCCTGACGGGATTGTTCATCTTTCAACTGGCTTTCGAGTGAGGCTTTGAGCCGCAGCCGCATTTCATCGAAGGCGGCGAATACGCTGTCGAATTCATCCTGGCTGGCCGGTTTGCGGAACAGTAGCCTGCTGTGGCTGGGCTGATGTGAGGCTCCGGGGCTCAGGTCACCATCGCGGATGCGCAAGGCCTTTTTTTCTAGTTCGGCCAGCGGCCGGATGATACTGCGCGAAACCAGCCAGGTAAGGCTGCCGTTAGTCAGCACCAGTATGCCGGTTGCGGCCAGCATGAAAAGCAGGGCCGGGACCAGGGCTTGACGCATGGCCAGCCCCCTGTCCGTGTATAGGTACAGCAGTGCTTCTTCTGTCTGGGTATCAATTTGGGGGAGGGCGATAGTGGCCACTAGAATGTTGTGGTTTTGCGGGTTGCGCCGACCAGTTCTAAAATCCGATTCAGGATCTGCAGGGTGCAGACCCGGGCTGATGTATAAAGCTTCTTGTCCGCGTAGAATGGCCAAGCCGCCCGGCCAGTCAAGAGTGTCCACAAACGATCGGGTTTTGGCCGTATCGGTATGGAAAAATGGATCGGCGGCGATAAGCCGGCTGATTTGCAGGAGCGCAGCGCTGCTTAGTTCGCCTGTACTGTGGTCACGCAGTGCCGCTGATTTTTCGACTAAAGACCAGCGCGAGGCCGCGTCCGGCAAAATCAGGCTGAACGCGTGAAATACTCCAGCAGCCAGCATGATGAGGGCCAAAGGAATGAAAATCATCGCCAGATTGGAGATGACCAGGCGCTTGCGTATTTTCATATACTCTTTACTGTATCAGGCACGCCTTAGTACCGCAAGCGGAAACAGCCTGTACTGTCTGTAGCCGCTTGCAGTATTTGACCTCACTCTTCGCTCAGCACCGCTTTGCGGGTTTTGAATTCCGCTTCGTCAATTTCCCCCCTGGCATACCGACCCGCCAGTATCGTCAACGCGTCGCCATCACGCTTGTGCTGCCAATGGCCTCTGGCCCGGTTGTTTCCGCCAAACAGGGCGAGTATGATTTTGAAGCCGATTATTCCGAAAAAAAATGCCGTAAGTATAGTAAGTACGATAAATCCGCCAAAATACCAGTTCATTGTTTACTCCTTTAGTTCGCGGGCGCTCAGACGACGTCTGCGCAGATACACCAGGCCGAAAATCGCGCCTGCTCCAAGTGAAAGTAAGGGCAGCCCTCCGAAGCCATGCATGCCGTTCATCGCTACTGCCCGGTAGGCACTACCTGGTCGCCCCCTTCCCATATAATCATCCCTGGCCCACTCATGATTCTGCCAGGCCTGGACAAATACTGAAGTCCGGTTTTGCAGGCTCTCGCGTATACTTTCACGATTATTGAACAATCCGACAGCCAGGATAGTACCTAGTACCAATATCGCCGCTCCGACTGACAATAACAGAATGCTGGATGTTTTCATCTTCCTTGATTTCATAGACTTTGCCTTTCTTTTTAATGCATGCGCAGACGCAGGCCCATTGCCGGCATGAGGTCCTGCATGCTCAGGTAAGGTTCAAACTGAACTTTTCCTTCCGTAATATTCCGCTCGGCGCTGCTGCGTGCCTGTTTGGCTGAAATAACGCTGTTTACCAGCGACAACACAGCTCCACCGCCTGATACGCCTATGGCCGGCAGCAGTTCCATAATGCGGTCCTCAGTCATGTAGGTTCTGAGCAGGGCTTTGTGCTCTTCATGCGTAAGTGAAAAATCTTTCAGATCCGCAGGCAGCAGATACCACAGCCCCGCTGCGCTGGCTCCGCTGACCAGCAGTTGCAGCCCGCCAAAAAGCGCCGCCGTTCCGAATTGTCCGGTAATAAGCTGACCCGCTCCGGGGAGCACAAAAGAAGCCATCTGGGCATGCAGCACATAGGCTTTTTCCTGCATGGCAAGCGACAGTGCTGCGCTTATATCCAGGCGCTCCTTGAGTGTAAGCTGGTCAAGTGTTTTATTCTGCGCATCCGGAACCGCTTCCAGAATGAGCGCGGGACTTAGCCCATACTTCATGGCCATTCCGCTTTGGGCAAACAGCAGGGTTCCGGCCAGCAGCAACCCGAATAAAGCCGTTACACGCGTCTTCATCATACATAACCTCCGTTGGATTCATTGTCTGCAGCTAATATCCTTGCTGATTCTTAGCACAGGCTTACCAAATCCTTAAGAATTCATTAAGCTTGCGCTAACGTAAAAAATTGGAGGAAATCATGGTAATCAGACTTGATACAGGGCCGCGTGACGCAAAGGCGACTGTATTGGTGCACGGGGCGGGAATGGCCGGATGGATGTGGAAAAAGCAGATTGACCATTGGCCGGCTGCCCGGAAGATTATCGTGGACCTGCCTGATCATGGACTCGACCGGGGGAGGCCTTTTGGCAGTATCGAAGCAGCCGCTGCTGAGTTGGC
>JAHIWF010000042.1 GCA_018815555.1 Spirochaetota bacterium | reverse complement strand
GGCCAACAGTGGCCGCCGGCTTACAACTGCTGGTTCCTGACTGTGCGCTAAATCGCCGGACTAGCGCACAGTCAGTGTTTTCAGATAATTATCCAGGGCTGCCTGGGCGGTTTTGAGTTCCTCGGCGGCCGCAACCAGCAGGCCTTCCAGCTCCTCGATGCGGTCTTCACCTTCCATCAGGCGGGCTAAAAAGCGCTGGCCTTCGGGGGTGGTCCGCCCCAGCGTTTCGATATTGCTGCGCAGGCGGCCCTGGCCGTTCTCGATGCCGGTCTTTTCGCGGGTCAGCTCGCTGATGCGGCTGTTGACGGCGGTAACGGCGGCGTGCAATTCGCCAGCCCTGATAAGGGCATCGCGGACGGCGCGCGGGATGGCCGAGTTGGTGCTGTAAGACAAAAAGGCTGTCGGGCGGTTGCTGAGCAGAGTAATTGATTCGGAAAACACCTGCTTTTCGCGCACTACAAAATCGCTGCTTGTCGACGCGCCAATGGTCACTTTAAAGCGGTATACATTGGGAGTTTCTTCGTCAAAACTGGCCGGAGCCACCAATTGACGGCCGCCATAACGCGGATGCTCCACCAGCAGCAGCTTGGTTTCGCGGGCCTTGTTGGTAACACTATAGGTCTGGGTGTACTCCGCCAGGGTTTCGATGGTAAGCACGCCGTTGGAGATACGCGCGGCGCTGATATTGCGGGTATCCGACGCCTGCGGCTGAACCAACATGGTTTGGTCCACCGCGTAGCTGATCAGCCGCTTGTCATCCGGAATAAATGTTGTTATAAGCGCATCACCGGCATACAGCCCGCCATCGAACACGGTAATGGGACCGGCCGGCAGCTGCAGCCCGCTGGAATTGATGATGCGCGCACCGTTAAGCGGATACTGGCTGGACTGCCCGAGGCTAAAGATACTAAGCTTTTCGGCGCTGATCGCACCATTGTACAAAGGCAGCATGGCGGACTGGCGGCGCGGCAGGTTAACCGGCGTTTTTATGGTAAAAGCAAAAAGCTCGCCGGCACGCTCGGCAGTAGCGGCTGCGGCCACTCCGGAACCAGAGAGACTCATTTTCTGCTCTTCATAGGCCATTTCAGCTTCGCCGACATAAAAGTCGTGGCTCTCCATGGCCGGAGCCGCCGAACGCGACACTGAAGGTGCCGGAGCCGGCCGACCTTCGGCATAAGCCTGCGGTGCCGGGGCGGCTTCTACCGAACTGGCAATAACCGGCCGCTTGTTGTACAGCGAAGTATACAGATCCTGGATAAAGGAAATCGGCCGGCCGGCCACCAGTGAGAGGCTAATATTTTCCCAGTCGAACTCCGAATTGTTTTCCACTATGGCCCAGCCCTGCAGGAAGGGCTTACCGTCGCTCAGATCCAGACGGTAGGAGGTTTTCCACACCGGCGTTTCACTTACATAAGCCACCCGCACCCGGCGGCTGCCAGAGCCGGTAAAACTAAGATCAACCGGCTTGCGGTTAGGATCGTTGGACTCAAGAATCAGGTCCAGCGCGCGGTTCAGCTCGGCATTCAAAGCCTCGTCGTTCAGCTTAACCGCGATGCCGGGAGTAAGAGCTATGGAGCGCAGGCCGGTTTCGGTTACCAGATTAAGCAGGGTCTCGTCGACCAGCACCGTGGTGGTGCCGGAGGCTGCCGGCACGCGGCGGGTTTCCAGCCCCAAGAGGCGGCCATGCACCGCAGTGGGCGTATACACCGTAACGGCCACCCCGCGCACCTGCTGCAGCAGTTGGGCCATACTGTTACCGGTACCCGGATTCAGCGCGAAACTCTGCAGCGCGCGGGCCAGCGGTTCACTGGACGGATACTGCACCATATTTACGGTGCCGCCATCCAGGTCGCGCAGCACCATCGACTTAAGCACGTCATTAATCTGGCTAAGGCTGAACATCATGCGGAAGCTGGCATTGCCGTTTACCGTGGCTGCATGCTCAAAATAGCCGACACCGCTGGTAAACAGGCTGACCCGGCTGACCGGCAGCTCGGCGGAGGCTGTTTCGGCTGACGCCTGCCCGGGCTGGACGGGAGCTGCCGGCTGGCTGGTGCTGCGTTGAGCGCTCAGCGGCAGGATTGCGGCAAAGAGGAAAACCAGAAACAGATAGGTATGATGCTTTTTCATAGAAACTCCTTTTAGGAAACAGACCACTCACAGAACCAGCTTCGAATCCACGAGCGGCGGAAGGCAAACCCAGTCGGGTTGAGCCTACTCAAACGTATAACTAAAGGTACCACTAATCTTGCGCTCACTGTCGTTGCGGAATTTGGCCGTAGGGTGACGCAGTCCCGCCAGAATGGCTTCGTCAATATCTCCGTAGCCAGAACTCCGGGTCAACTTGACTTCGCTTAAAGCGGCTCCCTGTGAATACGGCAAGATTGTAAAACTGATTTCTACCGGACGCAGACTCTTGCCGGCCTTGTATTCGGCGCTTTTCAGGCTATAACCGGCATCCTCCAGTATCGGCCAGATCATGATGCGGGCATCGTAGTCTGGCTGATTCCAATTAGGCAGCCTCCAGCTGCGGGTGGCTGCGTTATACACATATACTTTGGCAAAATCAGCCTTGCGTTCGTCAGACGTCCCCGGCAGACCGCGCTTATCCGGAATATTCTGATACAGGCTGTCCGGTAATTCCGTCGGCAGCGGCATAAACAAATACAGCGGTACGCCACCGGAGAAGCCAACTTGCCCTTCTCCGCCGATCACCGTCATGTCATACGAGTTACCCGCTTCCGTCCCCCGGCGCACTACCTGCGGCTGCGGAGCTGGCGGCTGTGCTGGTGCGGGTGACGGCGCAGGCGTTGTGGTAGCCGGCGGTGTAGTAATAACCGGTGCTGGCGTCGGACTCGGCCGTGCGGGTGCCGGACTGGCCGGAGCGGGAACTGGGGTCGGCGCAGGCGCTGGAGCCTGCGCTACAGGTGGCTGTTCCACCGGAGCGGCCTGCGGCTCCTCCACCGGCGTTGGCTCGGCAACAGGCAGGGCGGTCGCATCCGGTGCCGGCGAGGCGATATCTGCACCCTCAGGGCGTCCCAGTCGGATGACAACCGGCCCGGATACATTGGTAAACTCCTGAGGGCTTAGCAGCGAAACCAGCCAGACGGCCAGCAGCAGCAGCAGATAAGCCGCCAGAACCGAGCCAGCCGAGATTAGCGTACGGCGGCGTTCGCGCGCTTTAAGCCAGGCTTGACGCCTGGCCTGCTCGGGACTTATCAGACTGGTTCCGGACAACTGGGCGGCTGGTTTCACGGCGCTTGTCCCGCCTGGGTGCCTCCGGCCGCCTGCCCGCCGGCAGCCGCGGCCGAACGGTCCGGCAGGGCGGTTACCAGCCCCACCGCGTCTATGCCGTTGCGGCGCAGGGCATCCAACAGTCCCACCACCACTTGGTAGGAAACGGCAGCATCGGCCGAAAGACTAACCTGCAGGCTTTCCAGGTCCTTGCCCTCCACCTCGCCGGCAATGACGTCCGCCGCGCCGCCCAGGTTGGTCAATATTTTATTAACATACACCACTTCTTCGGACAGGGCGTGCACCGACAGCTCGGCAACGGTAATGACTTCGGCGGTACTGGAGTCCGGCAAGGTAAGCTCGATACCGGGAGCCGTTTTAAAGGTGCTGGAAATCATGAAGAAAATAAGCAGCTGGAACACCACATCGATCAACGGTGTTAGGTCGACGATGATGTTTGGCTTTAGCCGGCGTTCGATGATCATACGTCAGTCTCGCGCGGCGCCCGCACCGCCCGCACTTCGTCCTTGCGGCCGGAATTGATCATCAGAATAAGGGTATTTACCTGGTTTTCCATCTTGATGAGGATCAGGTTGACCCGGGTAACCAGCAGATTATAGAAAATTACCGCCGGAACGGCCACGACGATGCCGCCTACAGTGGTTATGAGCGCCTCGGAGATGCCCTTGGCCAGAATTGAAGGATCGGCCACCGCACCAAAGCGGCCCAGTACGCCGAAGGACTGCATGGTGCCGGTTACTGTACCCAGCAAGCCCAGCAGCGGGGCAATATGGGCGATGGTTCCCAGACTGGATATATTTTTTTCCAGCCTGGGTATTTCCTGGTTGGCAGCATCTTTAAGCACGTCCTTCTGGGTGCCGGCCGCATAGCCGCGGTGCTCGATACCCACTTTTATGAGCGCCGACAGGGGCGACTCGTTGTTGTCGCAGATCGACAGGGCTTCGTCGTAATGCCCTTTCTCGACCGAGGCTCGCACCCGCAGGAACAGTTTTTCCTCGTCAACATTGATGCGCCGGAAAAAAATAAAGCGTTCGATAATGATGACGGCGGCCACTACCGACAGGGCCATGATGATCCAGAGGACCAGGCCGCCGTTTACGATGAATTCAAACATTACAAGCTCCTGCGCCCGCATCCGGGCTGGTTGTTCTGGCGGAAGACTACCGCACACGTTCTACACGTGGGAAACAAAGTACAGAAGCTATTGTAACGCAAGTCAGGCCAGATTCAAAATGCGCAGGAGCAAAAAGAGGTAATGAGCGGCCATACCGGCGGCAATACCGCCAATTGTGTGCGAAAACAGCGCTTTGCCGATAAGTTCGCGCTTGTTCAGAGCGTCCATCATACCGGTGTGGGTGCTCAGATAGCCCGACCAGCACATGCCGATAGCGGTAAACACGGCAATATCGTTGCTGTTGGCCAGACCCTGCTCCATAAAACGCGGGATTAAGCCCAAAGCGGCACCGACTGCGCCAAGGCTGGTTACCGGAAAGGCGATAGCCTCAGGATTGGTAAAACCGAACAAAAAACGGAAAATCGGCGCGAGAAAACTGCCGATAGCCGGCAGCACCGGTACACCCTCATAGGCCAGCCCCTGATAACCGGCGGCCAGATCGCGCGGGCCCCAGGTAAGCATCAACACGGCAGTAGAAATGATCAGTACACCGGGAATAATCGACATGCCGGCTTCCAGCCCGCTTTTGCCGCCGTCCAGCAGGGCATTCAGCAGGCGCACCACCACACTATGCGGCTTGGTGTGGATAACGTTATCCTCGTCAAACTGCTGCTGCTGTACCGGTGGAATGACATCGACCACGCCGAGTTTGCGCTTTACCATAAACTGCATCAGCCGGGTGGACACCAGCGCGCCGATAATCGCGCCGACAAAACCGATAACGGCCTCGCGATAAAAGCCGAGGCCCATCATGTAGGTAAGCACGATCAGACCCATACCGAAGGCGGTACCAAAATTGGCCAGAGAGTACAACTGATGCTGTTTAAAATAGCTGGCATAGCCCTTATCGCGGGCCAGGCTGATTACCGCCGGATTGTCGGACAGAAAGGTGAGCACGCCGGCCAGCGAAGCCACTCCAGGCAAGCCGAACAGGGGCTTCATAAAAGGCGCGGTAATGCGCTCGATGATACGCACCACACCGAACTCGATCATCATGGCACTGAGCGCGCCGACCAGCACGGTTATGGCCATCAGATAAAATACGGTGTTCAGCAGCAGATCGTGGGCGGTGTGGGTGATGGTGTTTATCATGTTTTCCGGCCCCATTACCCGCCCTAAATAACCGAAACCAAGCACTAAAACTGCCAAGGCAATGAAGCCTTCTATTAAACGCCGGTTCAGCCTGGGTTTTGCGCTGCGCTTTTCCTGTACGCTCATACTGTCTCCACTAAAAATACCATACAGCCCCACCAGGAAGGCTGATAGCTGCATACTGATATATCAATTGTGTTTCAGTCAAGTGGGTAAGACAAAAGCTGCAGGGTGACCACTGGCTGGTCGCCGACTGCGGATTTTAACCGGATGAGCCGAATGCTGGCGGCCCGGCGATAGCCGCCGCCGCACCCCAGCAGCCGTTTATGGCCGGACAGCCTGATGCCCCCCTGCGGAGGCCATCAGGAACCATCGTTAAAACTCGGTAAACTCGTCGTCGCTGACCTCTTCAGTCGGCCGGAAACGCTTTTCTTCGGCTGCTTTGGGCAGCGTTATGGCCGTAGAACGCGCTTGTGCCGGCGCTGGAGCCGTTTTGCCCGCCACAGGCTTTGAGCTGTATGCCTTCTGCGGTTTTGAACCGGCCCTGCTTGCGGCTGTTTTTGCCGGACCATTACCGGCTGCCCGTTTGGCAGCGGAACCCAGCCGGAAGAATCCCATAACCCTGGAAAGCGTTTCCGCCTGCCGGCTTAACTGCTCCGCCGTGGCCGCCACGGTTTCGGACTGGGCAGCAATCTGCTCGCTGGTAGAACTGAATTCTTCGGAAATAGCCGCATTGTGCTGTATCACCGAATCCAGCTGATTCATGGCCTGCGAAATCTGGTGAGCACCGGTATCCTGCTCGCGGCTGGCATGGGATATTTCCTGTACCAAGTCGGCGGTGCGCTGTATATCCGGCGCCATGCCGCTCAGAAGGGCTCCGGCATGTTCAGCTATAGCCACGCTACTGCCGGAAAGGGCGGAAATCTGGCCGGCGGCACTGCGGCTGCGTTCCGCCAGCTTGCCGACTTCGGCCGCTACCACCGCGAAGCCCTTGCCGTGCTCGCCGGCACGGGCGGCTTCGATACTGGCATTCAGACTGAGCATGTTGGTCTGCCTGGCAATCTCCTCGATAATGGCGATCTTTTCGGCTATCTGCTTCATGGCAGTCACCGTTTCGGTCATTGCCTGCAGTCCTTCGATGGCGTCTTTAGCCGCTTTTACGGCAATACCTTCGGTCTGACCGGCATTGTCGGCATTCTGGCGGATATTCGCGCTCATCTGCTCGACACTGGCCGACACTTCTTCGGCGCTGGCCGCCTGCTCGGTGGAGCCCTGCGACAACTGCTGGCTGGAGGCGGAGATTCCGGCTATACCCACACTCATCTGCTGGGCGGCACCAGATAAATTAAGAGAACTTTCGTTTACCGAGACAACCGCTTCCTGCACATCTTCGACTACTTCACGCAGTTTACCGATGGTTGCGCCCATGGCATGGGCCAGGGTACCCAGCTCGTCCTGACGCTTCTGCAGCCGTGGATCCACTGAAACCTGCAGATCACCGTCTTCCAGACTTCTGGCCAGCGCGGTAATCAGCTGTATCGGCTTGGTAACCATCAGCGACAGATAGATGGACAAGACCACCACGGCAGCCGTAGCCGCCAGCGCGATCAGCAATATTACCACTATCAGCATTCGCACCGGCTGCAGCACCACATTCAGCGGGATGGCATAACCCATCGACCAGAGTTCCGCCATTCCGCTGAAACGCACCGGCCGCTGCAGCACCAGGAAGTCATTGCTTCCCTCGCGCCACTCCATCTGCCAATTGTCACCTTTTTTTAGGCGCTGCACAAAGCTCGCTGCTTCCGGCCGGCCTTCCAGCACCGGCAATTCCTGGATAGTAGTACCCTGCAGGGCTTGGTCCGGATGCGCACTGATCGTGCCATCATCTGACAATAGATAGGCATAGCCGATTTCGTAGGGCCGGATGGAGCTGATAATATTGCGCACGGCCTCCATTGAAAAGTCTACTCCGGCAGTGCCGATAATACGGCCGCCGCGGCGTATTGGGACCGTAACCGAAACAACCGTAAGCAGCTGCCCGGCTATCTCGTATTCGGTCGGCTTGGTAATGTAATTTTTTCCGGTTTTATAGGCAACCTGATAGTACAGGCCATACTCTCCCGGGTCATCGTAGGAGACACAATATTCCAGGGCTTTTGACCCGCCGAAGGTGTTCCAGTACGGAGCGAAGCGGCCATCTTCGGCACTGCCGGGTTGTCCGGCAAACGGCGCGTCCGGACCGTTGAAAGAATCCGGCGCAAACACCGCCCACACCCCATCCAGCTGCGGATTGTCGTCCAGATATTGCTCGAGCATATTCAGGGCAACCGTGCGGGGACTGGTCAAGCCGCGTATGCTGCCAAGCGCAGAGGCAATGCCTGAAGTTTTGGCCAAAGCTTCCTCGAAGGGACCGGCCAGCCGGAACGCCGCCTCACCGGCCTGATAAGCCACAGATTCTTCCAGCAAGTTTCTGGTGGTGCGGTAGGTTTGCAGTGTTGTAATCAGGATTAAAATGCTAAAGCCGGCAACAGTAACCAACCCCAGCGACAAGGCAAGACGAGTACTTAATTTCATGGTGGGCCCCCATATCTATACCCTAATGTCATGGCTGGCTGATTTCAATAAAAGAGTAGATATTTTTGAGAAAAAAAGCAGGAGGGCAGACGATCAGAGGCCAGCGGCTAGCGCACGGCCGGCGACATAGCCGGTGGAGCAGGCAGCCTGGATATTAAAGCCGCCGGAATCACCATCCACATCCAGCACTTCGCCAGCGAAGAACAGGCCGGGAACGATGCGCGACTGCATGCTGCGCGGGTCCACCTCGTCCAGTGACACGCCGCCACGGCTGGCCATGGCTTCGTCCAGTCCGCCCAGGCGGCTGACTTTGAAGCTGGTGCCCGCCAGATAACGGCAGAGCAGCCGGCGGCGGTCGCGGTCCAGGCTGGAAGCCCGAAGTTCGGCATCAATATCCGCCAGCGCGCAAAGATGGTCAGCCAAACGCTCGGCCTGGCACAACTCCGCCACCAAAGTCCTAACCAGCCGTTTGGGCGACCGTGCCGCCAGCGCCATCACCGCCTGCTCGGCTTCCGGCTGCGAGCCAAACGGCCCCAGCGGAATGATGATGTCGTGGCCGGGCCGGATCCAGCGCGAGGCGTCGATAATGCCCGGGCCGGACAGGCCGGTATGGGTTATCAGCACATCTCCGCGGTTTCTGGCCACCAGCCGCTCGCCGTCGCGGATTTCCAGCGGCCAGTGCCGGAAGCTGATGCCGGCACAATCCACCCAGCTGAATTTTTCTACATGCACCGGCGCAAGCGCCGGACCGAAATCACTTACGTTGTGGCCAAGCGTGCGCGCGAAATTCCAGCCGTCGCCACTGGAGCCGGTAAGCTGGTAGGTGTGGCCGCCGGTAGCCAGCAGCAGATGGCGGCAGCGGAAGTCTTCATGTTCGCCGTGCAGCACAAACCAGTCGTCCTGCCGCGAAACCCGCGAGACGCCTGCGTTCAGTTCGATCGGTACCTGCAGGGCTTTAAGCTCGGTGGTAAAAGCGCTCAGCACATCCAGCGAGCGCCGGGAGGCCGGATACACTTTTCCGTTGTAGTCGTCCACCACCGAAGCCACCCCGCGGGCAGACAGCCAGGCGATAAAATCTTCGGGCGGGAAAGCATACAGGGCCGGCTTCAGGAAACGGCCGGCCGTACCGGGAGCGCGCTGGCCATCCTCGTCCGGGTCTCCCGGCGGCTTGCTGCCGCCGCCAAAGCGACCGAGAAAGGATTCAGTTTCGCCGATGTGGGTAAAATTGCACTGCCCGGAACCGGCTACAATCAGCTTGCGCCCGACCCGGGGACCTTTTTCCAGGATTGCCAGAGAAAGCTCCGGTTTTGTCAGTTTTGCCTGTATTGCGGCCATTAGTCCGGCCGGACCGCCGCCGACTACAATAGCTTCATATTCGATCATGGGGTGTTGTTCGGCTTGCCGGCAGCGGCAGCCCCGGACAGCGGACTGCCCACCAGTTTCTGGAAATCCGGCCCCAGGGCCTGTTCCAGCCAGGGCTGAACAGCCAAACTGTCGCGGAATGAACAATAGCGGTCAACTGCCGCCTGGCTGACGGCATCGGCCGTCGGATCAGCGGCCTGCCGCTGCTGCACTGCCCGTATGAGTATGTTTTTAGGGGTATGTTCCATCTCGATAAATTCAAGCAGCTGGCTGCGGTAGCCCAACACTTCCAGGGCCAGAGCACGCAGGGTATCGGTAGCCATGGAGCCGAAGCGTTCCCGCACCAAGCCGTAATCCAGCATGGGGGCGATGGCGGCACACTGCATCTTCTGGATCAGCTCTTTGTGGCAGCAGGGAACCGCCAGAATAACCCGGGCCTGCCAGGCCACCGCCTGGGCCAGGGCGGCATCGGTGGCAGTATTACAGGCATGCAGGCAGATTACCAGGTCTACCGGGCCGTCCGCCTGCCAGCCGGCTATGTCGCCCTGCTCGAAGCGTAGGCCGGCAAAACCGAAACGCAGGGCCAGCCGGTTGGAATTTTGTATCACGTCGGATTTTAGGTCCAGACCGACTATGCTTACCTGTCGCTTGAGGCGATTCGCCAGCCAGTCGTAAAGCGCGAAACTCAAGTAGGCCTTGCCGCAGCCGAAATCGACCACCCGTATAGGCCGGTCTTCCGGCAGCTGGGGCAGAACATCACGGATAAATTCGAGGTACCGGTTTACCTGGCGGAATTTGTGATAATATTGCTTAACCACCGAACCGTCGCGGTTCATGATGCCAAGCTCAACCATCCATGGTACAGGCTGTCCTTCCGGCAGCAGATACTGTTTGCTGCGGTTGTGCCCGGCCTGCGGGGCTGAAACAGCGTCGCCTTTTTTGCCCTTGCCGGCAGCTGGCGCAGCGCGGCTGGACGGCCGTTTAAGATACGTAACCTTGCCCTTGGCCGAAACCAGAAATTGATGATCGGTATCACCGCAGAAAAGCACTGCCTGCCTGAAGTCGCTTTCCAGCAAATCGGCAAGGCGGTCTGCGGCCTCCGGCAGATTGAGGTTTTCGTGAAAACTCTGATTGTTGCGGATAAGCTCCAGCTGAAAGTAACAGTTTCCCCGCTGGCAAATTTTACGCAGGCTGGCTTTCTGCAGCGGCAGTGCATCACCGTGCTCCGGACTATATGCCCCGCGGCTGCGCACCGAACTGAGCACGGCATACAAAAACGCATCATCAGAAACCAGCTGGTTTATCAGCTCTCTGGTTGAATCCACAGCTACCTCCGATAGTGCACTTTTAAACACGCAGATACTTCTGCTCACCCATGCCGTATAGCGTGCGCACCTGAATTTTCTCAGAACCGTCCGCCGATTTTATGGTGCCCTCAAAAGAACCAAACGGTCCGTAATAATTGCTGGCCGCGATCAGCATATTGAACTGTACCGGATTAAGAAAATCCGGCTTAAAGGAAAGATCCACCAGACCTTCGGTATCCTGGATATGCCACACACCGTCCGGCCCCTGCGGCCGGGTAAAGGTTACCGGCGGCAAAGGATATACTTTATTCTTAACCCAAAGCACATTCTCGTTGTATACCGCCTGGTCCTTCACCTGATTGCTGGTAAGATTAAAACCGATACGCCGGCCCTTTGCGTCAAGGCCAAAGCCGGTAACCCAGTCATAACGCAGCCGGTAGGGATAGTAACCCTTATGGTCGTCCATTACACCCATGGCATCGTGATTGTCGAACTCGAAACGCTCTTCACCCAGTTCCAGCCAGCCCTGCATCGGCATCAGCACCTTGGTTGAATACATGGCGCGGTTCAAGCCCAGCGGCAGACACACCGTACTGGGAGCCGCATGCTTGGGGCCATAACTGAAATTCAGGTTTACCCGGAACGGAGTCAGCCCGCGTCGGGCCCGGCGGCTGGCTTCTACCGTAACCAATCCACCGTTTAAGTCCGTCTTGTAGCTGATGGCCATGGCACGGTTCTGACAGCCGATACGTTCGCCGTCCAGTTGTTCACCCATGCCGAAGTCTATCGGGCGCATAACCCGTTTTATCTGATAAATCTGCCGATTCTGCTTGTCCCAGATGTAAAACAAGGCAAGACTGAACAGTTTGGCCTCATATAAGGCCGTAAAAAAGAAAAAACGCTCATTGCCGGCCTGAAAAGCCCGCCACTCCTTGCAGCGCAAGGCCTTTATCCAGCGCGGTATCGGATAGTGATAGGGCCGCTCGACATCCAGCATGTTGGCGACTTTTACCGGGCCGGTAAAACAACCAAGCTGAAATTGGCCGTTTTCTACCAGATGTTCGGGCGGATCACTGAAAAGTCGGGTATAGGGCGGGCGTTCCGGCTGTTGCGAACTGTCGGAAGCCATTAAAGAAGGCCATCCTTGTACATCAGGTACAGAGCATGGGTTCCCTTATCCTGATAGCCTTTTTCCGACATGCCGGTAAAAAAGCGCTCGGCCATTTCCAGCACCGGCAGCTTGATTTCCATATGACGCGAAGCGTCCAGGGCGATACGCAGATCCTTCAGAAAGTGCTTGGCATAGAAACCCGGTTCAAAATTGCCGTCCAGCATGCGCGGCACCATATTCTGCAGCTGCCAGCTCTGGGCCGAGCCGCCGCCGATGCTCTGCAGCACCCGCCGCGGATCCAGCCCGGCCTTTTCGGCATACACAATGGCCTCCACCGAGGCAGCCAGGGTGCCGGCTATGGCTATCTGGTTGGACATCTTGGTATGCTGGCCGGCACCGGGACCACCCTGCAGGATTACCGTCTTGCCCATGATATCAAAAAAAGGTTTTACGGCATCGAAGGCAGCCTGGTCACCACCAACCATGATGGTAAGCGTGGCATTGCGGGCGCCCAGATCGCCGCCGGAAACCGGCGCGTCCAGCGCTACCAGGCCGCGCGAGGCGGCTTCGGCGGCAATACGTACGGCCAAAGCCGGGTCGCTGGTGGTGTGGTCAACCAGAATAGTGCCTTTGGCAGCCGTTTCGAAAATACCGCCGGAGCCGAAATATACAGCCTCGACATCAGCCGGATAGCCGACCATGGTAAATACTATCGCAGCGCCTTGGGCCGCCTGCGCCGGTGTATCAGCCCAGCTAGCACCATCGGCCACCAGGGCTGCCGCCTTCTCTTTTGTTCTATTATATACACTAATGTGGGCACCGGCCTTTTGCAGATGGCCGGCCATACTCGCACCCATTACCCCAGTACCGATAAAAGCGATCTTGCTGCCGCTGACGTTCATTGTTAGTCCTTTCTTGATCAATACAATACAGATTCCGCTTCACTGCCGGACGTGCTTGGGCCACTACAGCAGGCGATGTTTCGGGAATCAGCCAAACTTGTACCCGATTTTGCGCAAAAAAGCCAGTCTTGCGCTTGTTTCTTCGGAGTTTTCGACCCCTTTGGGTGATTCACCGTCTATAACGCCGAGAATTCCGGCCCCCTGATCGCTGCGGGCAATAATCAACTGCAGCGGATTGGCAGTGGCACAAAAAATATGACAGACCTCGGGACAATTCTTAATGCGATCCAGCACATTAATCGGATATATGCCTTCGCCAAGCACCAGATAAAAGGTATGCCCGGCACCACTGGCCAGAGCGCAGTTCTTGGCATCCGCCACCAGCTGAGGATCCGTGCCGAAAATCCGCACCAGACAGGGCCCGGATGCCTCATTAAAAGCCAGACCGTATTTAGCGCCAGGTACCGTATTAGCAATTATTTCGGAGATATCTTCGACTGTTTTGATAAAATGGGACTGCCCTACAATAATATTGGCGTCCTCCGTCCATTGCAGCCGGACAAGATCAAGATTCATGACATGCCTCCATAACCGGGAATCCTGCCGCCGGTAAAGCAAGCGGCAGCAGCTGATCCAGTCTACTCCTGTCGCACCGCTCTGGCAAGCAAACAATTACCGCTTCTGTCGGCTATCTAATCACATTTTACACAAACGTAACACTATTTGTGTAAAATGACTTGAATTTTATATGCAAGTGACATATTTTACAGATTGAACCTATTTTGTGTAAACGGAGCACTCTATGCCAGATACTACCCGTGACCGAATCGTTGAAGCTGCCACCTACCTTGCCCAATCCAGCGGCATCGAAGCCCTGAGCATGGAGGCCGCTGCCGACGCGGCCGGCGTCAGCCGGAAAACGGTCTACAATTATTTTGACAACAAATTCAGCCTGGCCGATGAAGTAGCCGACCAATGGGTCTCCCAGTCGCTGGAAAACCTGGCCAGCATAACCCGGGACGACAACCTGGATTTCGTTAGCAAGCTGAACAAAATCCTGACCCTCAGTTTCGACCGCATGCATTTGGGCAGCAAGATGATGGCAAGCCGGGCCAAACCACAGCTGAACCAGCGGGTAAACGAAATGCGCCGGGAGTTGCGTCAACGGCTGCGCCAGTTCATTCAGGAAATAGTACAGGAAGCGCAGACCAGCGGCCTGATCCTGCCTAGCTTCGAAACCAAACGGCTGGCCTGGATCGTAATTAACATTGTCGAAGGTATCCTTATAATTGACGAGATTGAAGACATGCCCATCAGCAAAATAGATTTGCTGAAAGACTCGCTGCGGGCCGTTATCAGAGGCATCTTAAGCGAGCGCGGAACCGAGGCACTAAAAGCCTCCCCGATCTTCAGCATCGATTCTTTTGAGGCGTTCACTGGCGGTTCTCCGGCGGAGGTTACAGAATGACCAAGGCCAAAAAAGTGATCAGATTGATAATCTGGCTGATTCCTATCGGTATACTGGCCGGCAGCCTGCTGCTGAAGACCACGCTGGATCAGGCTACCGCAGAAGTCGCCACCGTACCGGCCATACCGGTGCGGGTACAGCAGGCGGTGCGTGGTGACCTGGCAAAAACCCTGAAACTGAACGGCTATGTAGAATCGGAAAGCATGGTAACCGTACTGCCACTGGTCTCCGGAGTCCTGCAGGAATTATTTGTCGACACCGGTGATGCCGTAAAAAAAGACCAGATTATCGGCCGCATTGATGCCGCCCGTTATGAGCTGCAGTTGCGCCAGGCCGAAGCTGCTTACTTTTCCGCCAAGTCCAGTTATGAACGGGTACTGCAGCTGTATCAGGGCGGCGTCGGCAGCCAGCAGAATCTGGACCAGGCCAAGGCCCAGTACGACGCCTACGCCACCCAATACGAACTGGCCCGCCTGCAGCTGGATTATGCCGCGGTAAAAAGCCCGGTCGACGGTGTGGTACTGGTACGCCATCTGAGCGTCGGAGCAATCGCCGCACCGGAACGCCCCCTGGTCACCATTGGCGACCTGGACGATCTGATAGTGCGGGCGCGGATACCGGAAAAATATTACCCGCTCTTTGTAGAACGTGAAGATAATTTACCTATTACTATTACCACCTCCAGCAGGCGGCAATATACAGGGAAAATTCGCAACATCAGCCCTTTCGTGTCGGCCGAAACCAAGAATTTCGAAACTATAATCGCCATCGACGACCGTGAAGGACTATTGCGGCCGGGCATGTTCGTGAATATGGAATTTCGCCTTGAAGAATGGGAAGACACACTCAGCCTGCCCTTCCAGGCGCTCTCCGGCGGTGATACTCTCTGGTATATAGAGGACGGCATGGCACGCAGTACGAAGTACATTCCCGAAGAACGTTCCGATTCCGCCTTTTTATTGCCGGAAGAATTTGCTAGTTATTTTTTCATAATAGAAGGACAATACTTCGTATATGAAGGTGCGCCGGTACGGGAAGTATCCGGGAGCAGCCAACCATGATTCTGTCTGACTTCAGCGTAAAGCACCCTGCCATCATCGGCATTATACTGATAATGCTGGCTGTATTCGGCGTCATTGCCGGAATGTCGATGAACTCGGAAATGATACCGCCGATCAGCATGCCCGGAGCGACCATTGTAACAATCTACCCGGGAGCCGGAGCGCGCGAGGTGGAGCGCGATATCTCGCGCATACTGGAAAACCAGCTAGCAACACTAGCAGGTGTATCCACCCTCAGTTCTTCCAGTGCCGATTCTTACTCTACCGTAAACCTCGAATTCAAGGACACTGTAAACGTCTATGAACTTCTGCCGCAAATCCGCGAACTAATCAACGGGGTGATGGATCAGTTGCCGGAGAATATTGACGGTGCTCCGGTAATCTACGTAATGGAAGCAAGCGCCTTCCTGCCAATCTTTTCGGTCCGGATCGACAGCGACATGGATACCGTCGCGCTTACCCGCTATCTGGAAGACAATGTAAGCCCGGCCATAGCGCGCGTGCCAGGTGTGGCAAAAATAAACCTAATGGGCGGCACCAGCGAAGAAGTACTAATCCGCCTGAAAACTGAAGAAATGGAAGCGCGTAAAATATCGGCCCTGGCGGTATTCGAAGCACTGCGCTACAACAATATCAATGTGCCATCAGGCAGCGCTTTGTACCGTACCCGCGAAATGTCGTTTACCACACAGGGATCCTTCTCCGACCTGCAGGAGCTGGAAAACATGACTATCGGCTTTTCAGACGGTTCCTATATTTTTCTGAAAGATGTAGCCGATATCAGCATACAGAAAGCCGCGCCGGAGGTACTGATCCGTTCAGGCGGCAAAAACTACATCATGATGGACGTGCTGAAGCGCGACGAAGGCGACACCATATCCATCGTAGACAACACCCTGGAAATTCTGGAAGAAATAAAAACCGACACCAGAGGACTAATTACCTATTCGGTGGTAACCGACCAGAGCGAGACGACCAAACAATCACTCAACACTGTATTTCAGGCCGGCCTTACCGGATTACTGCTGACAATCATAGTAATTCTTTTTTTCCTCCATGACCTGCGAGCAACACTTATCATTTCAATTTCCATACCGTTGTCGATTCTCTTTTCCATCATGGGGTTGTATTTGACCGGTCGTTCACTAAATCTGTTATCTCTATCCGGCATGGTTGTAGCTATAGGCATGATTGTAGACAACTCGATAGTAATACTGGAGAACACCTACAAACATTTTAAGGATACAGGCAACCGGTATACAGCTGCATTGAAGGGAGCTGGTGAAATGGGTGGTGCGATACTGGCATCCACTACTACCTCAATCTGCGTGTTTGCACCGTTGATGTTCCTGACCGGCATCATAGGTGTTATCATGAACGATCTTTCACTGGCCATTGTCTTTGCGTTGGCCGCCTCCGCGCTGGTGGCGGTGATTATCGTGCCGTGGCTGTCCTCGCTTATCCTGAAAAAGCATGACATGAGCCGGAAACCGGCTCTGCTGGTCAAACTGGAAAACCTGATAGACAAAAGCCTTGATATTGTAACAAAATCATACCAAAAAGTATTAGCCGCGGCTCTTAAAAACAAGCTGTTCACCGTAACGCTCAGCGTAACCCTGCTGCTGTCGAGCGTCCTGCTGCTTACCATACTGAAGGTGAGTTTCATACCGCCGACTGATACCGGAGAATTCGAGATTCACATCTCGACACCCGCCGGCTACACCCTGGAACATACCAAGGCCAAAGTAGATGAACTGGACAGACTGATTCGCGAGTTGGTACCAGAAATCGAAACGGCAGTATACTATGTGGGTTCGGGCAGCGCGCTGGCCATAACCGGATCGTCGAACCAGGCATTCGGCCGCATCAGGCTGCAGCCTTCGGCACAACGCGAGCGCCATATTCTGGATATTATTCCCCTGGTGCAGGACAGCGTTTCCAGAACCATACCGGACTGCGACATAACCGTTCTTAACGGCGGCTTCGATTCGCTGCTGGCCATGGGAACCGGCGGCCAGGGATACATGATGGAAATATTCGGAACCGACCTTGACGATGTTACCGAAACCGCCAAAGTGGTAAAAGAAATACTGGCAGCTGATCCAGACGTGTTTAAAACTGAAATTTCGGTGCGCACCGACCAAGAACAACTGTATGCCGACCTCAGCCAAGCCTACATGGGCACACTGGGAGTGACTCCGTATGAGGCCGGAATTACCAGTCGCATCCTGTTCGGCGGCATGTCGGCAGGGACCTTGCGCGAGGGTTCGGAAGATTATCCGATTACCATAAGCTCCGATGTGGCCGAGCAGACCATAGATGAAGATGTGCTCAACCGCATCTCACTGCGCACCCAGGACGGCCGTCTGGTCAATTTCTCTGCGTTTTCTACCATGGAAGCCAGACAGACCGTTTCCAGAATATCACGCAGAAACCGCAACTTTTCGGTTGAAGTACGCGGCTACCTGCGTACCGAGGACCAATCCGGCGTAAGCGGACGCATGGAAGCTGCTATGGCCAACCTGAACCTGCCCTTCGGCGTCAAATATTCCACCGGCGGCACCAGCGCTCTTATCGGCGACTCGTTAAGCAGTCTGGGCCTGATGCTGGCCATCAGCATCTTCCTGATCTACTCGGTGATGGTTATACAATTTGAACGCTACATCCAGCCGCTGATAATCATGGCCGCCATACCCTTCTGCCTGATCGGTGTGGTACTGGGACTATACCTGTTCAATTCGGCCATGTCGATCATAGCCATGCTTGCGTTGATTACCCTGGGCGGTACCGTAGTGAACAACGCCATCGTACTGGTAGACTACACCAACCAGCTGCGCCGCAACCTGGGCATGAGTCTGGATACCGCCATCATGGAAGCCGCCGCCAGCCGCTTCCGTCCCATACTCATGACCGCCCTGACCACCATCCTGGGCGTACTGCCAATGGCCCTGGCGGTTGGCAATGGTTCGGAAGTATACGCCCCGCTGGGACAGGCCATTTTCGGCGGCATGATAACCTCTACAATAATTACGCTAGTAATAATACCTTTACTTTACCACACAATCGAAAAACGCAAACCACTGCCGGCCCAGGCGGTAAACCGCGAACAACAGGAGGCAATCAATGTCGAATAGCAATATAACAAGAGTCTTAAAGGTGGCTGCAGCCGGAATGCTGGCCCTTTTACTGGGAGCCTGTTCGTCAGTGTTCACCTCATCAATTACCGGACAGATAATCGACAAGGAAGACGCTGCCGACAATGCCACCACCGGCATCGGCAATGCCAGCGTTTTTCTGTATACCGGTGAGAAGGAATGGGAAGCTGATTTTGCTGCCTGGATCGACGGCGACAGCAGTACCCTCCCAGATGCCGAAACAAAAGACGAATATACCTATTTTCAGAGTACAGTAACCAACGCCGACGGCAACTACCAGTTTAACGGTTTTGTCTGGCAGACCATCCTGCCAGCCTACGGCAAAACCGCCGACCGCCGGCAGATCTATTTACTTATCTACCATCCGGATTACGGCCTGCAGAAGAATCCGGTGCCGTTGTTCATCGTGTCGGACGTAACCACCCAGCTGGACATGATAGCCATCGAAGACCGTTGGCATGATGCCCGGGTGAGCGGCCGGGTGATAAATTGGAAGGAAGCGGAGAACACAAATGTAAACCAGCGCGGCCTCGGCAATGTAAATGTGCAGTTTTATGTGGCGGAGAGCTGGAGCTTTGATACGGTGGGGGAATTCACCGATGTGGTATATCCGCGTAATCCGACCCAGACACTGATCAGCGACGGGGAGGGGTATTACACTGGTACGATACGTTTTCCGATGGAGCCAAGCAGGGCAGCAGAACAGGGCAAAGCACCGGTGCGGGTTGCCTTTGAACGGGAGAATTGGCGGGCTAATGATCCGGTGGACGGCAGCGGGCTGAGCAATAGCGGAATGACTGTCGATGGCGACTTGGACCAGGATGGCCGTACCGCCGCCACCGGCGATTGGAGTGATGCATATATTACCGTTACACTAAACAAGGAAACCGACAGCGCGCCGCTGAACAGCCTGCCAGAAGTGACGCTGCAGCAGTGGCGCTTTACGACAACGGTGCGGGGTCGGGTTAAGGATTCAATACCAGAATATATAGATGGGGTAGAAGTAACACTTGCAGTTAACGAAGCAGAGGATCGGGTTGTGTATACAGAATCACAGACTACCGGTGATGTTAGCACCAGCGGGCACTTTAATTTTGGTACAGTTAGTTGGGACCTGGGGCAAATTGTGGCTGGAGACACAGACACCCCGCCGCGAAGCCTGCTGGATAACCAGAAAGACGGCTGGATGAAATTCACGATAACAACCGTCCCTGCAAGCTCCCCGGCTGAAACCATTGGTTACCTAAAACCTGGCGTAGCCATAAATCTGGAACTGACACTATGACATTAGTTCGATTTTTGTGCCGATCTGGGCGACCAATATCCCACCCGGTGGTTACCGTCACCCTGCTGCTGCTACTATCCACCGCTACCTTCGCGCAGCCCCTGCCGGAAAACTTCCTGCAGAGCTACCAGTCCGCAGTAGAAGCATTCGGCCAGCTGGTAGATTTTACCGAACCAATAACACTCACTCCACAGCCATCCCCAACCAGCGACGAGGAAAACTTGCCGGCCAGCCCGGCCAAGCAGCCGGACCCACCTTACACCCTGGAAGCTCTGCTCGTCATGGCCGAGCGGGAAAATCCCGATCTGGCAGCCGCCCGCGGAGCAATCGTCGCCGCCCGGGCCGATCTGTCCGGAGCAAAGGGGCAACGCTGGCCGACGGCCAAGCTGGAAAGCTCCGGCAGTTTTATCGGCAATCCGCTGGGACCGATCAGTATCACCGCCGGCGAATTCGGAGCCTACGGTGATACGGCCATTCCGCCGCGTGATATACTTATTTACAAAGGCATGGAGAGCACTCAGTACAAATTCGCTGTAAGCAGCTTTGTTCCGCTGTACACCTGGGGCAAGATCAGCCAGGGAATAGAACTGGCAAACCGGGGCGTGCACATTACCGAGCTGCAGTACCAGAAGAAGCTGCACGAAGTCCGAGTAGCAGTACGCGGCAACTGGGAAGCCCTAGCCTATATCCGGCAGGCCCTGGAACTTACCCGGCTAAACCAGCGAGTAGCCGGCCGGCTTAACCAAATTGCCGAACGCAGCGCCGATGCCGGATTCCTGACTGTCAGCGAAGTGTACAGCGCCAGAATAAAGCTAAAAGAAATCGACATAGCCCTGGCCAGACTGGAAGAGCAGCGTGACAAAATTGTCTCAGAACTTGCCATGGCCACCAAACTGCCCGCGCTGACCAACGCACAGATAGTTACCGAAATATCGCCGGCCCAGACAGCCAGGGAACCGGCAGCCGAAAGCACGGCGATGATACTGGCCGGCAACATGGATCTGGTCACCCTGCGCGCCTTAATCGAAGTAAAAAAAGGCCTGCACGAACTGGCCTTAAAAGTAGCCCGCGGCCTGCCCGACATCGGCTTGCAACTGGATCTGTCTTATTCCGGACCGCGCTTCCCGTTCCTGGAAGTGGACTGGTTCCGCCAGGATGATTACCAGTTTACCGTCAGCATCGGTACCTCCGGCAATATCTTCGGCAACCGGGTAAAAAGCGGCGAGGCAGCCAAAGCCCTGGCCGAGTACGAACAGACCGTTCAGCAGCTGGCCCTGGCGGAACAGGGCATCCGCGGCTTCGTGCGCGAAACCTTTCTGAGCCTGGAACTGAACCGCATCAAACTGGAATTTGCCGAACTGCAACAGGAAGCTTGGTTGAGCGAGCTGAAGCAAAAGGACTTTGCCCTAAGCGCCGGCGCCGGCGACGAAAGCGCTTTCTTAAGCCAGATCATGGAGGCGTTGGGCAAACTGGCCGAGAGTTACGGCTCCCTGGCTGAATACCGCGGCCTGCTGTTGGCACTGGAGGGGGCAGGCGGCAGATAGCCGAAGGGATAACGCCGACCACTGACAGTCGATGAATCAACAGTTCTGCAAACTTTTTTGTCAGCCTGGCATTTCCATGCTATCATGCTCCCGAAAATCCGAACTCCGGGAGCGCCTGCATGAACCTGTCCTTCGATCCGCATTACAATCCCTACCCTTCGCGCCGGAATGCAAGTTACGCCGCCCGCGGCATGGTCTGCTGCTCGCATCCGCTGGCCGCCCAGGCCGGCCTGGAAATACTGAAGCAGGGCGGCAATGCCGTTGACGCAGCAGTAGCCGCTGCTGCAGCACTTACCGTAGTGGAGCCCACCTCCAACGGCATCGGCAGCGACGCCTTCGCGCTGGTCTGGAAGGACGGGAAACTGCTGGGAATGAACGCATCAGGGCCCTGCCCGCAGGCGCTGGACATGGATACCGTGCGCCAGCGCAAGTGGGGAGCGGACGACGGCCACCTGCCGACTTTCGGCTGGGCCCCAGTAACCGTTCCCGGCGCGCCGGCGGCCTGGGCCGAGCTCAGCCGGAGCGGCGGCCGCCTCGGGCTGCGGGCAAACCTGGCACCGGCCATACTCCTGGCCGAAGAAGGCCACGCCGTCGCCCTGACTGCCGGCTGGTACTGGCAGCGTGCGTTTGCGCGTTACAGCGGCGGACTGCCGGGCCTGGAGGCGGCGCAGCTGGCCGAGTGGTTCCGGGTGTTCGCTCCCGGCGGACAGGCCCCGCGGCCCGGCACCTTCTGGCACTCGCCCGACCATGCCGCCACCCTGCGCGCCATAGCCGACAGCGACGCCGCCGATTTTTACTCAGGCCGCCTGGCGACCGCCATCTGCAAGGCTGCCGAAAACGGCGGTGGTTTTTTGCGCGCCGGCGATCTGGCTGATTTTGCGCCGGAATGGGTAGAGCCGATTTCTGTTAACTACAAAGGCTACCAGATCTGGGAGCTGCCGCCCAACGGACAGGGTCTGGCCGCCCTGCTGGCCCTGAATACCCTGGCCGAGTACCAGCCTGGTCACCATGACGATCCGGACACCATCCACCACCAACTCGAGGCCATCAAACTGGCCTTTGCCGACGCCCACACCCACATCGCTGACCCGCATTTCGCCGACATCCCGCTCGACCAGCTTTTAAGCACCGACTATGCCCGCACCCGCGCCGCCCTCGTCAAGGACACAGCCAGCGATTTCCGCGCCGGCGAACCCTTAAGCGGCGGCACAGTCTACCTCTGCACCGCCGACAGTGACGGCAGCATGGTCTCGTACATCCAGAGCAACTACATGGGCTTCGGCTCCGGCCTCGTCGTACCCGGCACCGGCATCGCGCTAAACAACCGCGGCCACTGCTTCAGCCTGCAAAACGGCCACCCCAACCAACTGCAGCCGGGCAAGCGCCCCTACAATACCATCATCCCCGGTTTTTTAACCCAGGGTGACCAGGCGGTCGGCCCCTTCGGCGTCATGGGCGGTTTTATGCAGCCGCAAGGACACCTGCAGGTAGTTATGAACAGCATCGATTTTAACATGAACCCGCAGCAGGCCCTGGATGCGCCGCGCTGGCAGTGGCTGAAAGGCCTGGAAGCCGAACTGGAAACCGGCTACTCGCCCGAAGTACTGCGCGCCCTGCAGCGGCGCGGCCACCGCATCCAGTTCCAAAGTGACCCGGGTAGCTTCGGCCGCGGCCAGATTATCTGGAAACATGCGGACGGCGGTTATGTCGGCGGCACCGAGGGACGTACCGACGGCTGCTGTGCGGTATGGTAAGGCGACGCAAGGTTCTACGGAACGCTGGCGGTCTGGAAATAGTCCGCCAGTGGTAGTATAGTAAACCCGATGCACATAAGTTCCTTTAACCGCATAGCACGGGCCTACGCAAGCGACACTATGGCAAAGCTGCCCGGCCCGGGGCAGCCTGCTTCGGAGTCTGACCGGCAGCGCTTTCACGAGGCGGCTGTATCCTCATTGTTTGCCGGCCAGGCCGCAGAAGCCCGTCGGCTTTTCTGGTCCATAAACCGGAATGCCGAAAACAATACCAGCCTGCTTAACCGGTCACAATTTATACGCAAGATACGCGGTCTCGATATACAAGCGACCGGTATGGATGAAGACAGCCAGCCCTGTCCGTATGCCGCTGTACGCCTGATCCGCGGCAAGGTTCCGGTAAGCCAGGAAGTTCTGGATCTGGCCTTACGACGCGGCGGAGGCCTGTATGCCGTTTGTTTCTCTCCGGAACAAGTAGAAGGCTCGGTAGACAATCTCGTAGAATGGACGACGCGCCTGGCCGCAGGCAGCCACCTACTTGGTCTTTATGCGATAAACTTTTCAAATGACGGACCGCGCGCCTTTGCTGTCCTGGCGAGCGGCAGCAAACTTGATTCCAAAGGCTTGCAGAAGCTGTATCCGCTCGACGGGCTGCCGATAAGTGTTCAACCCGAAGAGCTTATTCCTCCCGGAAAGGCACGTCTTATCCGCCACCGTAAATTCGTTTCGGTACAACGTCTTCCGCTCTTGAACATCAAGAGCAAACAGGAACTAACAGTAGACACAGTTGGACAAAGCAGTCAAAGCGGACCTAAAAAACACAATCCCGGTTTGTTACAGGCCAGAGTACGTTTCCCCATCGGCATCAAACTTGGCTTGGTTGTATCTGCATTGCTGACTGTATCATTGGTCACCATGAACATGCTTAGCTCGGCATTTTTTCTGAGTGACACCACTGCCAGGGTTGAAGAAAACAATCACAGCATCGCCCAAATCAGTGCCGCAAAAATAGAAGACGACCTCCGCTCCATTACCGACCGGGTGCAGCTGCTCCTGGAAGCCAGCGGCGGTGACATAGCTGCGCCTGTCGTATCATCATTTTACACTTTGAACCCAGATATTCTGGGTGTAACACTAAGTGGAATATTCCAGACGGAAAACCAAAGCAGTCTTGCTGCGCTGGGATTAACTTCAGAGCTATTTGATGCCTTGCCTCCTCCGGGGCAGGTGGAAAGTCTTACAGTCTTCAACGCCACACCGCTGCTGGGGGTTTCGGCAATCGGCCTGTACATTCCCTATCGCTCCGGCGGAATCGACAGAGTACTTTCAGCATATGCCTCCGCCGAGCGCTATACCGAAATATTGACCAACCGAGGTATCGTCCAGACTTTCATTGTGGACGCCAATAACCGCCTACTGCTGCATGCCGACTCGGGCCTCGTAGCCGCCAATCCGGATTACTCGGCCAACGCCGCTGTAAGCGCGCTCCGGCAGAGCCCGCTCGGCAACGGCCAGCTGCGCTACCGCGACAACAGCGGCCAGGAATTTCTGGCAGCCTACCGCAAGCTGGGTATCGGCAATATCGGTGTCATTTCAGAAGCCCCGACAAAATTGGCCTTCGCCGCGGTCGACACCGTACAAAGGCGCAATCTGCTTATTCTCGGGGCAATACTATCACTGGCCGCACTGCTGGTATACTTTTTTTCACGTACAATATCAAATCCGGTCCAGATGCTTATGGACGCGGCCATACTAGTAGAGCGGGGACACTTTGACCTGGACATCCAAGCCACCACCCATGACGAACTCGGGGCTCTCTCCACATCGTTCATGCAGATGGGCAAGGGCCTGGCGGAACGGGAAAAAATAAAAGACGCCTTCGGCCGCTTTGTAAATAAAAGCGTAGCCGAAATGGCCACCAAGGGAGAGATTAAACTCGGCGGCGAACGTAAACAGGCAACCATTTTCTTTTCGGATATACGAGCTTTCACCGCTATATCCGAAGCCATGCAGCCAGAGCAGGTTGTGGATTTTCTGAATCAATATCTGACCCGAATGGTCCAATGCGTATCGCAAAGCGGCGGTGTAGTCGATAAATTCATCGGTGATGCTATTATGGCAGTTTGGGGTGTTCCGGTAAGTACCGGCAATGATCCGGTGATGGCCGTAGATGCCAGCCTGGCCATGCGCGCCTCGCTGACAGACTTCAACAAAGACCGTGGCACGCCGGACAAGCCGCTGATACGTATCGGCTGCGGACTGAACACCGGACCGGTTATTTCCGGGCAAATCGGCTCAAATGAGCGCATGGAATATACCGTAATCGGCGATACAGTCAATCTCGCGTCAAGAATTGAGTCGCTCAACAAGGCTTTCGGTACGGACATTCTGGTATCCGAATACACCCTCAGCTGCCTGGGAGACCGCTACCGCACCGAAGCCATGCCCATGATCAATGTAAAAGGCAAAGCCAAGCCAGTGCGGGTTTATGCAATTCTTGGCCGGATGGACGATCCCGGTGCACCAGCCACTTTGTCGGAACTAAGAAAGCGTTTTGGGATAGAAGACGTTGCACTAGACAAAAACCACATAATGGACGACGAAGAAGAACAAAAATACACTATAGTAAACGCTGACAGAAACGGAGCGGGGAGCGGCGCATGACAGCCATCAGGCCCCGCAAGCCGGTTATCTGGCGTGATATTTTGGTTACACTTGCCACCATTGCCGCGGCCGCCTGGTTTATTGGATTATTATACACCGATCTTAACCGGTCTTCCGGAGACAGCAGCCAGCAAGCCATCGGCATACTGGTTACCAGAACCCGTGTCGCCCAGCGCCGCCCGGGCGACAGTGTAGTCTGGACCAACCTGAAAAACGAAGAGCCGGTTTATTCCATGGATGCGATCCGCACCGAGCAGGGCTCGGAAGCAATTATAAGGCTCAATGACGACACCCAATTGATATTAGGAGAAAACTCGCTGGTTGTGCTGGATTTTTCGGGCACACAGGGCACTATAGACTTTCTGGAAGGCTCATTGATTGCCAGGAGAACGGACGAGCAGTCCACCGGCAAGTCCCTGAATATACGGGCTGACGGAAATACTCTGGCAGTTCAGACTGCCGTAGTCGACCTGAACCGCAGCGAAAGCAAAAACATAGAAGTTAATGTAAGTTCAGGACAAGCCGTTCTTAGTGCCGGAGGGGAGTCGACCAGCCTGACAAACAGTGAAAGCGCTCTCATACAGAGCGGACAGACCAGCATAAAGACCGCAGCTTTGATAGTAACCAGGCCGCTTAACGGCGATGCAGTATCTGCCGGGACGGTACTCGTGCCGGTCAGCTTCTCCTGGAACGACAGCGGCGGCCAGCCGCCCTATACCATTGAAATAGCCAGAGACCGCGACTTCTCACTTCGCCGCGTAACCGAGACCGATGCAAACACCCTGACTTTGGAACTGGATAGCGGCACCTGGTACTGGCGCGTGCAAGATTCTGCCGCCGGCAGCTCGCGCACCAGCCAGTTTACCGTTATTAGCAACATCGCTCCGCTTTTGTTGTCTCCGACCGACGGGGGGAATCAATCCTACCGAAACAGCACCCCGGCACTTAACTTCAGCTGGGCCGGCATAAGCATGGCCAGTTCTTATGAGTACCAGCTTTCCGCTGATGCGCAGTTTTCCACTATCTTGCGCGAAGGTCGTATTACCAGTACGGCAATAGCACTAACCGGGCTCCCGCCCGGCAGCTTCTACTGGCGGGTAGCGGCCCGTTATGATTTTGGCGGAATAAACCGGGGACGATTCTCGGAGCCCCGCTCCTTCACGCTGGTACAGACTCAGGCACCGGCCAGCCCGGCCCTTGAATCGCCCCCGGAAAACTTCCCGGTACTCAGTACCGAAAGCAGCAAACTTATTTTTTCATGGTCGGTGATTCCGGAAACGGAGTCGTATGAGTTGGCATTATGGCAGGCGGTTGCCGGAAACAGTCCGCCCGCCCAGGCACTATGGCAGGGCAAAGCCAATGTTTACCGGCCGCAAAATAGCATAGCTGAAGGCAGCTATTATTGGAGCATACGTTCTATTGCCGCCGACGGCACGGCATCTGCCTGGGCCGCTCCCCGCCGGCTACTGGTAGAAGCGGCCAGCCAGCCACAACCAGTAGCGCCGCTGGATGCTTATGAAATACTTTCCTCAGCTTCCACACTCATCCAGCTCAGCTGGCGGGGTTATCCGGAGGCTGTAATAATTGTTGGCCGTGATACTGACATGGCTGCACCGATCAGTAGTACTAACGGCAGCGCCAATCGCGCCACGATCCAGCTCCCGGGCCCCGGACTGTATTACTGGACAGCCGTTGATCCCAGAATGGAAAATACCGACAGCCAAAAATTGCGTTCCATCCTGGTCATCAGTCCGCCAGCCGCACCAGAATTATTGCAACCAGCTCAAGGCCGTCAGCTGGAACTTGCTCCGGATGACAATCTGGATTTCAGCTGGACCTCCGCAGGCGGTGCTGCTGCATACAAGTTCAGTCTGCGCAACAATGAAACCAGGCAGCTTGTTCATCAAACAGAAACAACTGAAACCAGGCTGCGTCTCTCTGCCGGCATAATTCCCAGCGGCAGCTACACCTGGACTGTACAGAGCGTAGTCACAACTCCGGCAGGGAACAAACATGTAAGTCCGGAAGCGAGATCGGACCTGCGCATCAACACCATACGCGTTCCCCCTGCACCGGCGATACTGGCACCACGTCCAGGAACCCAGCTGGAAGGCCTGACAGCCGCGCGAAGCGGACTAACACTAAGCTGGTCGGCCTCCGAACCGGGAATGACCTATCTGGTAAAAATCTGGCGGGCCGACGGAACGGTAATGCTGGAGCAAAGCACCAAAAGCACAGAAGTACGCCTGGCTAATCCCGGGCCGGGAGTCTACCGCTGGAGTCTGGGCGGAGCTGCCGCAGACGGTGCCAGCTTGGCCATCCAGGAGAACAGTTTTCAGATTAATCTGATTCCGGCCCTGCCGACCCCGACGGTTCAAACCCCGCGCAACGCGGAAACCCTGGACCTAACCAATGCCGATTTCATCAAATTCGGCTGGGCGGCGGTTACCGACGCAAATGCCTATGAGATCAGCCTGAGCAGCAGTACCGGAAGCAAACTAATTTTTAGCCGCATTGTGGAAACGGGGCTAGAATTCCTGTTCCGCGAACTTGACCAGCTGGATATCGGCCAGTACAGCTTCCGGATCCGCGCCTTACTGCTGAACCGCGACGGCACCATCGAACGCTCCGGGTCGCTGCGCTCGGTGACGTTCAGCATCACCATAAAAACCGGCGGCGCTCCGGTGCTTACCACCCCGAAGGAAATATATGTCGAAACGCCGTAACACGTTCTGCATCATCATCCTTCTGCTGATTCTACTTCTGGATGCGCAAGCCCAGACCCCTGATCAGCCGGCCGGCGAACCTATGTCCGCCCGCCTGGAATGGGCAGCAGTTGACGGTGCCCGCAGCTACGAAATACAGGTCAGACCAATCAATGGTGATATTATCATTACTACTACTAGCGACCAGAACATGGTCGAACTGATACT
>JAHIWF010000041.1 GCA_018815555.1 Spirochaetota bacterium | reverse complement strand
GGCAGCAGGAGAAAACACAGGGTCGCCGAGTTGGGTACTATCGTAGCCGAGCGCACAGGCGGCCAGGTGCCGATACGCGGAGGCGGCTTCGAGCAGGGTATTCTCGGCTCCGCCCAGTATAAGGGTAAGACCGTAATCCTCAATGGCACGGTGCAATTGTTTGAACTGCAGACGCTGCAGCAAACTGCCAAAGCGTTCGACGCCGTAGTCGCGCAGCAGCCGTACAAAGGGAATATTCAGGGAGCGGGCCAGTGCTTCGTCCGCCCGCACCGCACCGGAGAAGGTTTTAAGATTGTTTTCCGGGCTGTAGGAACCTACCCGCGTGGGTATGTCCGGAACCAGTCGGCCGGGAGTCAGTTCGCCGGAATCAAGCATGGCTGCATATAGAAAGGGTTTCTGGATACTTCCGGAGCTGCGGGCGGCCTGGGTACAGTCAACAAAACTCCCCGGCCGGTCTGCGGCAGGCAGGACATTGCCGATGTGGGCGACAACTGTGCCGTCAGAAACCCGGATTATCAACGCTGCCAAATTGTTGATGCCCTGCAGCCCAAGGCGGCGAGCCTGGCGTTCGGCCAGTGCCAGGGCATCCAGCTGCAGCCGGTAGTCCAGGGAACTGACCCAGACACCATCCTGCGCAGCCAGCGAAAGCACTTCGGGCGGCAGACGCGATCCGGCTGCGGCTGACGCAGTCAGATGCGGAGCCAGGCGCGGCATGGGCAGAGGTTCGGCCGGCAGCGGTTCGCTCAGCGCCAGGCTCAGATCCGCCGAATCCAGCTGTCCTTGTTGGGCCAGAAAGTCCAGCAGACGGTTACGCTTGGCCAGAAGTTGATCCCGTCCGCGCGCCGGATGTATCAAAGCCGGACTATTGGGCAGCACCGCCAGCAAGGCAGCCTCGGCCCAGGTAAGTTGATCGGAGGGCCGGCCGAACCAGCGGAAACCGGCGGCTTCGATTCCGACAACATTGGCTCCATAAGGAGCCAGGCTAGCATACAGATCCAATAAATCAGTCTTGCTCATGCGGAATTCGAGGCGGAAAGCAGTTAACAGTTCCAGTAGTTTTTGTGCATAAGTACGGGAACGGTTGCCGTACAAGAGCCGCGCCGTTTGCATACTGATAGTAGAAGCGCCGGAAACTATGCTTCCAGATCTCAGGTTGTCGCGCAAAGCACGCACTAAGGCCCGGCTATCCAAACCGAGATGACCAGCAAAGCGTCGGTCTTCGAAGGCAATCAGAGCCAGCTGGTAGCGGCTGTTTTGGGCTTGCGCAAGATTTTTATCGGAGGGCTTGGAAGTTCCTGTGCTGTCAGCGTTACCAGCCCCGTCGGCATCGACGGGGCTGCCGGCCGGTGGAAAACGCCATTGACCGTCGGCCGACACGGCAGCTCCCAAGAGCTGACCATCGGCCGACCACAGTGTTGTAGAATAGCGATGCCGACTTCCGGCCTGTGGTGGCCAAAGCAGAATGAGCAGCAGGGCCAACGCGCAGCCGAGCAGCACTAGTAGGCTACCGTTCGGTAATTTCGGCACAAAGCGATTCGGCGTTAGCCCGGAAATCGGCGACTCTCCGGCGGCAGACTTGTTGCCAGCTGCCGGTTTAGTGCCGACGGCCGGTTCGCGGCCGGCGGCCTGTTCAGGACCGACGGCAGGCTTACTGCCAGCCGCCACCGTGGTACCGGCAGCCGACCACCACAAGGAAGCCGACTGCCGGAGCTTAGCGAGAATTCGGCGAACTTGCCGGAACATTAGAACGCACCGGTGCCTGAGCCGAAGGCCGAAGCAGGTAGCTGCCAGGTATTATGGCCTGGATTTCCGGCAGATACATGGATTCAGCCACTATGGCCGGCAGCCAGAATTCACCATTATAAGTCTTGTTGGCATACACCCGGAAGGTCCGCTGCTCGTTGCGTGCCAGCGGGAAATAGGTCATTACCCGGTCATCACGCAGATCGCGGTAATCGTAAGCTGATTCAGCCGGGCCGGCATTGTCGCTGCCCGAGCCAAGCCGTGGATTGGACAACTCCCAGCCGGCCGGAGCCCGGAAGGTAAGCGCCACATCACTCAGCGGCAGTGAATAACTGTTGCGTACGGAAATCTCCACAATGAGGTCCTGGCCCAGAGCGACCGAATCAGGATTAACTGGCTGGTCAGAACTGTCCAGATAACGCACTGACAGCTGTAAACCATTATTCTTGGTCTGCTCGGTACCCGGCAGTGGTGTACCGGTCGAAACCAGCCGTGCATATACCGGTATGGTGGAGTTGTTGGTAAAATTGACTGCCTGATAACCGGACTGAATATCCAGCGGTACCCGGGTAAGGGTTCGGGAAACAGTCAGCCGTTCACCTAAGCGCCCCAGCGACCAGCTGATGTCGGCCTGGCCGGCAGCCGCATTTTTGATGTACGGCAGACAGGCGATAAGCGCATAACTAAGCTCCTGGGTGGAATACGAGCGGCTGGAAGAAAGATCCTCGGCAATCTGCTTGAATAGAGGCAGCGCACGCGCTGTATCACCAAGAACATTCAGAGCTTCCAGGGTAACGGCGCGGTCGCGCAGCACAGAACCGTATACCCGTTCCATGCCACTGTAGCTTTGCGCTATGACGCTGCTGTCCTGCAGGATGGCGGCGGCCCGTTCGCGGTTACCGGCCAGCGCATAGGCGGCGGCCATCTGGTAAACGGCCGAAGACGGATGCGGACCGTATTCGAAATAGCGGTTCATGGCGGCAATATTGGCTTTGCCGGCAACAGCCAACACATACAGCCGATAGGCCTGCTCGGCCCGCGCATAGTTTTCGCGCGAGTTCCAGGAGCTGGCTTGGGTATTCAAGTATTTTAGCGCTTTGTCCAGCACCGTTGAACTTACCGGATAGCCCTGGCGGGAAGCCATGACCAGGAAATGCGTAATATAGTTGGAAAGCCACTGACCTTCATCGTAGGCACCGGGCCAGAAAACGAAACCGCCGCGGGTAGTCTGCATTTTCTGCAGTTTCTCGATGGCAGCCAGCACATTGGCTTGAACATCCGCCGCCTGCTGGTCGCTCAGTACTGTAGCGTCTTTCAGGAACAATTGCGGGAAGGCCCGACTGGTGGTCTGCTCGGCACAGCCATGCGGATAGCCGATCAGATAAGAAAGACGTGCCGAAAGATCGATCGGCGGCAGGGTAGACAGCTCCAGCCAGGTCTGGTTCGAGCCGGGGATACCGGGCAGAGTAAGGCCAATCGTCCCGTTGCGGTTGCCGCTGAGAATAGCGGAGGCAACGGTAGTTACCGGCACCGCAGCTGATCGTACCGGAATGTCGATAGTTTGACTCGACCTGACACCGGAGCTATGTTCGGCCACAGCGGTAAGGCGTACCGAGCCTTCAGCCGAAAGCACCTTAAGGGCAAAGTCAACCGCCTGGTCACCATCCTGCACAAAACTCAGCTGCTGGATACCAGCACCCTGCAACTCAGCCGCCCCTTCCACCTTCAGGCTGACCTTTACGCCGGCCCCGGCTCCCAGGAAGCTGAACACGTTAACCGGAATACTCAGCTGTTCACCAGGACCAAGTACCCGCGGCGCAGTGATAAAGGTCATCAGATCGGAGCGTACCGGAACTTCCAGCTCGGAACGCCCGTACGCACCCTGCGGAGTACCGGCTACGACCATAAAGCGCACCGCGCCGATATACGGGCCGAGCTCCAGTTCATGCGAACCCACGGCACCGGCGGCCAGGCTGAACGGGCCGAAGAAACGTACGACTGGCGGGAAACGGTTGGTTTTACGTTCTCCACCGGCATCGCCGAATTCCGAACCACCGATGGCCAGCAGGGTCTGCAGACTGCCGGAGAAGGCTCCCGCCACATCTTTGTACAAATCAAAGGATTTAAGCAGTGAAGCTTCTTTCTTGTAGAACTGATCCCAGGGGTTAGGCGTACGGTAGCGGGTAATGCCCAGCAACCCTTCGTCCACCACAGCAACAGTGTAGGTCATAGGTCGGCCCTGGGCTTCGCGGACACGGAAGGTACTGGTTGCCGACGGGGCCAAGGCAGCCGGAGCTTCGACTAATGGATTAAGCCTGGATTGCGGATTCTCCACCATTACCGGAACGATACCGTACAGCCGGATGGGCAGATCGTTGGCGGTCTGCAGGTGGTTCTGTACGAAAGACACATGAACATAGACATTGGGGGCCATCTCGGCTGTGGCCGGGAACTCGAAAACAGTATTTTCGTTTTCGGTGCGTATCCATTCTTCACGAATAATGCGGCCGGCCCGTTCGATACTTACCAGGGCTTTGCCCTGATTATTCGAGGGGAAGGTAATTCGCACCGGCTCGCCTACATTGTATTTTTCCTTGTTGGTGCTGAGCGAAAGCATCAGGGATGAATCGCCTCCCTCAGCCCGGCTCTTGCCGGCCCAACCCGGCCAGTCGATATAGAAAACCCGACCGCTGGCATGCCCGCCGCTTTGGTCCTCGACATAAACCAGGAAGCGGCCCCACTCCGGATATTTGATGTTAAGATTCCAGATGCCGGTGCCGTTCCGTAGGTTGACCGTTTGGCTGCTTACTTGCCGGCGGTACAGGTCGCCAGCCTGCTCGGCCAGGGTTTCTTCGCCCTTTTCCCACCACCAGCGCCACTGCAGTTTATATAAGGTAACTTTTACCTGCTGGCTGCCGCGGTACAATTCGCCGTTGCGGTCCACCAGTACCAGTTCTACCGCATGATCGGTGTCGGTAAGCAGCATATTGCGCGCTTCGTCGCCCTTGGGCAGTTTTATACCCACATAGCGGTCGTAGGGATGATACGGCAGCGAAAAGGTTTCGCTGGAAAACAGGCCGCTGCGCTCAAAAACCCGCGACAGGAAGGTTGCGGTAAGCGGTCCGGGAGCGCGGTTTTCCGGCTGCAGGTCTACGTTAAAGCGGCTGCTGCCTTTATTGTCGAGATAGCCTTCATACAGAATGGTCCGCGAAGACGGAACCACCCGCAGAGGATCGGTAAACACATAGTCCGGCCAGCCGGCAAAACTGCCGCCTTCCGCCAGGACCATCGAGACATCGGCGCGCAGATCCGGCGCCGGCGCACCATGCAGCCAAGCGGCGCTAAGGCCCATGCTGGAGGTATCATAGGCAACGCTGGTGGCCGAACCGTAATCCAGGCTCATCTTAAGCCGGTTGGGCATGATGGTTTCGACTTTCAGCGCTTTGCTGAAACTGCTGCCGCCGGCCTGAATCCGGGCAGTCCAGGTGCCGGTTGGAGCGGCTGCGTCGGTACCGGCTTTTATATAGTAGAAACCGTTTAGCGGATTTGTCAGGGTCATCGTCTGTACAGACTGGCCCAGCGGGTTGAACAATTCGAAGCTGACCGGATAATTGGCCGGCAGCTGATTCAGACGATCATACAGCACAAACACCAGATGCATGTCGTCGCCCGGCCGCCACACACCGCGGTCGCCATAGATAAAGCCTTTAAGGCCATCGCCGGCTGCCTCGCCGCTGATGTCAAAATGTGACACAGCCAGGCTTTGGTTCAGCTTCAGATAGCCGGTGCCGTGGGTATTGCTGGCCGACTCGACCACCAGAAAAGAGGCTTCGGCGTTTTCCGGCAGCTTTAACACTGCCATGCCGGAAGCATCCAGAGTAGCCCGGCCCAGCTGCTTCAGCGAGTAGCTGTAAGCACTGAGTCTGGCCCCATTGAGCGGGCGAACCGAACGCAGATCGCTGGCGGCAACATGCCAGGCGCCTTCAACATCCTGCTTGGCGATAATACCCACATCTGATACCAGCACATTGCGGCGGGCGGAGCGGTCGCGTCCATAACGTACTATATAGAAGGCTGGATGCATCGGTTCTTCGCGGTAGCGATAGTAGTCATCCCAGTTAAACCATTCCTCATACCAGTCCCAGTAAGATGCTTCGTTATCCGAAGGATCGCTGATACGTACCGGCGGAAATTCCCATTTACCCAGATCAGCAATATTGGCCCGGGAAACATAGCGGATATGCTCGCGGCCGAAATTGACCCGCAGCTGGAACATGCCCTGAGGGTAGCGCTCCAGCAGAGGCGAGAGATCGAGACTGTAGGGCATCCAGGAATTTTTATTGGCGTCAGTCCATTTCAGGTCGATGGTACTGCTCCAGACTACATCGCCAACCCGCTTCAGCTCTTTTGAACCGCCGAGTTCGTTAACCTGCAGAAACTGCAGCATGTTATCGCCATATACCTGCAGGGCCTCTACGTAAACCTGAGCCAGGTTCATGGTCTCCAGTACTACTGTGGTTCCCTGGGTACTGGGCACGATTACGCCGCCCGGGGCAAAGCGCACTTCCGGCTTTTGCCAGTCGAAAGACACGCTGGCCTGTACCGGTACTGCCAGCGAAGCTGCGTCCGCGCTGCGGATACCGCGTTCAATCTGGACATCCAGCGATTCCGGCCACTGCTGTGCAGCATATACCTTTACCAGGCCGCCCTGAACGTCAAAGCGCAGATCCTGCAGGGCTGCCGTGTGGATATAGCCGCGCAGATCCTGGCTGCTGTCCAGCGGACGGGAAAAAGCGACCGTAAGGGCATTCGGTTCGCCGGGTTGCGGGGCCTGTACCGAGAGCACTTTAAATTCACCAAGCGCCGGGAGGTCAAATTGTCGGGTCTCGCGCAGGGCTGAACCGACAGAGCGGCCATCCCAGGAAAGTTCAAGACGCCCGGCTTCAGCCGTCTGCGGAATATCGCTTAGAGTAAAGGCATGGCGGCCGCCGCCCTCATGATTCCAGGAAAGCGCCAGATCGCGGCTGCCCAAGCTGGCTTTCAGCAGCCGCTCTACATCGGCGGTGGCCGGAATATCTTCTTCGTGTAAAACACCGGACAAAGCCAGACTGCCGTCCGGTCTGGCGGCCAGCACCAGATTGGCTACACTGAAATTAGGCTGAGCGGCCTGAACAGCAAAGGCAAACCAGCCATTATGAGCCTCGCCAAGCGCGGCAAAATCGAATTTTACAGTATAGCTGGTTCCGGCGGCCAGCGGCGCGTCTGGAACAAAGTCTGCGCGGCTGCCGTCGGCGCTCCAGCTTACCCGGCCGGCCAGCGGCGGATCAAACACAAAGGGAGCAGCATCCGTCGGCAGGCTGCCAGGATCGCGTACAGCCGACAAAATAACCGAAATCGAATCGAAACGCGAAATGATACCCTGGCTGTGGGCAATGACCAGCCGCGGATCGGCTGACTGCAACGCGGCTCTGTCCTGCGAACAGGAAACAAACGTCAGTACAAGCAGCAAACCAAACATACATGTCGAACAGAATTTCCTGAGCATAGTTCCTCCAGCATATGATAACGGCCGAAAGTATATCATCATTCGACAGGATTTACATAGACAGAGGCGGCTTTTTATTATATAAGCTTAGATATGATCAAAGCGATCGGGTTTGACATCGACGGCACCCTCTATCCTGCCTCCGCTCTTTTCGGCCGCATGTTGCCGGGAGCGCTGTATCGACTGCCATTGTTGCTGGCCTTTAACAAGGTACGCAAAAACATCCGCATCCCCGCTTATTATCAAGAACAAGGGCTGGAGGTTCCAGCGGACCAAGCCGCATTCCACGTGCTGCAGAACCGCCTTACAGCCGAAATACTGAAAACCGACCCGGAACGTACCGGTAAACGCATCGAGGCCTTTTTCTATCAGCAGCAGGAAGCTCTCTTCGACCGCGTGCCGCTCTTTCCGCTGGTGCACCAAACCCTCAGTGCCTTGCGCGAGCTTGGGCTGCCCCTGGGCGCCCTCTCCGACTTTCCGGCCCGGGGCAAACTGCAGCGCATGGGGCTTTCCGGCTACTTCGATGTAATAATGACCAGCGAGGACTGCGGCTACGTAAAACCGCACCGCGCTTCGTTCGACCGTCTGGCCAGAGAGCTTGGCGCGGCCAATGAACAGGTACTGTATGTTGGAAATTCCGAACACTATGACGTGGCCGGCGCGCGTGCTGCCGGTATGCAGACGGCCCTTATCAGCTCCCGCCCGACAGCCGGCTCACAGGCCGACCTGGTATTCAAAGGCTATGACGAACTGCTGGCCTGGGTTAAAGAACAGCTGAGCTGATCATGGTCGAACCCGACGGCGACCGGCCACAGAAAACAACCTTCAGCAATCTGTAGCCAGCCGAAAAAAGCCGATCGCAAGAAAGCCAAATGCCCTCAGCTGGTCAATCTACCCACAAATCAGCCACCACCGCCACCTCGCGCAGCTTTTCCAGCACCTCGCTGCGCGGACTGCAGTTGATCTGTGAATGCGCGCGGATCAGCGTCTGGTTGTCCTGCCCCGGCACATGGAACACCACACCGCATTGGCCAGAGGCCGAGAATAAAACATCACGCAGACCTTCCAGCTCGTCCTCGTTCTTTACCTGCCTCAGCACGATATGCACGTCGCGGTAACTCTTTTCCTTCAGCTCGGCCGGATCGGCAAAATCCTCTACCTTAAAACTGGGCGGGTCGCGCGTCTGGTCAACCTTGCCTTTAAGAAAAACAATGTCGTCGATAACAAAGCGGCTGCCGTGACGCTCCAGGGTATTGGCGAATACCACGATATCCATGGATCCGTTGTACACTTCCACCTTGCCGAAAGCCATTTTTTTGCCGGCCTTGGTAAGGATTTCGCGGTACTCCACCAGCTGACCGATCAGGGTATACACGCGGTCGGCGCCGGAACGTTCCAGGTGCTCGAAATTAAGGTCGCAGCAGCGGTCGTACAGATCCTTGAAAGCATCCAGAGGATGGCCGGAAAAATAGAAGCCGAGCAGCTGTTTTTCGATGCGCAGGATTTCGGCCTTGGGCCATTCCTCAGCCGGCTCGAAACGGAAGGCCGGAAACTCTTCTTCGCTGCCGGCCTCGAATAGGCTGGCCTGGCCGTAGGCTCCGGCTTCCACTTTTTTCTGGGCGTAATCCACCGCGCGTTCGATGTTGATGACCAGTTCGGCCCGGCGCTGCCCCAGCGAATCGAAGCAGCCGGCTCGTGCCAGGGTTTCGATCACCCGCTTGTTCATGCTGCGCACACCCACCCGCTCCAGGAAATTCATGAAATCGCTGAACGGGCCGTTTTTATTACGCTCGGCGATAACATCCAGCACCACCTGCTCGCCTACTCCTTTAACGCCGATCAGACCGTACACGATCTGCCCGTCCACCACCGTAAACAGGGCCTCGGATTTGTTGATGTCCGGCTGCAGGATGGTGATATTCATCGAGCGGGTTTCGGCAATACACTTGGTAAGCTTTTTGGTATCGCTTATTTCGTTGGTAAGGTTGGCGGCCATGAATTCGGCCGGATAATTGGTCTTAAGCCAGGCGGTCTGGTAGGCCAGCACCGAATAGGCGGCCGCATGGCTCTTGTTAAAACCGTAGCCGGCAAAGGGCACCAGAATGTCGAAGATTTCTTTGGCTTTCTCTTTGGTGTAGCCGCGCTCAATAGCACCTTCGATAAAGGGCTTTTCCTCTTCGGCCAGTACTTCCAGCTTCTTTTTTCCCATGGCGCGGCGCAGCAGGTCGGCGCGGCCAAGTGAATAGCCGGCAATCTCCTGGGCAACCTGCATTACCTGTTCCTGATAGACGATAACACCATAGGTTTCTTTCAGATATTTTTCCAGGCTGGGTGCCGGATATTTTATGGGCGTGCGCCCCCATTTGGAGTCGACAAACTGCGGAATGTTATCCATCGGGCCGGGCCGGTAGAGGGCGTTCAAGGCGATCAGGTCCTCGATGCTGCCGGGCTTTGCCTGACGCAGAATGCCCTGCATGCCGTCCGATTCAAACTGGAACACGCTGGCGCTCTTGCCTTCCGACAGCAGCGCGAAGGTTTTTGGATCGGTATCGGGAATATCGGTTTCTTTTAAAACAATGCCGCGCTTGCGGATAATGCCCAGACTCTTACGGATGAGCGTAAGTGTTTTAAGCCCAAGAAAGTCCATCTTGACCAGACCGCACTCTTCCAGCTGGTCCATGGTAAACTGGGTGGCAATGGTTCCGGTCTTGGAGTCTTTAAAGAGCGGCACGTAGTCCATCAGGTCGGTTTTGCCGATGACGATGCCGGCGGCATGCAGACTGGTATTGCGGTTCTTGTTCTCTAGCTTGCGGGCCATGGCAAAGAGCTCGGCATAGCGCGGATTCTCTTCCAGCTCGCGCAGTTTCGGTTCCTGCTCGAAGGCTTTGGCCAGGGTTATCTTCAGGTCGTCGTCCGGGATCAGCTTGGTGATCATGTTGGACTCATCGATGGAAATATCCAGCGCGCGCGCCACATCCTTAAGTACGGCCTTGGTTTTCAGGGTACCGAAGGTAATGATCTGGCCTACCCGGTTGCTGCCGTATTTCTGGGTTACGTAGTCGATTACCTCGGCCCGGCGGTCGGTACAAAAGTCGATGTCAAAGTCTGGCATGGAAACCCGTTCCGGGTTTAAGAGGCGCTCGAACAAGAGGCCGTAACGCAGCGGGTCAATATCGGTAATGCTGAGGCTATAGGCCACCAGCGAACCGGCACCGGAACCACGCCCCGGGCCTACCGGTATGTCGTGGTCTTTAGCCCAGCGGATGAAGTCCTGTACAATAAGAAAATAACCGACAAAGTCCATCAGGATGATGGTGCCCATTTCGTAATCCAGCCGCTTTTTTATTTCTTCGGTACACTCGCTGTAGCGTTCTTCCAGACCGCGGTAGGTCTGCCAAATAAAGAAGCGGGTAACCGGCTGGGCCATGCGCTCGTCGATAGCCCGGCGTATCTGCGGGGCCAGTTCCTCCACCGGTACCTTGCCGTTGCGCGGGTCGGGTTTGCAGATGTCAGCTTCGCCCATAGAGGCCAGATACAGGGCGACCCG
>JAHIWF010000342.1 GCA_018815555.1 Spirochaetota bacterium | reverse complement strand
TTCTACATGAAATCCGTAGGAAATGTTTTTGGCGCGACCGGCCTGTACGTCATCGGTATTCAGCTGAACAGACAGGCGTCCGTACGAAACGGCGGTTGCGGCATTGCCGAAGGATACCGGCCAGCCGGGCAGTTCGCGGTACAGCTGTCCCAGCACGTAATAGCTGTCAGCATGGGTATTGTTAGCGCCAACTGCCTGTTCCAGCAGCGACTTCATGGGGCTGGCTTTGGCCAGGGCGTTCAGAACACCTTTGGTCTGTCCCCACATACCTATATTGGACGATTTCCAGAAATATCCCTGGTAGTTGGCCGGATCAGCGCTGATGGCCTGATCGGCATAGCCTTCGCCCTCTTCATATTTAGCCAGCGTCTGCGGCTGAGGTGCGTTGCTGTCCTTCAGCTTGTTTCCTTGATTCAGGGCTGCTCTGGACATGCGCCAGTACACTTCAGCTTTGTCGCGGTTGCTTGTGGCCTGGCCAAGCACGCTCTGCAGGCGGCTCAGGCACTGGTCGTACTGACCCACCTCATGCATATCGTCTACTTGTTTCAGGTCATCCTGCAGGCCGGCAAATACCAGACCGCTGGCGGTGCATACAATCAGCAGGACCAATAACAATTTCTTCATTTTTTCCCCCTGAAAATGAAGCATAACACAGCTTGGCCTTGCCCGCAAGAAAATTGCGGGAAATAGCGTTTCGGAGAGCTTATTTGCCGGAGTGGGTGGGAGCGAGAGTTGCCAGTATACAGCAACACCCAAGGAAGCCTTTAGTTGTTTTGCGAAAACAGCGGCCCCATATATCCCTTAAAACGCGGATTTTTGGAAGACATGTCTTCGATATAATATGGTGGCTTGGTAACATGGCTTTTGCTGCCCAGAATTTGACCAAGATGCCTGGCAATCCAGCGCGAGATTCTCAGGGTTACCATTTTGCGGCGCAATCGGCCCTGCATGTCCCTGTTCAGGATCTGTGGAATGGTGTTGCTGGCCACGATCTCGTCAATAACCGGCGAATTAAGTTTTTCGCGGCCTTCCTGGCTGGTATAAAAATGGGTGACCAGGAAGACTATCTTGTTGGGCTGTGCCCCCCGGATCATGCTGCAGGCTTTTACGATGGTGTTGCCGGTGCGTACCATGTCGTCTATTACGATCACATCGCGGCCTTTTACTTCTTCCAGGCTAATATCCGAGTGCGAGCTTACTTTCATGCATACCGAGCGTTCGTCGATCCGTTCCTTGTCGATAACCAGGATGGGCAGTGCCGGATTGCGCAGCTCTGCATGCACTTCGCGTACAAACGGCAGTGCTCCCTTGTCTGGAGCACACAGTACAAGGTTGTCGTGCCGCACAATGTCCGACCCGATCATATATTCAGCGTATACATCGGCCGGCTGCAGGTTATGGAAATTTCCGGAAAACCGGTCCATGAATATATTTTTCACCGATTGCGAATGGTTGTGGACGGTTATTACTTCGTCTATGCCGGATACTTTCAGCATATCGGCATACAAACGTGCCGAGAAGGGCTGGCCGTCAAATTTTTTATAGTCCGCCGCATCGCGCGGAAAAGCAGTCAGGCCATGTTCCTCGCGGGGGCCGCGGTCCTGTGCGCTAAAATAGAGGTCAGGCTCTAGCAAACTTACTTTATCAGCACCGTTGTCTTTGGCCGCGCGGGCAATCAGGCAGTTGCGGAAAGCCAGATCGTTACGGCTGATGTCGCTTTGCGAGGTACTTACCAGCAGGATCTGTTTGCCTTCCAGTTTCCGGCCAATGTTGTTCCAGTTGTCCTCATCAATGATAAAACGGGGACAGAATTCGGAATTGTGAAACTGCTTCAGCGAGATGAGATCTGAATAGTCAATATGCTGGCTTAAATGATGGGCAATATCTTCAACAAAGGCATTATCCGCAACACTGCCGACGATCACGACATTGTTCATGGTAGGTCTCCTCGATGGGGCGGCTTGAGCGATCATAGCAAATACTGCCTAAAAAAAACAGCCCTTTTTAAGCCTTTGCCTTACAATTACTTGTAATCTGCTTGGCAAAGTTTTACAGTAGTAGTGTGGTTTATCATAAAGGAACAATCAGCCGGTCTGATAATTCCATCAACCGTACGAGGGGATGCTATGAGTCAATACCTTACGTTTCAACTTGATGGCAGATACTATGGTGTCAATGTGGAACATATTAACTCGGTTCTTGATCCGCAGGAAATAACGCCCTTACCCCATGTTTCTACAATTGTAACCGGACTTACCAATGTCCGCGGCATCGTGGTGCCGGTGTTCGAGCCGGCTGCCGTGCTGGCTGGCATGCGAATTGATGAAGGCCGGCTGGACAGTATCGCCGAAACGGCTATTGCTTCGGAAACCTCCGCCTATGATGCAGCGGCAGATGCCGGTTTGATCATTTTCGAAATTCCCAATGGAACCATGCTGCAGTTTATTGGTATTCAGGTGGACCGCATCGGCAAGGTTATCTTGCTGGATTCCGGTAAAATGGCTCCAGTGCCGTCCTTTTTGCCCGACTCGGCTGCTGCCTTCCTGGAAGGCTTCTGCTATGTCGGCGAAAACCGGCATGCCATTCTCAATCTGTCGGCGTTAGTTGCCCGCGAACTATTGTTTGCGGAAAGTGGAGGCGTACATGGCTAAGCGAGTGATTGATGCGCCTGCAAAGGCTTGTATCGAGGATATTCAGGCTATCCAATCTAGTCTGCTGCAGGCTTTTAAGGAATCCAAATCCGGCGACACGCTGGTATTCAATATCGATGCGGTCCGAAAAACCGATTCCTCTTTTGCCCAGTTGATCATCGCCGCTGCAGCCGAAGCGGAAGCCAGGAGTGTGGTCTGGACAGTACAGGATAGTAACAATGCCAACCCGCTTTCAGAGCTTCTGTTGTGTGCCAGTTCCTGTGAACTTTGCAGCTCCAAGGATGTGCGGCAGCGTGCCAAGTCTGAACAGCAGGAGAAGCGTGTATGAACGATAAACTGATTGAAACCTTTCTGGAAGAAGCACTGGAACTTCTGGACGGTCTGGAAGAACATTTGCTGGTGCTGGAAAAGAATCCCATAGACAGTGATGCCATGAATGCTGCTTTCAGGGCCTTGCATTCCATAAAAGGGTCGGCCTCCATGTTCGGTTTTGAAAAGGCCGGAACTTTTGCCCATGAAGTAGAGGCCGCCCTGGATCATTTCCGCACCAACATGAAGCCGGCTATTCCCGAACTTACCGAACTGGTGCTGCAGTCGCGTGATTATCTGCGCTGGCTGATAGACAACCCTGAAGGCAGCAATGACGAACTGGAGGCTGTGTTAAAGAGAGATTTAGCTGCGCTTATCAGCAAGAGTCCGGAGCCCGAAGCTGCTGCCGCAGTACAAAAGTCTGCCATTTCCAAACCGGCATCGTCGCTCTCCAGCCCGGATCGCACCTGGAGTATCATTTTTACACCTTCGCGCGATATCTACCGGCGTGGAGTACGGCCGGAGTCGTTGGTTAAAGAATTGCAGGCTCTGGGCAAGAGCAGCGTACGAGCGTATTGTGCCGCTGTGCCGCCGCTTTCACAGTTAAATTCTGAAGACTGCTGGCTGTCCTGGAAAATTTTGCTGACTACAAAGGTGGATGAAGCAGCCATCCGCGATATTTTCATATTCGAAGAGGGCATATCCGAGATAAAAATAGAAGAAATCAGCCACGACGAGTTTATGGACGGTGATGAGGTAAAACGGCTGGGTGAGATACTCTCCTATAAGCAATTCCCGGCCGACAGTATCCAGCAAGCTTTAAAGAAACAGCGACCGATAGGCGAAATTCTGATATCTGAAATGAATACGGCTCCGGAGCTGGTGGAAGATGCCCTGTTGGAGCAACAGCATGCCCGAACCCTTACCCAGAATAGCAAAGAAGATACCGAGCGCAAGACCATACGCATACGCAGCGAGAAGCTGGATATTCTGCTTAACCTGGTGGGTGAACTGGTTACGGTTCAGGCCCAGCTGTCCCAGGCGGTAAAAGACAGTGGCGACCGACATGTACAGGGTATAACTGACTATGTAAAACGCCTGGCTTCCGAGCTGCGGGCTACCTCGATGGAGCTGCGGCTGGTACCGGTGGATTCGTTGTTTGCCAAATTCAAGCGACTGGTGCGCGATCTGTCCAAGCAGCTCGACAAGGAGCTGGAGCTTAAGGTGGAAGGTGGCGAGACCGAGATTGACAAATCGGTTATCGATACCCTTACCGATCCGCTGATGCATCTGGTGCGTAATGCCGCCGATCACGGCCTTGAGGATAGTGCGGAGCGCGAGCGTAAAGGCAAGCCCAGGGTTGGCACCATTGTGCTTTCGGCAGTACATGCCGGTGCTTTTGTACGTATTTCGGTCCGTGACGACGGCCGGGGGCTTAATCGTACCCGCATTCTGGAGCGGGCCGTGGAACGCGGCATTGTAGCCGCAGACGCCAAACTGAGCAGCGATGAAATTGACCAACTGATTTTTCAGCCCGGATTCTCCACTGCATCGGTAATTTCTAATGTGTCCGGGCGCGGGGTTGGGCTGGATGTTGTTAAAACCGCCATCAAGCAGCTGGGCGGTAACCTAAGCGTTGGCATGCGCGAAGGTGAAGGTACCGAGTTTACCCTGGATATTCCGCTTACTTTAGCAATAATCGACGGTTTCCTGGTTCGTTCCGGACGGCGCATGTATGTTATTCCGCTGTCTTCGGTCGATTCTTGTTTTGACCGGCCGCGTCCCCCACGCACTGAACGACTGCTGACACACGGCGCTGAGTTTATCCCCTATGCTTCCTCACGTACCCTCTTTGGCGAGGACGAAGCGGCTCCCGAACGCGAAGAACTGGTCATCGTCAATATTTTTGATGCAAAATTGGCATTAGGGTTTGACCAGGTAATGGGCGGCTACCAGACAGTAATCAAGCCGATCGGCGAGGTGGCACGTTTTGTACCCGGTGTGTCCGGGGCGGCTATTCTGGCCGACGGAAATATAGCGCTGATTCTGGATATCGCCGCTCTGGCCCGGCAGATCAAGAGTGGCGAGCGGACGGCAAAATCCTAAGTAGACTAGGTCCCGTCCGGGTTTTGCGTTTGCGGTAACCGGCTTTTAATTGCAAAAGCCGCGGTAGCGCATGTAGAAAAACAGGGTAGCCACCATCAGGGCATGGCCGGAATCTTCGGCTCCCACCAGGTCTATGGCTTCTTTTTCCGGAACCAGCAGTACTTCAATTTCCTCGTTCTCGTCCAGGGCCTGGGGCCGTACCAGTTGGCAGTTCTCGGCGATAAAGGCATGAAAGGTATTGCTCATGATGGCTGGATTGGGTGAAAGGATGCCCAGCGGCACCAGCATTTCGGCGCGGTAGCCGGTTTCTTCTTCCAGTTCCCGGGCCACGGCTACTGCCGGATCTTCACCAGCTTCGACAATACCCCCGGGAAACTCGATGGAGATATGGTCGGTGCCGTGGCGGTACTGGCGGACCATCACAAAAAAGCGGCCTTCGGGGGTATCCACAACCGGAATCACGCCGGCCCAGTCTAGCGTGCTCATTACGAAAAAGTCGCCTTCTCTGCCGGCATCGGAGCGCCGGTGTATTTTGTCGATATTGAATATCCAGTACTTGGCGAAATGATCGCGGCTTACTTCGGTCCATTTGGTGGCAATGAAGTTGTTTTCCGGCTTGCTCATACAGATACCATAGACAAAGATACAGCGCTTTGCAATGCCGTCGGGTGTTTCTGCTGCTGCTTTTAAGAACAGCGGACTGCCGCAGGGACAGTCCGCTGTTATCAGTATCATGTGGCCGATCCGCAGCTGCAGCCGGCCACGCAAGCTCCGGTAGCCGGAAGCCTGTTACAAAGTAAAGTTCAAGCCATCGACCAGGATGCCTGGCAGCAGACTGCCGCCTACGGCTCGCTGTTCGTAGGTCATGTTCTCTACCTGCAGATGGCGTTCCTTGGTAACAGCCTCGAGTTTTGCTCCGAGCATGTTGTACAAAGACTCGTCCCAGCGCATGTCCTTTATCGGCCCGACGATACTGCCGTTCTCCACCCACAGGCAGGCGAAGCGGGTCATGCCGGTTATGCGGGCCGACGCCGGGTCGCTCCAGTTCAGGTAATGGAAATTGGAAACATAGATACCGGTGCCAAGCGCTTTCAGGGCATCGGCTTCTGGCAAATCGCCGGCGGCAATGGCTACCGAGCGCATGCCTTCGTCTTCACCGGCCTTGTTGGAGGCTACCCCATACTGTTTGGCGGTGCGTGAAGAGACGATGGTGTTTACCAGTCTGCCTTTTTCTACAACAACCAGTTTGTCCGGGGCGGTTTCGCCGGCGTCGTTAAAGGCCGGTTCAACACCCAGCGAGAAATCCTGGCTTAGGGTAAATTTGTCCGACAGGGTTTCGCGTCCTTCGCGTAGGGCTAGATAGGCGCTGGTGCCCTGCTGCAGGCTGCGTTCGCCGAAGCCGTTCCAGGAGAAGAAGGTTACCACTTCGTTTAAGGCGTCAGCCGTAACGAAGGCCCGGTATTTACCCGGTTTAAGCACGGTTTCCGGCTTGGTTAGGTTTTCCAGTGACGAGCGGGTAACAGCCAACTTTGTAGCATATTCGGCGTCGCTCCAGTCGCGTCCGGCATATGACGACTTGACGCCCTTGCCATTGGCCAGCCAGGCCGAGTAGTCCACCAGGAAGGTATGGGTGGCAAACCAGTGGCGGGCTCCGGCCGAGTTGGCAGCGCCGCGGCAGATGACACCCTGGCTGAAGATGCCGGTAAAATCCATGCCTTCAGCCGGTCCCAGCACCTTGGCGGGAATTTCAGCCTCGGCCAGCAGTTTGCCGGTGTAGGAGGCGTCACTGGTGTCAGTGGCTTCCGGCACAACCTGGTACGGATCATCAGGGAGCAGCGACATGGTCATGCGGGCCTGACCGATAGCCTCGGCCAGCAGATTCTCGTCATCGGCCAGGATGCCGGACAGTCCAAGGGCAAACAGCCAGGTCTTGGGACCGCGGTACATTTTTACCTGTACGAAGGATTGTTCTACGGCACCGGACTGGCGGATTTTGGCATTATTGAAGCGCATAAAGTGGGAGCTTTCGGCCGAATAGGTTATGGCCGCCTGCTCATCCTGGCGCAGCTCGCCCAGCACAAAGGCTGCGACGGCATTGAAGTGGGACTTGTAGTCGTTCGCGGAGCTCATTTGCCACCTCCAAATACTTCCACGTCGTCGAAGGCGCACACCGGGCTGGCATGGCCGACAAACATGACCTGGTTGGGTTCGCACTTGCCGCAGTTGGGTGTGCCGAAAGCCTGGAAACTGTCCTTGTCGCCTACCGCGCTCAGATTGCGCCAGAAGGTGGACGAAATGCCGCGATAGTTCGGATCGCGTACTGTTTTGGTCAGCTTGCCGTTTTCGATCAGCTGGCCGTATTCGCAGCCGAACTGGAACTTGTTGCGGTAGTCGTCGATGCTCCAGGAGCGGTTGGCCTGCATGAAAACGCCTTTTTCGATACCGGCGATCAAATCCTTGAAGGCCGTAGTGCCCGGTTCGAGGTTCAAGTTGGCCATGCGGTCGGCCGGCGGCCGGTTCCACGAGGAGGCGCGCTGGTTGGCAACGCCGGCCACACCGGAGCGTTTCTGGCTTTCCAGGCTGCCGAGGCCGCGTACCAGTATGCCGTTTTCTACCAACAGCTGTTTTTCGGCCTTATTGCCAATCTCGTCAGCGCCATAGCTGGCCAGCTCGCCGGATAGCGTCGGGTCAAAACTGATGTTCATTAGCTTCGAGCCATATTGGAATTTTCCGAAGTCGGACAGTTTGACGAAGCTGGAGCCGGCGTAGTTGCGCTCGTCGCCCAGAATGCGGTCCAGCTCCAGCGGATGGCCTACACTTTCGTGAATCTGCAGCATCATCTGGTCCGGGGCCAGCACCAGAGTGCGGGTATCGGTGGGGCAGGGTTCGGCCGACAGCAGTTCGACAGCCTCTTCACCGACCGTGCGGGCTTTCAGCAGCAAGTTGTCAAAATCAAAGAGTTCAGGCCCTTGCTGATGAATCAGTGCCCAGGGACCGTTGGCAGTACGTTTCTGTACAATGGTACCATCTCTGGCGACGGCTTGCAGTCCTACACCATGAAAATGCAGGGTCTGTTCGATGTTGGCACCGTTGGTGGACACAAGCTCATAGTCATAGCGGCCAAAGCTGGCTGTAGCTATGGTCTGTATTACCTTGTCACTCACTTTAAGGGTGTTACAGGCTTTTACCAGATAATCGCAGATGCTGTCTGCGGCAACTGGAGCCTTTAGTTTTCGTGCTGTTTCCCACTGGATTTTGGTAGCCGGGCGAACCGTGGAATCGAAATTGAATACCCCACGGTTTTCAGCGGCTTTAGCGCTGGCCAGCGCACTGGCGGCGGCTCTGGCTACGGCAGCCGGAGAAAGATCAGCAGTGGCGGCATACGAGAACTGTCCATTATACAGTACTTCCACCATTACACCGGCGCTTTCTTCTACTGCAGCCTGTTCAAAAGCTGCGTCCCGCGCAAAAAACATTGTCGTGGTGCTGCGCCGCTTGCGCAAGCCCACCCACTGGGCTCCCGGAACGGCAGCGCTGGCTGCTTCCAGAAGTCTTTGCAGATCATGTTGCATGGCCTCTCCTGTCGGGGGATTTCCCCCTGGTTCATTGTTTGTCCCTGTTCTCGGCTGCAGCGCTTCCGCCTGGCTTGCACAGCGGATATAGCCGAAGCAGCAGCTGAACATGACAGGCTATTGTAACGTTCAAAAATGTTGAACGTCAAGGAGAATTTACGGTTATTGGTAAAATTTACACTTAGTGCAGGTACTGGTCGTTTTTGTCGTGATACATGGCCTGATCAGCTTTTGCCAGCACTTTTTCAGCATCGTCATCATCTATCGGATACACCGCAGTACCGATGCTGCAGCTGACCGGAAGCACCACCGGTCCCAAATCGAAGGGAGTGTTGAAACTGTCGCGGATTTTCCGGGCAAGTACCTCTTTATTTTCCGGGTTGGCTATCAGACCCAGAACCGCGAGCTCATCACCTCCTATGCGGGAGATGATGTCGGCACTGCGCAGGGCACTGCGCAGCCGCCAGGCAACCAGTGTCAGCAGGCGGTCGCCGGCCGCATGGCCATACTGGTCGTTTACGGCCTTAAAGCCGTTCAGATCCAGCATGCACAGGCAAATAAG
>JAHIWF010000040.1 GCA_018815555.1 Spirochaetota bacterium | reverse complement strand
GCTGCTGCAGGGTATTGTTGATTTTTGCCGGATAAGCAAGGTTTTGTGTCTGGCTGAATATGTAGAAAGTGACCAGGAGTTGGCTGTCTGCCAGGCGTGCGGCATCAATTTTGCCCAGGGTTTCTATTTTGACCGCCCAAAGCCGCTTTTGCAGGTTGCCGCGGCTAGCCGTTGATATCTGTTTGCGGTTTTTTAGTGCGGCCATCAGGAAAAATCCATTTGAGAGAGACAAATAGCGAAGCTATGGGTTTGAGTTCAAAGATCCGGGTTATTGAACATTGTTATGAAGCGTTTGCTGGGCCGCATTGTATTGTGTACAGTATTCCGGAAAAACCAGATAGACCTTTGCAGAAGCACTGTATTATTGAATATGAGTAGGCAGTGCTTTAAGGTAGTACTATGATTCCTGAAAAGAAGTATATTGCTTTTTTATCCAACGAAGGATAGTACATGAAAAGAATAGCGTTTTTTTTATGCATCATGATTTTTATTGTGCAAAGCGCTTTGGCACAACAACCGAGGGCCGATGCACTGCTTGAAGCGGTAAAAAACAACAATATGCCGCTTGCTGCACGACTTGTTGCGGAAGGCCGCAATGTTGACCAGGCGGATACCTATGGCTGGACTGCCCTTATGCATGCAGCCAATAACGGAAACGCCGAACTTGTGGACCTGTTGCTTGCCTCTGGTGCCGAGGTACATGCTCAAGATACCGGTAATGGCACTGCCTTGCTGTACGCTGCTGCCAGAGGACATCTAGCAGTTGTAGAAATGCTGCTTGCCAATGGGGCAGACAATACTGTGGGGAATAAAAGCGGCGGTGCAGCCTTGATGGCCGCTGCCTTTTATGGTCACCAGGCTGTGGTACATATTCTTCTGGCGCATGGTGCCGATGTACAGGCAAAAAATAATGAAGGCGGCACTGCCCTTATGGATGCATGCGGCAACGGGCATCTGGAGACAGCCCAAGTGCTTTTGGCTGCCGGAGCGGATATAAATGCCAAATATTATAACGGTGCTACAGCGCTGTATAGGGCGGCACAAAATGGCAAAGCCCGGGTTGTAAGCATGCTGCTGGAGGCCGGCGCTTCCATCGACGAAACCCTTGACTATGGCCATGAAGCCATGGCCAATGGCTGGACTGCATTGATTGGCGCTGCCTATCAAGGTCACTTTGAAACTCTTGCAATTCTGTTAGCCGCGGGTGCAGAAGTTGACAAAAAGGATGCTGAAGGCAGAACATCGCTTTTATACGCGGCTGCCAGCGGCCATAGCGAAATAGTAAGGCTTCTGCTGGAAGCAGGAGCGGATGCCAATGTAATAGACAATTATGCGGAAACCGCATTCCTGAAAGCCGCTGCCAACGGACACAGAGATATTTTGGCTCTGCTGAAGGAAGCCGGAGCGGATTGCAATGCCAAGAATATTTATGGGGCTACGGCGTTGATAGATTCGGCCCAGCGAGGGGCTTTGGAGCTTGTAGAAACACTGCTGGCCCTTGGCGTGCGTATTGACTGCCAAGATAAAAGAGGTCATACCGCTTTTATGCGCGCGGTTTTGAATAATCACATCGGTACCGCCCTTGTTTTGCTGGACGCAGGTGCGGACATAAACGCACACGATGAACTCGGCTCTACCGCGCTGATGTGGGCCTGTTCTGCGGGGAATGTCGCCGTGCTCGATTTTTTGATCAGCCATGGGGCAAATGTTGACGCGTTGGAAAATGAGGGCCGCACCGCTTTTTGGCGCGTGTTAACGAATAGAAAAATCGAGTTGGCCAAATATCTGCTTGATGCCGGGGCTGACATAAATGCCCGCGATGCCGATGGACGCACAGCCCTTGTGTATGCGGTTGTTAATAATTTTACTGATGTGGTCCGGTTTTTGGTACAGGCCGGAGCGGATGTCTATGTGCGTGATTCGCAAGGCAGAACCGCTTTCAGTATAGCCTTACAAAACAATGCCTTTGAGATTTTTCAGATGTTGATGACCTCCCGGGACTACGCACCGAAAATGTAATTACTGACAGCTGAGTTGGTTATCGCGCAAGGAATGCGCAGGGAAGCCGCCCTTGTGGCGGCTTGTCCGGCAGGACCGGAGGCCGGGAGGCCGCAGCCCGGAGCTCTCCGACCCTGTGCGCCGCCGGTGCGCAGGGTTGCGCCCGGGGAAGCTTTACTTAACCTGAAACTTTTTCCTGCAGCCTGATTAACCCTCTGCCCAGTTTTCTGCTATAGTGTAGCCAACAGGGAGAATATATATGAAAGAATCAAATACAGATATGGCTGCCGATAGTTTTGCGTCCATGCTTGAGGATAGTCTTGCCGGGATGGAAAAATTGCGTCCGGGGCAATTGGTGGATTCAACAATCGTATCGATCACCAAGGAATATGTTTTTCTGCAGTTGAGCGGGAAAAGCGAGGGTGTGCTGGAGCGGGACGAGTTGTTGGACAAGGATGGCCAGCTGACGGTACAAGAGGGTGACAGCATCAAGGCTTACTTCTTGCAGTCGAAAAACGGCGAGCTCTTGTTTACCACACGCATAAGCGGCGACAAGGCCGGGTCGGCCATGCTGGAACATGCCTGGCAGAACAAGATTCCGGTAGAGGGTGTTGTAGAAAAAGAAATAAAGGGCGGGTTTGAGGTTAAAATTGGTGATTCGAAGGCGTTTTGTCCGCATTCGCAGATGGGTTTCCGCCGCTCCGAGGCCGCCGAAAGCTGGGTTGGCCGGCACTTGAGCTTCCGCATTACCGAGTACAAGGATAACGGCCGCAAGATTGTCGTTTCCAACCGGGCCATCGAGGAAGCCGCCTATCAGGACCAGGTGTCGGCATTGCGCGAGACTTTGCGCGAGGGGCAGACTGTTACTGGTGTAATCACTTCTATCCAGGATTTTGGCGCTTTTGTTGACCTTAGCGGTGTACAGGCCCTGCTGCCGATATCGGAAATAGCCCGCGAGCGTATTGGCGATATCAATGCGGTGCTTTCGGTCGGTCAGGAGATCGAGGCCGAGGTGCTGAAGCTGGACTGGAAAGCTGAACGTATTTCGTTAAGCATGAAAAAACTGATGGCTGATCCCTGG
>JAHIWF010000341.1 GCA_018815555.1 Spirochaetota bacterium | reverse complement strand
GGCTTTTTTCGAAAGCAAACAGCACGCCGTCATTTCCGGCAAGTCGCTGATACCGGAGAACGATCCTACCGTTCTGTTCACCACCGCCGGCATGCATCCGCTGGTCCCCTACCTGCTTGGCGAGCCGCATCCGGCCGGCGCACGGCTGGTGGATTACCAGAAGTGCGTGCGCACCGGCGACATCGACGAAGTGGGCGACCCCAGCCATCTTACCTGTTTCGAGATGCTGGGCAACTGGAGCCTGGGCGATTACTTTAAAAAAGAGTCCATCGCCTGGTCCTGGGAATTCCTTACCAGCCCCGACTGGCTGAATCTTGACGCACGCAAACTTTCTGTTACCGTTTTTGAAGGTGACAGCAACGCTCCGCGTGACGAAGAGTCTGCCGGCTACTGGAAAGACAACGGTGTGCCGACCGACCGCATAGCCTATCTGCCAGCCGGCGACAACTGGTGGGCGGCAGGCCCGGTTGGTCCCTGCGGTCCCGATACCGAGATTTTTTACTGGGTGGGCGAGGGCCTGCCGCCAGCCGGTTCCAACAAGGGCAGCGACAGTGCCAACTGGATGGAAATCTGGAACAATGTGTTCATGGAATATAACCGGGTAGACGAGCATACCCTGGTCAAACTGCCCAAGCAGAATGTGGATACCGGCATGGGGCTGGAACGGACAATCGCAGTTCTCAACGGTAAAACCAGTGTATATCAGATTGATATTTATCAGGCAATTATCGCGGCTATCGGGCAGGTCTCCGGTTATACGTACGGCGAAGATCCACTTAAGGATATGTCAGTTCGCATTATTGCCGACCACACCCGTACTGCGAGCTTTATCATTGGCGATCCTAAAGGTGTATCACCAGGCAATGTCGGTGCAGCCTATGTTCTGCGCCGTCTGATTCGCCGGGCTGTTCGTCATAGTCGAAAATTGGGTATCGAGGGTGGTTTTCTCGGTAAACTGGCCGAGGTGGTAATAGCCAAGTTCCAGTCAGCCTATCCCGAGCTGGCTGAAAACCGCCAGCGCATCCTCGACGATCTGGCCCGTGAGGAAGCCAAGTTCCTGGAAACTCTGCAGAAGGGCGAACATGAGTTCGAGAAGATGCTGCCCAACCTGCTTAAAAATCCGCAGAAGATCATGTCCGGCCGTCTGGCTTTTAAGCTGTACGACACCTACGGCTTTCCTATCGAGCTGACTCTGGAACTGGCTGCCGAAAACGGCCTTACGGTAAACCGCGAGGAATTCGACGACGCTTTCAAAAAGCATCAGGAACTCTCGCGCGCCGGGGCCGAGCAGACCTTTAAGGGCGGCCTGGCCGATCAGTCTGAAGCTACAACAAAATATCACAGTGCCACCCACCTCTTGCAGAAGGCGCTGAAGCTGGTTCTGGGCGACCATGTGGCCCAGAAGGGCTCAAACATTACCGCCGAGCGCCTGCGCTTCGACTTTTCTCATTCAGCCCCCATGACCCCTGAGGAAATTAAAAAGGTCGAGGATATAGTTAACGAGCAGATCAAGCGCGACCTGCCGGTTACCATGGAGATTCTGCCGCTGGAAGAAGCCAAAGCTTCCGGTGCCACCGCTCTGTTCGGCGAAAAGTACGAGTCGGTAGTAAAAGTGTATTCGATGGGCGACTTCAGCAAGGAAGTCTGCGGCGGTCCACATGTCGAGCATACCGGACAGCTGGGAAGCTTCAAGATACAGAAGGAGCAGAGTTCGTCAGCTGGAGTACGGCGCATTAAGGCTGTTCTGGAGTAAAGCAGCTTTTACCTGGTTGGTCAAAGCTGGCCTGGAAAAGGTGTCTTGATTCCTGTTACAGGGTCGAAACAGTCAGCTTGAAATACCGATCAAGCAGCTTCGCCAGGTGCACCCAAGTAAGTATATCCTCTCCTTCAATAAACCGGCCCGAAAATGGCCGGTTTTTTTTTTTACACTTTCTTGCATTTTGTGTGTTGATGTCTTAGCCTTATACTGATTCGGTAGTATTTTCCTGATACACAAAAGTCTGGGGGACGAGATGAAGAATTTGAAGCTCGGAGTAAAACTGATCGGTGGTTTCGTTTTGGTAGCCCTGATTGTTGTAGCGGTAGGTGTTTTCGGCATCAGCGGCATTGTTCAGGTTAACGGCCACATTCAGGAAATCGGCCAGGTGCGCCTGCCCAGCATAGAAAGCCTGCTGGAAATCAAAGTTGAAAGCAATACTATCCGGATCGCTCTGCGTTCGCTGCTTAATCCGCGACTGAGTGCGGCCGACCGCACCCGGCAGTATCAGAATATCGAAGCGGCGCGCACAAGGTATCAGCAAGCCTGGGCAGTGTATGAACCTTTGCCCCAAACTGTTGAAGAGGCCGCGGTCTGGCAGCGCTTCGTTCCTGCCTGGAATGCCTGGTCCGACCAGAATAATCTGT
>JAHIWF010000340.1 GCA_018815555.1 Spirochaetota bacterium | reverse complement strand
TGTTCAGCCTTGCTATACCGCCGCTGCAGGCCCAGAATTCACATAGCGGCGGCCTTGCCCCTGCCATTAATTCACCAGAATTCGCCAGCATTCCGCTCAGCCAGACAGATCGCGACTATCTGGCAAGCCTTGACCCCATAAGGCTGGCAGTAGACCCGGACTGGGAGCCCTATGAATGGATAGACGAAAGCGGAAGCTACCGCGGCATTGCAGCAGACCTGCTGGGCTTGCTGGCTACCAGGCTCGGTATCGAGTTCCTGCTGGTACCGACCAAAGACTGGGACGAAAGTCTGCAGCTCTCAAAAAACGGACAGGTACACGCCCTGGCCTTTCTTAATCAGACCCCGGCCCGCGATGCCTGGCTGGTCTTCACCGAGCCGTATTTTACCGATCCCAATGTGTTCATAACGAGAGAAGAACACGACTACATCTTTGACCCGTTGCGTCTGTCGGACGAAAGCATCGTGTTTCCCAGCGGCACCAGCCTGGAAGAAAAAAATACGCCAGCAGTACCCGAACCTGAAGGTATTGATCAGCCAAAGTGAACGGGAAGCATTGAATATGGTAGTCCAGCGCCAGGCCTACATGACCCTGCGCTCGCTTACCTTGGCCGCCTATGTCATCCGCAACGAAGGTTATTTTTCACTCTTAATCGCCGCCTGCGCCAGCGAGAAGCCGAACTGCTGCGTGTCGGCCAGAAGCTGTCCCGCTATTCAGACCACCTGCGCCTGATCATCGATACTGTGCCGGCTTATATCTACGCCAAAAATCCGCGGGGACAGTTTATCCTGGCAAACCGCCTGTTTGCCAAACTGTTCAATACCAAGCCGAATGCAGTGGTCGGCAAGACCAACCAGGATTACGGCGCAACAGCCGAGGAAACAGCCCGCTTCAACCACGAAGACAAAAAAGTACTTGAGACAGGAGAAGAACTGTTCATACCGGCCGAAGCAGCTCCCCGACCCGACGGCAGCCCGGGCTGGTTCCAGACCACTAAAATCCGCTATCAGGACCCGGAAGGCGAACAGGCAGCCATCCTGGGTGTTTCCATCGACATCACCGAACAGCGCCGGCAGGAAGAACTGATCCGGCACATGGCCCAGCACGACAGCCTAACCGGCCTGGCCAACCGCCGGCTTTTTTCCGAAGTTCTACAACAGAAGCTGGCCCAAGCCAGGAGAACCAACAGTCAACTGGCTGTCTTCTTTATCGACCTGGACGGCTTTAAGCCAGTAAATGCGAACACGGCCACGAAGCCGGCGATGCCGTCCTCAAAGCCGTGGCCAACCGCATCACCAGCACACTGCGCGAAACCGACCTGGCCGGCCGTATCGGCGGTGATGAATTTGTAGCCTGCGCCGGAGGGCTGGCGGATACCGCAGACTCGATGGCAATCGCCGAGAAACTGATCCAGAACCTGCAGCAGCCAATAGCCTTCAGTTCCGGCAGCCTGCAGATCAGTGCCAGTATCGGTATTGCTCTGTATCCGGAACATGGACAGGCCGAACCGGAACTGATGCAGGCAGCCGACAAGGCCATGTACCGGTCAAAGCGCGGCGGGAGAGGACAAATATGCCTGGCGGAATAGATGGCTCGGATGAAGATCCCAGTGAAGGCTTTGCTTTTGGCTAATGGATAGCATCGTATGCCGACATCATACTCGGCACTACCCGACCAAGCCTAATGCCGGATGAGAAGCAAGCAGGTTATTATATGCATCGAAATGGCTCCAGGGGTAGGTATGGTCGGCACCTTGTAAGGTCGCTATTTCAGCACCGGGAATTGCAGCGGCGATTTCACCCGCCGAAGCTAGCATACCACGGGTTTCCTTAGAACCGGCCGTAACCAGAACAGGACAGTGGACGGCTTCAAGTCCTGCTGGCAGGAAAAGCGCTGAGCTGAAGGCGGCGACTGGACGCTCAAGATTCTCGGCTTTCATAACGCGGATATCTTCCAGATACGACGCTTCCATGTCCGAATCAGCAAAGCCGAATTGCCTGGCCTGCAGCCGGGCCAGTCGTTCATTTCTCAGCAGCCAAAGACTAAATACGTTGAGTGTGTGGCTGTTCAGCATGGATACCAGCAGCGAAGGCCTCACCAAAGCACTGGAAACGACAGCGCCTGCCGCACAATCCGGATATCGGGCCAAAGTCTCCAGCACGATTCTCGCACCGAGCGAATGCCCCACCAGGGACGCTTTTCCACCTGAGCATTCACTGGCAATGATTGCCGCCAACTCAGCAGCGGCTGCTTCGATACTGCCAAAAGGCCTCCCCCGGTCGAGTCCATGATCAGGCAGGTCCACGATAATCTTCCGGGCAGCCGGCCAATGGTCAATCTGCTTTTTCCACATCCATCCGGCCATTCCCGCC
>JAHIWF010000339.1 GCA_018815555.1 Spirochaetota bacterium | reverse complement strand
TTGCCAATGAGAATCCGCAGCTGATTATCGGCACAGTTGAAGACAGCTGGGAGACTCTGATGGCCAATGCCGAGGCCAACCGTCATGTGCAGGATTGTTTCAGCAAGGGTCTGGCTACCAAGCGGCAGGAGATGGAAGCAGCTGGAACCAAATACCCGGGCAAGACTGGTGATATCTGCTTTTTCTGTGACTGGTTGTGCCGGCAGGAGCTGGCCGGGAAAGAGTAACTGGGGCTGATCAGCTGGTGTATGATTGCCCTGATAGCTGTGTGATACAGGTCAGGGCATAAAAAAAACGCCGCTTTCGCGACGCCCGTTACTTTGGCGAAGCATCAGCTTCGCAGGAGTCTAGACGGATGGTTTTCCGCAGACTGAAGGTAGCGGCTGGGTTACAGCCGGCCGACAAAAGCTTTTTACGCCCTGTCTATATATATAATACTCTGCTATTGCCGGACTCGTCAAGTGCAGGCGCGGCTCTGAAGCCGGTGTTTGGGTAAGCTTAGGCGTTTTTAACCATAATCTTACAATTATAAGTGCAAGCAGGTCGCTGAAAGTTGACAATCAGCGGCCTTTTTTCCTTAATCGGGCTGCTTTTTTTTCGCCGCCGCTGATTTTGTCGGGTTTTGCATTTCTGGTGCTCCCGGAAAGTAAGGATTTGGGCTGCTGCAGTGCAGGCAGTTTGCCGAGTGCACGCAGAGTAGCTGGCCGCAGTTTTGGCACAGCCATTTGGTTTGAGCAGCAGCGATAAACTCCGTCAGGCCGGAGTCCCGGGCAGTTTCCAGATTCTTTTGCAGGTTTTCGCCGTAATTTGCCAGGTAGCGCTTGTTCAAGTCTTTGAGCCGCCGGCAGGGGTATTTGGGGCAGTCGCTGCACAGTGCGGTGGGATTGCCTTGTTTTTCCGGGCAGCTTTTGATGCTGCAGACGGTGCAGTGGTAGGGTTTATTGCCCTCCGCCAGGCAGCCGACACAGGTATTTTTACTGCGCTGGAAGCCGAGGCAAAGATCACAGAGTACGCCGCAGGGAGCCAGACTTTGCTCATTCATGGTAGTTTCGATTCCTGGCTTTGGTCCTGCACCGGTATCTGGATTTCGGTAACGAATTTTTCAGGCTTGCGCGGCAGTATCATGCCCGGTCCTTTCAGGTACAGCTCGCGCGATGGGACTAGCGAGGCCAGATTGCGCTCGCTGCGGGCTTCGAAGAGCCGCCGGTAGCTGTTGCCAAGCTGGTCGTAGGGGCCGTAGTGCAGCAGCGACAGCACCCTTTGGGCTGGCAGGATGCGGCAGCTGATGCTGTCATCGTCAAGCTGCGGTATTTTGCTTACCACGATGGCTGCTTCGATGTCGGCGTCGCTGTCGCGGTATTCGGAATCATAGTAGAGCGCCATGGCCGGGCCGCGCATATAGCGTCCGGCTTTTTTGAAAAGGATGCCAAAATACTTGCCGATTTCATCATAGGCTCCTTTAAAGCGGATGCCGCAGATGATGGTTTCGGGTACTTCTTTCAGCTGGATGGTATTGTTTGCTTTCATTGTATGTTCCTTTGCGGTATCGAGGTATACAGCGAGGCGGTCGTGAACACCGCGCATACGGACAAGCTCCTGTTTTACGGCGGACAAGCGCTTGGCCAGATGCTGCTGCAGGTCGCAGTCGTCGTGGCAGTCCTGCACTATTTCTTTAAGTTCGCGGTGCGAGAAACCCAGCTCGCGCAAGAGGCAGAGTGCCTGGGCCCGCTGCCAGGCGGCGTCGCCATAATAACGGTAGCCGCTGGAGGGGTCGATTTTTTCAGGCACCAGGATGCCCTCTTCGTGGTACATGCGCAGGGTCTTTACGGTAAGCCGGGTAGCGGCCGAAAACTCGCTGATGGTCAGCACTACTGCAACTCCTGAAGACAAGTCTTGAGTTCAGTATAAAACAAGCGCTCCTTTTTGTAGATAGTGTCGGCTATGGTTTTTAGTTTTTGATATTCTGCAGCTCGTATGGCGCGGTTCATGCTTTTAATCCGGCTGCCAAGGCTGCGGCAGGCCGCCGACATTTCATGCCAGCCGGTAATGCATTCATCCAGGCTGGCTATAGTCTTGGCCAGCTGTGCCGCGAGGGGTGCGGTGGCTTTTAGCCTTTCCGCTATCAAGGCCAGAAAGTCGCGGTAGAGCATGCGGAAGGCTGCCCCGCCGGTGCCGAAGTCTTCTATATTACCGGCCATGTACTGTAGTACCGCCGGCAGCAGGAAAGCTGGCTTGCTGTAGCTCTCCAGTTCGACCAGATCCTGACCGTAGTGCTCCAGGGCCGCCAGAGAAGCGCTTTCATAATATCCGGTGACCAGCCGAAGGGAGTGCAGCAACAGGGCTTGCCAGTCAGGCTCGTAGGTTTCGGCTTTGCCCGTAATCCAGTAGAATTCTCCCTCCGGCGGCATCACTTTCAGTTTCGAGCCGCGGGCCTTGTGCAGATCCTTCAGGGCGATTTCCTGTAGGCCGGGTTTGGCCGTATCGCTGACCAACGCCACCTGCCGGACCCAGTCGATGCCGAACAGGCAGATCATATGCCAGCCGAAGGAGCTGTAAGCCGGCCCGTAGCGGCCGCCGTACAGGTAGGGTAGATAGCGCATATCCACCCGCAGCACTACCGGCAGCCCCTGTGCGAGCAACCCGGCAATTTGTTGCCAGCCGAAATCCGCATTTTCGGCCAGCCTGTCCGCTGACTTCTGCCAGGGTATGCCGGCTGCCGCGAAAAACTGCTCGCGCATGTCGCCGTTGCGGGCCGACATAAAGGGGAAGGTGCCGCGCGCAAAGCCGAATCCCAGGGCTCCGCCTGCACCGGTAATCAGGCATTCCTCAATCGGATAACCCAGGTAGTTCAGGGCGTTCATGATGGCCGAACTCTCGCAATGCCGGCCGGGGATGGGTTTGGCTGCCGGCAGCAGCAGCGGCTGGGGGTTGCTGCCGCTATTCCATGGGGTGGGCTTTCCGGCCAGCAGTGTCGGGATTTGGTCAAACAGTGTTAATTGCTTCATGGGCATACTCCTTGAGTATAGTACAAACCTTGCCCCAGAGGCAGGGTCAAGCGGTGATAGTGTAAAATTGAAGAGAATTTGATTGACGATATTGTTGGCGGTATATAACTTCTTTTTTATCAAATCAAATACAGGATGAGTTTCATGAAATATTTGCAGGCTCAATGTTCGAGGGCTGATCTTTTTTACCTTGACGAGCACAGTGCCCACGATTTGATGCTGGCGGAGTTGGAACAACGGATTGCTAAACCCCAAAGTTCGGCCGGACAAGAAGTATTGCATTTCTGGCTGTACACTCAAACTGCCACCGCTGCTGCATTGCAAGGCCGCCGCGGGCTTATCGATTTCTGGCTGAATCAGGCAATACTGCTTCCGGCAATCCGTAAGATCCTTGGGCGGGTTGGCCGCTCCGATACTGCCGCTGTGGTCGATCTGTTATGGTCTAGCAGTACTTTTGCTTTTGCCAAATATCGTTTTGTCTTTAAGTGGCTGCTGCCGGTGGAAGCGCTAATTCTAATTCTTTGTGTATGTATTGGCGGAGCAGCACTGTTTGGCGGTTTGGTCCTGGCTCTGCTTAATTTGTTTTTGTTTTTAGCCAGTACCAGACAGATTGAAAGCCAGGCCGCCGCCATTTTTTATCTAGCCAAGTTGTTGTCTGCCCTGCCGGCTCTAGGGAAAAAACTGGCCGAAAGTAACTATCCGGACTGGGAGCTACTGCACAGCCTTCTACCAGTTGTAAAGAGTTTGCCTGTTCGATTGTTGGTATTTAAAAATAACAACGGTTTGGCAGGCGACTTGCAGGGCTTGTTGATGTATTACATTAAAATATTTATGCTTGGCGAACTTTCGGCTTATTTTAAGTTTCTGGTATATTTTAACCGCTATCGGCCGGAACTGCAGCTGGCCTACGGCTTGATTGGCCGGCTGGACGCTTCTGTGCGTCTGGCTGAACTGGTTAGCAGCCAATCCCTTTGCCGGGCGGAGCTGACAAGCCGTGAGGTTTTAAGTTTTGAAAAATTAACAAATCCTTTGCTGGAAAAATGTGTGCCGGTATCATGCACTTCGGTGAAGCATTACATTATTACCGGCAGCAATATGGCCGGCAAGACCACCTTTCTGCGCACTGTGGGTATAAATCAGGCTTTTGCGTTGTCTTGTGGTTTCGCCTGGGCAATTACCTTCCATACTGATCACTGGCCGGTTTTTACGGCCATTAATTTGAGTGACGATTTGCTGCAGGGTAAAAGCCGGTATATGGTACAGGCAGAGCGGCTGCTTTCCATGATCCGTCAGACGGATTTGCAGCCCGGTCTTTTGCTGGTAGACGAAATTTTAAGTGGTACCAACAGTTCCGAGCGTATCCGGGCCGCCATAAACATTCTGAAGTATCTGGCAGGGACAGCCTCGTTGGTTGTGGCTACCAGTCATGATCTGGAAATTGCGGAAGCACTCGACGATTACGATCCGGCTCATTTCTGCGAGCGTATAAGCGAGAATGACCTGCATTTCGATTATCACCTGAAACCGGGGATAGTGGACCGCCAGAATGCCTGTCGGATTTTGCGGCATTTGGGGTTTGGTAAGTTTATCAGCGAGCTTGGTTGAAGGATATTGGCTTTTGTGCGCATTGGTGTATTATAGATGGTAGTATCTAATGGCTGGTACTAGCCTTTTTCTATAATTTGTATTGAACGACAGATTCCGGCAGCTCGGCTACTCTGTCGCGCCAGCCGGAGTCGGCTTGGTATGCGAATATATGCAATTTGTAAGATTTCTTAGCGCTCAGCCAAGAATTGGTAAAAATAATTGAAAGATTTAGCGACAAGTAGTAACTAAATTGGTAGTTGCATTATAAGCCCCGTTGGCGAGTGTGTCGCTGGTGTAAAATCGGCTGAAATATGAAACAGGAGGAATAATCATGAGCGAGCCAGGGAAAGCTGCCAGTGGCGGCAATCGTCAGCCAAACAAGAAAGAACTTTTGGCTCTTGGATTAGGTAGCGGTGTGGCCATAGGTGCCGGAATCGGTGTGGCCATCGATAATATTGCCATCGGTATTGCTATAGGTGTAGCCATGGGGCCTGTGATAGGCCTGGCGATGGGTCGTTTCCAGAAAAAGGATTCTGTCCAGGGCGATCAGACGCCGAACTGAGTCCGCCTTGCCTTTAAAATCTGTACCTGTTGATGATAGCAGCGACCAGACTTTTCTTCACCTTTTCGCAGAGCAGAAAAGCTTCATACTGCATCTGGCTCGTTTTTATCGAGATGAGATAGTGGCTGTCGAAGATCTTTGTCAGGAAATATTCCTGGCTGCTTGGCAGGCTTTCCCACGCTTCCGACAGGCTTCTTCATTCCGCACTTGGTTGTATCGGATTGCCTTAAACATCTGTCTGCAGTCACAGCGCCGCCGACAGCGGGAGCGACGCCGGCTTGCTGGTTTATGTGTGCTCTGTCCACCATCTGCCCCAATGGTTGCAGCGGAAGAAGCGGCTGTGCGTCAGACTCAAGCTTGGAAGCTGCGGGCCGCCATCCGCTGTCTGCCTCCGCTGGACCGTTCCTTGATAGTTTTAAGCCTTGATGGCTGCATGGCTGAAAATATTGCTGAAATTTCGGGTTTGACGGTCAATGCCGTCTATATTCGCCTGCATCGCCTGCGCAAACGGCTGGCACAGGCGATAAAGGAGGATAACGATGCCAGCTGAAGACAAGCTTGACCAATTGTGGCGGCTTAGTCAGTCCGACATCGAAATATGTGTTGAGCCGGAACGCTTGTGCCGCGACTTGCATGGGCGGATGCGACATTTACACTGGGCTGTTCTCTTCCGCAATACCAGTGAAACACTTGCCATCGTCTTAGTTTGTCTGGTTTTTATACCGATAATTTTTAACACGCCATTTATTTTGGCTCGCATAGGTGCCGGATTGATCATCGCCGCTTGCTTGTGCATACTGGCAAGTCTTTGGCGCCGTAGCCTGCGGCCGACCATGCCGGACCTGACGGCTAGTAACAGTCATTTTCTGCGACAAAGCGCGGCCGACCTTAGAAGCCAGATTAATTTGTTAAAAAAAGTTTGGCTGTGGTACTTGTTGCCACTGGAATGTGGTGTATTGCTTTTTCTGCTGGCCTGGCCGCTAAGAACTCGTGCTGACTTGATAACGCTTCTGGTCAATATAGTAATTAATCTGATAATTAGTGTTGTGGTGCTTGTGCTTAACTACCAGGTGTTGCGATTCCGTTTGCAGCCGCTTCTTCATGAGGTTGAAGCACAACTTGTGGAATACTCGGATGCTTGATTGTGCAGCAAAATGGGTATGTGATACCTATTGATTTGAGGCTATCGTGTCTCCAGCAGCATTTTTTTCTGGCAACTACAAGCTGAAGACAGGAAGCAGTGAATATTTATTATCTGCTCCCGGTTTTTATAATCCGGAATCTAATTATGAGGGGCTTCTGTACGCTTTTTTTGAGTTTCAGAACGATGGCAGCAAATATACGCAGATAAGTTACCAATGGAAATTTATTGAAGAAGAGAGCCTGCGAAAT
>JAHIWF010000338.1 GCA_018815555.1 Spirochaetota bacterium | reverse complement strand
CATGAAATATGTCAGCAGGTGGAGCGGGGCATCAAGCAGCAGGTGCCGGGCATCTATGATATCGTAGTTCATGTTGAACCGGCGGGTGCCGGCGTGCATGACGAGCAGTTCGGCCTGGATGAAACTTCGTTTGTGGCTGCTGCGAAAGCCCCCGGTGTGACCCCGCAGTAGTTGCTGTCGCTGGGAACTGCGAACGCAACGCAATTCAGGCACTGCAATCCCACCGCCGGTAGCCGCAAAAAAAAAGGACTTATTCGGCTGCTGATCCTGACTGCACCTGCTCCAGAAAGCTGATGCAGCGGTGCTGTATGAACAGGCCGGCCGGCCTTAGTGCCGGCAGTTTGGCCCGGGAAAGACAGCCGCCGGCCATATGACTGTGTCCGCCGCCGAATCCGTAGCCGTTACAGATGAACTTGGCCAGCTCGTTGGCCTGCACTCGGGGATTGCTGCTGCGGATGGAGAATTTCACATCGGTCTCGCGCAATGAATAGCAGAGTGCCACCTCTACTTCCTGCACCGACAGCAGCAGATCGTTAGCCGAGCCGATCAGTGAATCGTTGGCCGGCCCAAGCTCCAGAAAGCCTACATTGTCGTATACCTGAACCTTACTGAATCCGTTAGCATACAGGGTCAGGTCCTGCAGGGTCAGCTGACTGCTGCGCAGCGTGCGCAATTTGTTCTGGTCGGCCAGCGGGTGCAGTTTGCAGAAAGCTTCGGTATCGGTTTTGGAAACGCCACGCAGCAAGTAATCGGTATCGATGAAGATACCATATAGCAGGGCAGTGGCAATGTTTGGCGGCGGTTCGATCTTGTTTTCAAAAAAGTAGCCGGCTATCATCGTGGAACAGGAACCGACTTCCGGCCGGATGTCGGCAAACTGCCACTGCACATCGTTACGCCGGCTGTGGTGGTCGATAACTGCGACTTCCAGGCTGGGCAGATCCAGGACATTGCCGCTGTTTTTCTGCGAGTCCACCAGTACCGCCCAATCATTGTCGCTAATGCTGTCGGTCTGCCCGGATCCGGCCCGATTGCCCAGTTCGGTAAGTTGTATGCCGAAAAGTTCCAGCATGGCGCGGGTGTCGCTTTTTTCGATGCGGCTGTTGTACACAATACGGCTGGCAATAGACCGCTGTGCAAGCAGATACTGCAAGCCGAAGGCAGCGGCGATGGCGTCCGGATCGGGTACATCGTGGGTCTGCAGGATTACCGCACCGGGGGCCTGCGCCAGCAGCGAGCACAGCTGGTCAAATTTTGTAGTCATCGATGTACTCCTGTTCCGCCCGCCCTGGAATCAGCTCAGTCGCGCAGATCGCGCACCCAGATATTCATATCTTCGAAGGCCCCGAAAATATCGCAGTTGTTGTTCAGTCGCCCCATAAACTCGTAGCCAAGGTGATAAAAGACGTTGTTCATGCCGTAGCTGCGCGCTCTGGCCATGGTATAGCCGCAAATATAGCCACGACGCTTAAGTTCATGCTCTAGCGAGCTGATTATGGCACTCATCAGGCCTTTGCCGCGGTGTTCCGGATCGGTGGCACAGTCGGTCAGTTCGGCTGCCTTGTGTTTTGGCAGCAGATCCGCGCTGGCCGCCGCTGCAATGTTGCCGTCCGTATCTGTGCAGACCATGAACAGAGTTTCCTTCTGGAAGATTTGGTTCATGTAATCGGGGTACACCAGGGGTGACGGATAGCTGGCAAAGATTTTTTTGTACAATTTGATCATGGCTGGAATATCGTCAGGTTTGGCCATCCGCACCATGTAGCCTTCCGGGCAGGCACGGGCCTTGGTTATGACACTCGGCGGCTGCGACATGATTTCTTCGATCTGGAGTATCTCGTTCATCAATTCATTGGAAACGATTCTCTGCTGCGAGCGGAATTTGCTCATTACAAACCCATCCTGCCCTTGCAGGTAGTATTTGATGAGGGCCTCCAGTACATAACCATGGCGCAGAAAGGTGGTCCAGTCGCTGGCCGGGGCTACGCAAAAAATCTTGTCAAAGGAATTGAGTTCGGCGATACTGCGTACTTTGAGGATCAGACTGTCGATGTTGGTGGTGCTGTACGAGAGGATTTTAAGCCGCTGGTTGTAGTGGTCCAGAAAAAGGGTGGCCTCGTACTCGTCGTTGCTGATGCTGTGCTCAATGCCGTAAATCATGCCGACCAGCTTGACCGATACACCTTCGTCCAGAAAAAGCTCGACGATGCCGTTCTCGGTACGTTCTTTGGTGGGTTCAGGGAAAATATCCGCTTTCAGTTCTTTAGTTTCGATACGCAACTCCTGTATGCAGTGTTTTTGCCGGAGATCCGGCGATATGGCCGGATTATCCGGCTGGTTTGTTGAAATCCTCTGGATTTTCCGACAAACTGCTGCCTATAGTGTAAGGGCAGAGGCTGGCAGGGTCAAGTCTTGCGCTTACTGAAGGAAATAAGATGACTATTGACGAAACTGTGGACTGCCCCTTATGTGGCAGCCCTGTGGCTAAAACTGTTTCTGCGGCCGTGCCGGCGGATTGCCGGCTGTCGGCTTTTGGCCGCCATTACTGGCTGTGTACAGTTTGTGACCTGCTTTTTATGGATACAGCCTGCCGCTTGGATCGCGAGGCCGAGTTACGGCGCTATGCGCTGCACCAGAACAGACCCGATGATGCCGGCTATCTGCGCTTTCTGGATCGTTTGCGGCGGCCGGTTCTGGCCGAACTGCAGCGTCGGGGCTTTGCACCGGCCGGAACCCGTACACTGGCGGACGGTTCTACCCGAGCGCTCCGGGGGCTCGACTATGGCAGCGGTCCTCAGCCGGTTCTCTCTGCGCTGTTCCGGATGGAGGCCTGGCAGCTGGATTGCTGGGACCCCAATTTTGCGCCGGATCCGCCTCCGGGCCGGCTTGATGGCGGCGGCTATGATTTTATTCTTTGCTGTGAGGTGGCCGAGCATTTCCGGCAGCCGCTGCAGGATTTCCGGCGGATGCTGGATTTGCTGGCTCCCGGCGGTTTTTTAGCGCTGATGACCGGGCTCCGGCCGGCCGCTTCCTGCAGCGGGCTGGAAGGCTGGTCGTATCTGAGCGACGCAACCCATGTCTCAATGTACAGCCGGAAAACTGTTGAATGGCTGGCCCGGCATCTGGAGCTGATCGCACGTTTCCCGGCCGAAAATGTGTTGTTTCTGGAGAAGCGGCTGGCCTGAAACTGCTCTGCGCCGGATTTCCTACAACCCGAAGGCCAGGGCTGGCACGCTGATAAAGTTACCGATGGCACCACCCAGACTGGAGAGAAAAAAGATCAGCAGGATGTGGGTTACCCGGTTGCGGTAAAAACCCTTCAGGCTGGTAATGTCGGTAGACAGGTTCTGGAAGTCCATTACGCTGGGTTTGCGCAGGGCGGCTTCGGACAGCGCGGCGAACATGCCGACCGCCAGAAACACATTAAGGGTGCCGATAGGCGCGCTGAAGAACGATACCAGTATGGTCAGCGGATGTGCCAGACACAGCAGCGAGCCCAGTGCGGCCAGTGAGCCGTTCAGTAGTATCCAGCGCAACACCAGCTGCAGGCTGCGCTCGGCGCCGGAGGTGAAAAAACCGGCCACAATCAGGCCGACGATGGTCAGCGGCAGTATCCAGCCGACAATTTTGCCAGCCAGTTTTTTGGGCGGTACCTGGTTTATTTCCTGCACATCGGAGGACTCACCGGCAGCAAAGCGCTGCAGCCAGCTTTCTATACCATCGGCATGCCCGGCCCCGACTACCGCCAGCAGGTTCTGGCCCTGGGCCTCCCATATCTTGGCTGCCAGGAAGCGGTCGCGCTCGTCAATCAGTACTTCCTTAACCGAGGGCAGGTAGTCGGCCAGCTCCTTCATCATTGCATCCAGTTCGGATTTGTTTTTAAGCGCTTCAATTTCTTCGGGAGAGGGCTTTTCGTTACTTAAGGCTCCACCCAGCAGTTGACCAAGCAGTTTACTGCGGTTCCAGAAATTGGATTTAGCCCAGGCCCGGCGCAAGGTGGTTTGCACGTCGCGGTCGCAGGTGCTGCAGGGGATACCGGCTGCCTTGGCGGCCTCCCAGGCGGCCAGCATCTCGGCGCCGGGTTTTACCCCCGAATCCATGCCCATTTTGCGCTGAAAGGAGGAGAGCGCCAGGTTGGCCAGCAGTAAAAAGGCCTTGCCTTCTTTGATAACCTTAACGATATCGGTCTTTTCCCAGCCCTCGGGGTTGGTAATGGAGCGCAGGCGGTTGTCGTCGAGTTCTATACACACCCGGTCCGGTTTGCCGTTTTCGATAGCCAGCCGAACTTCATCGATGCTCTCCTGTGATACGTGCGCGGTACCGACCAGGGTAATGCGCCGGTCGCCGAATTGCAGAGTTCTGCTGGTGTCGTTCATGTATGCTCCAAAAAGATATTAGTTTACGGTTGCCAAGCGTTTCAGCATGGCTTCAGCCATGCGCCATTCTATGGTACCTTGGCGATCAGCTTCAAGGGACAGCTGTATATATTTAGCTCCCAGGGCCGGCTGCTCTTTGGCCAGCCAGTACAGACCTAGATAGAACAGGCCGGCGGAGCGGCTGTCCAGACTTTTCTCTTTGCTGATCTGCTGTTCAAGATCGCCAGAACTAATATTCTGGTCCATAACCTGGCGCAGCAGCAGCCACTGCATGGGGTGGGTACTGCGGTCAATCTTGGTTATGTTGGCACGGGCGTAGTCGCGGGCTTCGCGCTGCTGTCCTGCCATCATCAGGGACAATCCGGCAGCGACTAAATATTCGCGGTGGGCGTTTGTAAAGCCGGCCGCCTTGTCGAAAGCCCGGGCGGCATCGGTCCAGCGTTCCAGACGGACGGCCAGGGTGCCCATCGCCTCCCACACATACCAGTATTCCGTGTTTATTTCTGTTACTTTCTGATAATCAGCATAGGCTTTTTCGTCCTGGCCGGTTTCTTCATACATGCCGGCCCGATACACATAGGGCAAGAAAAAATCCGGGCTCAGTTCTATAGCGCCGCTGAAATCCAGCTCGGCCGCTTCGAGACGGCCAGTATCCAGATACAGGCGGCCGCGTTCCAGATAGGCCCAGGCTGAAGGCAGCAAATCAATGCTGACGCTCAGATCGGTTTCACATTCCTGATATTTGCCCAGCTGATACAAAACCCGGCTGCGGTCCAGGTATACCATCGGGTTTTGCGGTGCGGCTTCTACCGCAGTATTCAGGTTTACCAGTGCACTCCGGTAATCCTGGCGCCGGTACTGCACCTGGGCAAGGCCCATGAGCGCTTCTATATGATCAGGCTGCACGGCCAGGCTGCGGCGGAAATATAACTCGGCCCGCTGGTAGTTTTTGGCGTCATAGCTGATGTCTCCAAGCGCACTGAGCGCGTCGGTGTTGTTGGCATCGATACTGATTATTTTTTCCAGGCTTTCAGTGCGTCCTGCCAGATTTCCGGCAAAGCGCTGCAGCTCGGCCTGCATCATCATGGCCTGCAGGCTGTCCGGATACTGTTCCAGGTACTGCTGCACTAGAGCTTCAGCGGCGTCCAGTTCGGAAAGGGATATCTTTATGGAGGACAGCAGCAGCAGCAGTTCATGCTTTTCCGGATAGTTTTCGAGCAGCGCCGAGAGCCGGGTGTCAACCTGGGACAATTGGTTTTGAACAGCCAGCTGCGCAATAGTTTCCATTTCGAGGCGGAACAGCTCTTCCGGTGTGGGAACTTTTTCCGGTACAGTGATGGCGGCTGGCACGATAAGTGCGGGATCTACCGGGCTTGTGGTGTCGGCAGGGTCGGGTGCGGTGCTGCAGGCAACAACCAACACGGCAAGCAAACAGGCTAACAGTCTGGCCAGTACATGAAAAGTCAGTCTCATTCCGGAACTCCATAACAGAAGGTATGCGATGCTACCACAGTATCGGCTTTTTTTAAAGTAAGGCTGAGCCTACAGGCTTGTAGGTGTTTATCTCTATTATTAATACTCTAACTGTACGATTTATCATACGTTTTTGCCTGCTGAGGCAGTTTTCATTATCAGGAGTGGAGTAATTGTAGATAATAATTGAACTTATTATTTCCTAGTTTCTTGCGGTTGATGGCATGATTATTGCATGTATAGGGTCAGCACCTAATAAATCGAGGAACGAATGAGCGATCTTGGTCTGATTCTGACGAGCAGCAAAAAAAGAAACAGTATCCTCTCAGAAATATCGACCGAATTTATTCGTAAAAGCATACATCTTCTTATAGCATTTGTTCCACTCCTGGCCGACTGGAATAAGGTTTTTACTATTTTTCTGCTCAGTTCCGGCACCCTTGTCTATGCCTACAGTGAATATCTGCGTATGGCCGGCTTCCGTATTCCGTTGATTTCCAGTGTTACCGCTTTGGCCGCCCGTAAACGCGACGCCGGGCATTTTGTGCTTGGCCCGGTTACCCTCGGCATCGGTGCCTTGATGGCCCTGGTTTTGTATCCCAACCCCGCGGCGTCGATTGCCATCTACGCATTGGCCTTCGGCGATGGGCTTTCCAGCCTGGCCGGGCGTATTTTTGGCACTATCCGGATTCCTTTTACCGGCGGCAAATCGCTGGAGGGCAGCCTGACCTGTTTCCTGGCCGTCCTTACTTCGTCCTATTCGGTAACGGCGGACCTGCCCCGATCGGCCATCATTGCCAGTGTTGCAACAGTTGCCGAGGCTTTGCCGTCCAAGGATTTTGACAATATCCTGCTGCCGATGATTACCGGACTGGTCGCCGTCTTTCTGTTTTAACCGGTTCTGAACATCACGCACTCGAATTTTGCCGACGGTATATCTGCCGCCGGTTTTTTTTGGCTTTTGGGCCAAGTGCTATACCGAAGCTTCGCTGGCTTTTTGTGCCTGACGCTTCAGCGCCACAGATAATACTGGTACATGTGCCGGAGATACAACCAAGAACCGAAGATTATGCTGGCCATGGCCAGTGGTTTTATCAGTATGGGCAGATCGAAGCGCAGCAGGAACAGGCCGGCCAGTATGGCGGCAGCTCCAGCTCCACCAAAAAGAAAATGTCGGCTGCCGCTCATGTTCCAGGCTATCAGGTAATTGATCATGGTAAGTATTACAATAGCGCTTTCAAACCCAAGGCTTAAGCCGGTGTAACCCCGGATGACCAGAAACTGGCTGTCGATGCTGCCGCTGTTCAGTGGCTGCATGCTGGCCAGCAGCAGGGCCAGGCAGCTGGCGATCAGTGCAGCCGGGTTCATGCGCTCGGCCTTGAAGCCGACCGAGAAAATACTGGCCAGAAACATCGAAGCCACACCCAGATAGCGGCCGAAAAGTACGAAGCGGGTACTCAGTATTAGCACCGCCATGTTGGGATCCTGACGGCTTAGCCAGATGTTCAGCATGCGGCCGGCCTCGGTGGACATTGATGCAGCCCACAAGGCAAAAAAGAAAATCTCTACCGAACTGCTTTTGCCGATGCCGAGTGCCATTATGGCAGTGCCGCCAACCGCGACTGCCAGGCTAAACAGTATCATCACCAGACCGGCCAGAAACTCCAGTCGGGTAAGGCTCTCATATACAATAAAACGGGCATTTTCCAATTGCTGCGCGGGGGTGCCGAACAAAAGAACTAAGGCAAGCAGCAGCAGAATCAGGCTGACTGCGAGGAAAAAATGGTATAAAAGCCGGCGGCTGCTGATGGTCATGGAAACAGAGTACTATTGCACTCCGGATTTAACAAGCCCCGGCCCGATTATTGATATTACGATTTGTACAGTTCCGGGCTGGCCTTTTTGCGCTGCATATACTAAGATTTTTGTATATTCAGTTTGTTTACTTTAAGTGTAACAGGGGGCTGTATGTCATTGACTGGCCGGATAAAAAATATCTATAAAGACTCGTCCATCACTGTGCGCACCAAAGCACCTAATTTGTTTTTCCTGCAGCTCATCTGCCTGGTGCTTTTGCCAATGATTATTATCCCGGATATACTGATAGCAAATTGGCCGGCTGTAATTTTGCAGGCCGTGGTTATTATTGCTTTTGTATTCTCGATCATTTTCCTTTTTAAGGGGCGCTATCAGCTGGCCAGTACAATGGTATTGGTAATTGCCATGCTGGCTCTGGCAGGGCTGTCTTTTATCATGCCGCCGCGCAATCCGCAGCAATCTTTTGTTTTATTGGCCTATATGCTGGCCCCGCTCATTTTTTCATTAGTGATAAGTGACAACATCCGCTTCATTGTCTTCATAATTTTCTTCGGCCTGGCAGTGATTCTCAGTGCCGGAATGCTGCGTCTGTTTCTTGCCCTTGGGGTGACTCTCGGCGTGTTTCTGGATGAATTTATAACAGCCACTGCTTTGTACCTGCTGTTCAGTTTTTTCTCGTACCGCATCGCGTCAGTAAATTCGCGTTCTATGCTGGAGATGGAGCAGACCGCCAAGCGAAATATGGATGTGTTGACCAGAATTGTAGCCCTTATGGAAGAATCCGCCGGCGCGAATGAAGCTGTAAAGAGTCTGCAGCAGGATTTTGAGGGTGCCGAACAGAATATCCGGGCAATTTTCCACCAGGTGGAGGCCTTGAATAATGGCACCGACTCCTTGCATCGCAGCATCGACATGGCTAATGGTTCGGTACGCAGTACCGCCGATATGGCCAGGGGTTTTGACGCCCAGATAGAGGACCAGAATGCGGTAGTGCTGGAGTCTACTGCCGCCGTTAATCAGATGTCGGCCTCACTTGATTCGGTGGCGGTAATTACCAGCGAAAAGAAAAAGGCATCGGATCAGTTGCTGGTTGTGGCCGGGCAGGGAGTGCAGGCTTTGCAGCAAACCAATACCGCACTGCAGACTGCCAATGACCAGATGCGTGAACTGTTGGAGATAAACAAGATCGTTGGAAATATTGCTGCCCAGACCAATCTGTTGTCCATGAATGCTGCTATTGAGGCAGCTCATGCCGGAGCGGCCGGTATGGGTTTCGCAGTAGTAGCCGACGAAATACGCAATCTGGCCGGGTCGGCAGCGCAGAACTCCAAGATTATTGCCAAAGATGTAAAGCAGCTGCTTGGGTCTCTGGATGAAACTACCCGTTTTGCCGCCAAAACTGATGCCGCAATGCAGGAAATTATGGCCGAGATTCAGGCGGTTTCCGATGCCTTTAACGAAATTACCCACTCTACCCACGAATTGAGCAATGGAGGCCGCGAGATTTTGCAGGCTATGCAGAGTCTGCAGGATTCTTCTATTAAGATTCGGGAAGGCTCTGAGCAGATTACCAGCGAGCAGCAAAAGGTAAGCAGCGAGCTGGAAGGCGTGCAGCAGGTTGCCCGCAAGCTGTCGGGGGCAACCGGGGAAGTGGATGCGGCTCTGAAAACCATCGATACTGCCCTGAACCACCTGCGTACGGTTATTGCCGATACTATCAGCCGTTCCGACCGGCTGCAGGAATCCATCAGCGAGTTAACCGGTAGCCTGTAAGCCGGGCGGCCGTATTCGGCCGCAGGTGGATAGCTGGTCAGCAACGGCCAACTAGATTTTGAGGAGTGGGGTTATTGTATCAGCTGTGCAGGTTTTCAAGATATGCTTTAAAAAGCTGCATGCTTGAAAATGTTTGCTTCCTGAAAACGTTTGGCATAAAAAAGGCGAAAAGTTTCATCTTAAACGAAGCAAAGATGAATTCATTGTGCTGTGTCCATTTGGTTTTGGCTTCGCTTAGCGGAACAAACTCATTCCTGTTGATATTGACGACGCCTTCTGCCTCATACCGGTAGTGCAAGCTGTCCGGCTTATGCCGCTTCTCCAGTGTTTCCAGCATAGTGGAAGTTTTTTCTCCTGCGGAAAAAATCAGGTTCTTTTTTGCGCCGACACTGTTTATCTCACCTTCCAGCAGCTGCCAGTCTATCAGACCTGGTTGCCACTTTTTACTGTGCTCCAGACTTTCCATGGCATCAAAAACAGTATTGATCGGGCAAGCGATTTCGATTGTGGTGGAATAGGTCATCAGAGCCTCCCTTATATGTTACAATACTAAAGAAAGCGGGGAAATCAAAATTTGGTGGCTTATTGCCGAGCATGGCCGTCGCAGCGCCTGATGCTCAGGCCGGACTGCCGTATTCGGCCGCCGGAGGGGGCAGCTGGTCACTTTGGTCAATATGTGTTTACACAGTTTTAAGAAAGGCCGCCACACCGCTCAGGATCATGTCGATGGAAACAGCCGTAAGCACCAGGCCCATCAGGCGCTCCATGGCGGCTATGACATTCTCGCCCACCAGCTTTTTGAGCGCGGTGGACAGGAAGAGCGAAAGCATGGTCAGGGCCATGGCTACGCCCAGCGAACCCATGTGCAGCAGCAGCTGGCCGGGATGATTGGCCACGATCAGCATAACGGTGGCGATGGCCGATGGCCCGGCGATAAGCGGCACGGCCAGCGGAACGATCAGGGGCTCACCTTTATCGCTGCCCGCGCCTATTTTGGCTCCAGCGCCGGGGAAAATCATGTTAATGGCAATAAGCAGCAGTATTACGCCGCCGGCAGTTCGCAGACTGGCATCGTCCACGCCCAGGAGGCCGAAGGCACTGCGCCCGCCCAGCATGACCAGCAAGAGCAGCAAGGTGGCAATGGCGGTTTCGCGCAGAATTATTTTCCAGCGGCGGGCCGGCACAACCCGGTCGAGGGTGCTGATGAACATAGGGATATTGCCCAGTGGATCGGTTACCAGTACCAGAATCAGGGTGGATTGCCAGAAAATCGAGCTCATGCTTACTCCTTGCCGCGTTGCGCTACTGCGTTGTAGCATGCCAATGGCAGATTGACAAGCCATCGGCGACCCGGCAGGCACCGGCAAGCACCGGCGGGCTCTGGCAAGGCCGGCCCCCGCGGGGCGGGGGGACGGCTGGAGCACAGGCCCAGACCGTCGTAATTCGGTGGCTGGCAGATCTGGCCCGGCCCGGCCGCGAACCCTGGAGGACTAACAAATGACAGAAAGCGAAAAAGACAGTATACAGATTGCACTAAAGGCCGCCATCAGCCGCCTGCTGCCGGAACTGCGTACCCTGAACGAGTATATCTACGCGCATCCGGAAGGCGGAAACGAGGAACGGCTGGCCGCCGCTGCCCACTGTACGCTGCTGGAAGCTCATGGTTTTAGCGTAGAACGAGCGTATCTTGGCTTGGAAACTGCTTTTCGTGCGGTATTCGATACCGGCCGCCCCGGTCCGGCGCTGGCTTTTCTGGCCGAGTACGATGCCCTGCCTGGTCTTGGCCACGGCTGTGCCCACAATCTGCTGGGAACCGCCTCCAGCGGGGCCGGCTTGCTGACTGCCGCACTGCTGGCCGGGCTGCCGGACACTGCCGGCTCGATCGTGGTTATCGGCACCCCGGCCGAGGAAACCGACGGTGCTAAGGTGCTGATGGCGGAGCGCGGCGCTTTCGATGCTATCGATGCCGCACTGATGGCCCATCCGGCCGAGGATTATTTCCGTAGCGGCCAGTCGCTGGCCATGGATGCTCTGGCCTTCCGCTTTTATGGCAAGGCCGCTCACGCCGCCGCCTGCCCGGAAGAGGGCATTAACGCGCTGGACGCCTGCATTCAGACTTTTAATGCTATAAACGCGCTGCGCCAGCATTGCACTCCTGATGTGCGTATCCACGGGATTATCAGCCAGGGCGGACTGGCGGCTAATATCATACCGGACTTTGCCGAAGCCCGTTTCTATGTGCGGGCCGCCCGGCGCAAAACCCTGCGCGAGCTGATTCCCCGGGTGATCCGCTGTGCCGAGTCCGGGGCTCTGGCTGCCGGTGCCAGGCTGGAAGTTTCCAATTACGAGGCTTCGTACGACGAATTGCAGACTAATCAAGCCCTGCAGGATTTGTATCTGGCCAACATGGGCCGGATGGGGATAGTCGGCATCCAGGAGGCCAAAAAGGGTTTTGGTTCACTAGATGCTGGCAATGTCAGCCAGAAGTGTCCGCTGATTCATCCCTGGTTCCGTATCTGCGACCAGCCGCTGCCGGCCCATACCGAGGCTTTCCGCGATGCCAGTATCAGCGAGACGGCCTACGAGGGTTTGCAGGCGGTACTTGGCGGTCTGGCTTTAACAGCGCTGGATCTGCTGACTGATGCGGAAGCCCTGCGCAAGGTGCGTGAAGAATTCGAGCAGCAGCATTCAGTGTGACCAGTTGCGCGCTCAGCTATCGGCAGCCGTTTCCAGCCCGATATTCTGTCGCAGCCGGCCAAGGTATTTGGCCATCTCCTCACTGTCGCGGTCGCGGATTATGTGCGTCAGGTAGCTAAGCTGCGACCCGATCAGTTCCAGCTGCCGCGCCGTATGCGGGTTAAACAAGATTTCCGACAGCAGCGTGTCATCCTCGGACAAGAGGCCGCGGGCAGTTTCCAGGTGGCGTCGGAAGTTGGTACCCGGCGCGTTCAGCCTTTGCATGCAGGCGGCAAATACCAGGCTGGAGGCAAAAGGCGTGGACAGCGAGTAGGCCACCGTCTGGTCGTGCTGGGCAAAACTTTCCTCAAAAACCCGTATACCCAGGCCGCTGTACAGTTCCAGAAAAAACAGGCGTCCGGCGCTTCCGGATTCAGTGATGATTACCGCATTCTGGCCCTGCAGGTCGCTTTCGTCGCTATGAGTAGGCCCGAACATCGGATGGGTGGATACAAAAGCATGTCCGCAGTTTTGGTAGTACTCGGCCAGCCCGGTTTTTACCGAGGCCAGATCGGCCAGTATGCAGTCGGCGGGTAGCTGCTCGGCTATGCCGGCAAAGGCTTCGATGGTCTGGCCAAGCGGCACGCAGTTTACCAGCAGCTGTGGCGCGAAAGCCTGCAGCTCCTCCGGCGCCTGCCAGAGCTTGTGGATGCCGCTGGCGCTTGCTCGTGTCGCGTCCGGTTCGCAGCCGATAAGTTCGTGTTTGTCCTGCAGACAGCGGCCCAGCCAGCCGCCCATGCGGCCGCAGCCGAGTATGGCTATACGCATTGCAGCAGCCCCCGCACTTCGTTTTCGGCCTGCACGCTGTCGTCCAAGGTGTCCATGGTGCGGCGGAGGATGCCGATTTTGCGCATCAGTCGGGCAAAGGCGGCCGGCGTCAGCTGCTGGTCTTTATCACTGAGGGCCGAAGGCGGGTCGATATGCACTTCGATTTCCAGACCGTCAGCGCCGGCCACGATGGCGGCCATGCTCATCGGTTCTATGAGTTCCAGTACTCCGGTGCCGTGCGAGGGGTCGACGAAGACCGGCAGGTGGCTGATGGACTTGGCCGCCGGCACGATGCTCAGGTCGAGGGTGTTGCGGGTGTAGGTTTCGAAGCTGCGGATGCCGCGTTCGCACAGAATTATGTTTCCGTTACCTTCGGCCAGGATGTATTCGGCGCAGTTCAGCCATTCTTCCAGGGTACCGTGCATGCCGCGCTTCAGCAGCACCGGCTTGCCGGATTTGCCGGCCTCGCGCAGTAAGGAAAAGTTCTGGGTGTTGCGCGCGCCGATCTGCAGCACGTCGGCATACTCGCTCACCCAGCTTACGTCGCGGGTGTCTATTACCTCGGTTACTATGGGCAGACCTGTTTCGCGCCGGGCCTTGTCCAGAATTTTCAGGCCTTTAAGTCCGAGTCCCTGAAAGGCATAGGGCGAGGTGCGCGGTTTAAAGGCACCGCCGCGCAGCATGGTTGCGCCGGCTTCTTTTACCGCCCAGGCGGTGCGCAGCAGCTGGTCTTCCGATTCGACGGCGCAGGGGCCGGCGATAACCACCAGGTCGCGGCCGATCTGCAGTTCGCCGATGCGGATGATGGTGCGGTCGCCTTCCGCTTTGGTGTTGCTTAGTTTTAGGTTCTTCATGGCTGCCTCCTCGCAGGGTGACCGCAGGTATCACCGGGCATCCTTCGCCCGGTCACCATGCGAAGCAGCCTTATTTAGAAGGTGAGGAAATAAAAATAATAAACGGAACTGGGTCGGGTGGGAGAAGTTATGCCTGTCTGTCGCCAGGAATGTACTTGCATGTAGTAACGCTACCATGCTGCCTGGCTTTTGTCAAGTCGTCGCATTACCTTCCGGTTGGAGAAATAAACTGGTCGGAATAGTTGCTGGAAAATCCAGCTCGCAACGTGCGCCGTTGGCATTGTACAGCTGTACTTTGCCGTCTAGCTGCTGTCCCATGATGCGCATCAGCATAAGCCCGAAATGATGGCCGCTGCTCAGCTGTATTTCTTCGGAGGCCAGCGCTGCGGCCGGCAGACCCGGGCCGTTGTCCTGTAATATAAGCTTCCAGCGCTGTTGGCTCTGCAGCAGGCGTACCGCTATTCTGGTTTTATTGCCGGCCACGGTGAGTCCGGCGTGTTTAAGGCTGTTGGTCATGAATTCGTTGATGAGGCCGCCCAGCAGAAAGAGTTTTTTGGGCTCCAGCTGCCCGTCTTCAATTTCGAGTGTCAGTTCCGGCGGATTTTGTTCGGGTGACAGGGCCAGAATCGCGCCAACCAGGTCCTGTACGTAGGTTTTTACCGAGATGGATTGATAATCGGAATCGTTGAGCAGTTTCTGGTATAGCACGTACATGCTTTCGATGCGGTTGCCGGCTTTCTGCAGGGCTTCGCTTATCTCCGGGCTGTCGGCGGCTGCGGCTTGCAGGTTTATCAACGAGCGTATGCTGGCCAGGTTGTTTTTAATGCGGTGGTGTACTTCTTTAAGCAGCAGGTCTTTCTCGGCCAGTTGCCGGCGTATCAGTTCTTCGGCTTTTTTTCGTTCGGATATGTCTCGCACCATGACTATGTAGCGGCCGCTGTTTTCGAGGGTAAAATAGGCAGTAGTAATTTCGCCCCAGAAGCTGCTGCCATCGTTCCGACGGGCATGCCATTCGAAGGTTTGCCTGCCTTCGTTTTTAGTACGTTCCAGGTGCTGCAGGGCCTGCAGCTGGTTGTATTCCGAGCTTTCTACCGACAATTCGGCGATGCTGCTGGCCAAGAGCTGCTCGCGGCTGTAGCTGTACTGCCGGCAGCAGGCTTCGTTTACATCGAGGATCCGTCCGTCCGCGGCATTGTGAATAAAAATAGAATCCGGGCAGGTGTCAAAAATGGATTGCAGATAGATCCGGCTTTGATTCAGTTCCTGTGTCTTACGCCGTATAACCCGGCGCAGCACCTGGTTCCAGATAAGTACTATCATCAACAACAAGGTGGCCGCCAGCATGATAAAACCGGCCCGCCACCACAGTCGGCGTAGTTTTTCCGAGCTCAGTTCGGGCTGGAAAATGAAGCCGTCGATGCTGGTTCCGGCTGGAATTAGTCCGAATTCGGCGTAATTGTCGGCCATGTGCTGCCAGCGCGCCGGATTTATGTGGCCGATGGTGATCAGTTCCGGCTGTATCAGTTCTTCGAGTACCTGGGCTTCGTAGCGCAGCAGTTCGGCGGTCTTGCCGCGCTCGCGTACCCCGGGCATTTCCAGAATCTGCTGCACCAACTCTTCAGGGTGCTGCAAGGCGTAGTCCCAGCCGCGCAGGCTGGCGCGAATGAAGCGCTCGGTGCGACCGGGCCTGTCCAGGCTTTCCTGTTCGCTGGTAAAGAGCGAGTCACCATAAAAATCGATACCGTAAGAAATAGGGCGCATAACTTGCGGTTCTATACCGCGCTGGCTCATGATAAATGGTTCATTGGAAAGGTAGCAGACCAGGCCGTCGACTTGGTCGGTCAGCAGTTCGGTAAGGTCGGCGTTGGGCCGGAACTTTACTGTTTTCAGGTCGATGCCTTCCTTCAGCAGCATAAGCTGTATCTCCGGCAGGCTCTGGCTGGCGCTCATGATGGTCTTGCCGACATAATCCTGCGGCATCAATTGTCCGTGATCCTTGCGGGAAAGCAATATTATTCCCGAATGCTGGTATATGGAGGCCAGCAGTACCAGCGGCTTTTGCTGCCGGTAGCGGGCCGTAAGCAGTTCGGCGGAGCCGATGCCGTATTCGGCTTTTCCGCCCAAAACGGCATCGACGGGAAACTGGCCGTCAGCCGGTGTAAGCAGCTGTACCTGCAGCTCTTCTTGGGCGTAATAGCCCTGGGCGATGGCAGCGTAATAGCCGGCAAACTGGAACTGGTGTTCCCAGCGCAGTGCCAGGGTGACCAGCTCCAGCTCGCGGTTTGAGGTATCGATGTTGCCGGAGGCAGGCGAAGCTGCGGCAGGGGCAGTTCCGGCTGACTGGGCAGCCAACGTTGGTGTCAGGGTCAGTAAGCCTGCGGCAATTATGGTCAATATGATACATTTTTTGGAGTATTTTGCCATAATAGAGATTGTAATGCGTTCTGGTCGTGATTTCAACATTTATAATCAGACTTCCTTTTATGGCTCAAGAGTACTACGAATTTTCCGATATTGCTACTAGAATGCTGTGAACTACCCGGCAGTGCCGGTGGGTACTATACCGGCAAAAAGTGACTAAACGGAGAAACAATATGCAAGATCTGACCAGGAAGCACGTTATTCTTATCGGCCTGTTGCTGGTATTGGCGGCCGGCGTGAGCTTTGCCGGTGATGTAGCCACCTTTGTCAATCTTGGCTTTTCTCCAGATTCCAGTTATTACATGTTCGGTTTTTATGGCCTGGACAGCGCTACTGCCCGCCCTTATGCCGAAATTTACGTAGTAGATACTAAAAACAATAGTTTTGTGCGTGATGGAGTGTTTAAGGGCTCGTATGCGGTAGCTCCCCAGCCCGGTTTAAATCCGGCCGGTGCTTTATATCGCTTGTATGCCGAGGCTTCGCTTGTCGGTAAACGCTACAATATTGACCCCTTGGTGCAGGGCCGGCCGGTGTATATCTTTCTGGATGCCGGCGAACCCAGCGACAGCATCTCCTTCCGCGATTTCCGCGACAACAGCCAGTGGAATGTTAATTTGAACAAGGTAGTCGAAGAAAAGTCCGGTGCCTTCAGTTCGTCTTTTTCGCTGGCGTTTTCGGTTACGGCCGGCACGCGCACCAGTTCTTTTAACGCCGGCAACCCGCAGATAAAGCGGCCGAATGTAAGCGACTACGCCATTCAGCAGATAATCGTGGGCACTGATAACAAGACTGTAGTATTCGTAATGGCCCGTGAGGAAACCTTGTCCGGGCGCAGTGCCGTGCGCTATATGGTGGAAACCTTCCGGTTGCCTTAAGTAACCTGGGGCTGCCTTGGTGGCCGCTTATGCGGCGCAGCCAGCGGCTTGGTTGAAAATAACTGTACTTTTACGATAGTATCGATTCTGAGCAAGGCACCGGTCATCTGACCGGTGTTTTAATGTTAAGCATTAGCTTGCAATTATTTTCCACGGGAAACGAGGTAGGGCATGGCAGAGAAGATTACTTCACGGAGCGTTGATTATTCGCAATGGTATATCGACATTGTGCTGAAAGCGAAACTGGCCGATTATTCGCCGGTAAAGGGCTCCATGGTTATCCGGCCGCGCGGCTATGCCATCTGGGAACGGCTGCGCGACGAACTGGACCGCCGTTTTAAGGAAACCGGTCATCAGAATGCCTACTTCCCCTTATTTATACCGATGAGCTTCCTTAAAAAAGAAGCTGAACATGTTGAAGGCTTCAGTCCCGAGCTGGCAGTGGTTACCCATGCCGGCGGCGAGGAGCTGGAGGAACCGCTGGTGGTGCGCCCGACCAGCGAGACCATTATCTGGAGCAAATACCGCGACTGGATTCAGTCCTACCGCGATTTGCCGCTTTTATACAACCAGTGGGCCAACGTGGTGCGCTGGGAGAAACGTACCCGGCTGTTTCTGCGCACCTCCGAGTTTTTGTGGCAGGAGGGACATACTGCCCACGAAACCCGGGCGGAAGCGGTGGCCGAAACTGAGTTGATGCTGGAAGTGTACCGCAAGTTTGCCGAGGAATACCTCTGTCTGCCGGTTATTGCCGGAAAGAAAAGCGAGTCGGAAAAATTTGCCGGTGCGGTGGACACCTACTCTATAGAGGCCATGATGCAGGACAAGAAAGCCCTGCAGGCCGGTACCAGCCACTTTCTGGGACAGAACTTTGCCAAGGCGTTTGACGTGCAGTATCAGACTCGTGAGGGCGGGTTGGATTATGTCTGGGCTACCAGTTGGGGTGTTTCAACCCGCTTGGTAGGTGCCATCATCATGACCCATTCTGACGACAAGGGCCTGGTGCTGCCGCCAGTGCTGGCTCAGGAGGAAGTGGTTATCGTCCCGATTTTTAAAACTGATACCAAGGCTGAGGTACTGGCCTATACCGACAAAATTCTGGCAGCGCTGAAGGCCGCCGGCCGCCGGGTGGTACTGGATGCCGATGACAACAGCCCCGGCTGGAAATTCGCGGAATGGGAAATGCGCGGGGTGCCGCTGCGTATCGAAGCTGGCCCGAAGGATATGGCCGCCGGCACGGTGGTGATTGCCCGCCGCGATACTGGCGAGAAGGTTGTGGTTGCGGTTGCCGAGATTCCGGCCAAGGTGGCGGAGTTGCTGGCAGCGATGCAGAAAGACCTGCTGGAAAAAGCCCGCGCCTTCCGCGAGGCCAATACTCATGATATTGCCGACTATCCGGCCATGCTGGCTTTTTATAGTAAAGAAGGCGCCGGCATCGATTCGGCCACCGGCGGCTTTGCCCGTGGGCTGTGGTGCGGCGGCCGCGAATGTGAAGCCAAGCTTAAAGCTGATACCAAAGTGACCATACGCAACATGCCGGCCGACCAGCAGCAGGATATCAATGGTGCCTGCTGCCTCTGCGGCGCTCCGGCTAAACATCGGGCGATTTTTGCGCGTTCCTACTGATTTAAGCCGCGTCGGCAGCCTGGCGTGTCGGGGTATTTTGCTGTTTGCTCTGGCAACACTAATGCTGGCTGCTGCGGCTCTGGCCGCTTGCAGCCGGGGCGGGCGCCTGGCCGATTTGCAGACTGTCGGCGTAGCGGCTGCCGCTGTAGAGCCGGCCCCGTTGGTACTGCTGCCTGGTGAATGGCTTAGCTTTGCTCTTGACCGTCAGGGGCAGTACTGGCTGCTGCCGGAACCGGCTCTGGTCGCCCCCGCGCCGGCTCCCTTCGCTACCCAGATTATGCCGCTTTCTCTGCTGCCGCTGGGTGGCAACGCGTTACTTATTGCCACCAATCGCATCGGCTTGTACCGACTGGATCTGTACGACTCGCCGGCGACAGCATCGGAATCCGCTGCGGCTGCCAACGGCCGGCGGCTGGCCTTCTCCTTCCTGGCCGACAGTGCAGCGCATTTTGAGGGGCGGACGGTTGCTCCCGGCTGGCTGAATGCTGGTTTTGATAGTCCTGACCTTTCCACGCTGTCAGCCTTCTTTCTGCTGTTCCGGCATGGTTTGTATGAGCCTGAGGCTGGTCTTGGCCTTGGTTCAAGCTTACTGCAGGTGACCGACCGCGGTGTTGCTGAATGGCCGGATTCTGGTAAATATTTCAGTCAGCTGGCGGCAGAGGCTGGTGAGCCTTTTGCGCTTTTTCCGCAAGCTTCCGGCCAGTGGTATGTACAGTTCCGCAAGGAAAGTGCTGATCGGGTGGATACTGTGTATACCCGCTGGAATCTGGCGGAAGGCAGTGTGCAGCTGCTGCAGCGCAACCAGTTTGAGGGTAGTGTAGCTGCCCGACCGCTGCGGCAGGCACCGATTATGCTGCAGCAGGCCGCCGCTTTGCTGGCGGAAAACCTGGTGCTTGATGTACTACTGGCTGATGGCAGCCGGCAGGCCTATGCCAGAGGCAATCCGGCAGAGGCCATAGAAGGCCAGGCCGCCATAACAGCCGCTGCCGCTTTTATAGTAACCAGTGGGGGTACAGCCGCCTATATGCCGGCCGGAGCGGAGCAAGCTCGCTTAGTGTCTTTACCTGAGCCCTGGCCTGGGTTGCGCTATGGGGCAGTAGCTGTATTGGATGGCGCTATTGCTCTGCAGTGGGAGGAAAACCTGTTTCCACAAGTTGGCCGCAGCGGCTTCAGTCTTTTGCTGCTGGACTAAACTGAGCATGCAGTGTTTGCGGTGCTGCCGGACTAGCCGGAGTTTGCAGATCTTCTCCGCCGGGGTCTGGGTTTTTTTGTCCGGACGCGTTATAGTTGCAGATGTATGAAAAAGCTTGGAGTGTTTGGCCTTATCTGCCTTTTTTACAGCTTCTCGCTGGCTGCCCTGGATTTAGATTCGGCGGTAGGACGTTTTGGGGTTGCTATACTCAATAATACTGTTCCTGATTCTGCACCCAGTCCGGTGCTCAATACCTTAGGTGGTTCTATTGCCATAAGTTTTTCGGAAGGCTTTTGGCTGCAGCTGGAACCCGGCCTGGACCTGTTATGGACCAATTACGGCAATTATGACGGCCGTGCAGTTCCGGTCGAGTATGAAGCCGGCGACGGAAATAACGTTTTCGTGCTCGGCTTTCTGCTTGATCTGCCTCTGGTGGCCGCTTTTCGCTTTGGCCCGGTTTTGGTCCCCGAACTTGAAAAACGTTTTTTGCTGTCTTTCTCGCTGGGGCCGGCTTTTTTGTTGCGTGCCGGCTTTAAAGGCGATACCACTGCGGAAGTTGCAGATAAAATGCTGGTCAATCAGGCCGCGGTAAACCGCTATTTTTGGGAACAGGGACGCTGGTTCTATCCAGCCGCCGCTCTGCGCTTTGAAACTCTGTTGCAGGATCAATTTACCTTTGTGCTTGGTGTACGTGCCCTGGTGGCGGCAGCCAACTGGTGGACCGGGGTAGTCCCCTGGACCGACCACTTGACCACTCACGTGATGCTGGGCATGCGGGTTCAGTTAGGTGCCCGCAGTGGTGTCCCCGCCATGCCGGACTTGGAAGCGAACGTGGATGCGAACGTGGAGGCCGGCGAAAACGGGCTGCCTGCAGAAAACATCGAAGCTGAGCCGGAGCAAACTGCGATCCCAGACTGAGTCGTCAGTGTTGGCACTTATACGCTGTGTGCGATGCCGGCGATCTTGCTGGCGGAGGATAGATGTTCATCTCCAGTATGATGGCAAAAGAAAAGCGGGACGTCGGCCCAGACATCCCGCTTTAGATAGTATTTATTTTACCTGGTTTCCGGCTGCACTTTCGTCAACACCGGAAATTTTTGCTTCACGATGCGTGGAGTTTTTCCAATTTTTTTACACCAACGGTAATACTATAAGCAATGATGATGCCAATTGGCTGCCAAGTGCGAAAAATTTTAATTGTTTATATTACAAGTAATTAAAATGTGTTCCGCTAAGACACTTCCAACTGTAAAAACAACGACCCTGTGCAATGGTGCGCAATATGTTTGGATAAAGTGGAGTTAATTATTATAATTATAATTAGGTAAAGTACTTAGGTGAAAATTCGTAAATGCACAAGTGTGCATAAATGCACAGGGGTTATACGGAGTTATGCTTCTTCTTCCCGATTTAAGCGCCGGTTTAAGGCCGTGCGTGAGATACCGAGGTAACCTGCCGCAATTCCCTGATTCCCGCCGGCACGACGGAGTGCTTCCTGTATCAGCATCTGGTTGGCCTCTTGCAGGGTGGGCAGGATGGTAGCCGAATGAAACAGGCCTTCGTGCAGCTTAGCCGCAGCCGGCCGCGGTATGTGGCGGTCAAAAATCCGTGACTTAAGACTGGTCAATGAGAGGCTGGCACCGTTTGAGCTGCCAACCGCATCGTGTATCATTGATTCCAGTTCGCGTACATTGCCGGGAAAATCCCAGGTATTTAACAACTGGTACAATTCTTCCGGAATATAAGGTTTTTTCCGACCGAATTTCTGAGCGGCAATCTCGGCGAAATGTTCGACCAGCAAGGACAGATCTTCCGGACGCTCGCGCAGCGGGGGGATGCTGATATGATGGGTTTCCAGCCGGTAGAACAGATCCAGGCGGAAGCGGCCGGCGCGGGTTTCTTCTTTCAGGTCACGGTGGGTAGCGGCGATAATCAGGGCGTCCGAGACTTTGGTTAAGTCCGCGCCAAGGGGGTAATACAAGCGCTGTTCGATAAGGCGCAGCAGTTTTATCTGACTCTGCGCTGAAAGATCGCCTATTTCGTCCAGAAACAAGGTGCCGCCGGCTGCCTGTTCAATCAGGCCGGGCCGGTCGGATTCCGCGCCGGTAAACGCTCCGCGCTTGTGCCCGAACAAGGTGTCGCTGAACATGGTGTCGTCCAGGCCAGCCGCGTTTACAGTTACCAGCTTGCCGCTGCGCCGCGAGGCTGCATGAATAGCGTTTGCAAATAATTCTTTACCGGTACCCGATTCTCCGGTTATTAAAATCGGCTTGTCTGAGCCGGCAATTGCCTCGACGTATTTAAACAGGGCAAGCAGCTGCCGGTTACGGGTGACAATCTTTGAAAAATGCTCCGGATGGTACTGGTTTTCGGCCAATAGGCTCTGCTTCAGAGCGCGGTTGTCCTCCAGCAGCTGCCCGATAGCCTCGGCATGTTTTATGCTGGCCAGCAGCCGGGTGCTCTCGGCCGATTTTGGAACATAGTCGAAGGCTCCGGCCTTCATGCAGCGGATTACCACTTCCAGGTCGTCCACAGCCGTAGCGACAATTACCGGAATGTCCGGTCGCCGGGAATTTACCTCTTCCAGTACCTGATAGCCGTCCATGCCGGGCATCAGCAGGTCCAGAACCATGGCCAGTACTTTACGTTTTTCAATAAGCGGCCAGATGTGCAGCGGATTGGCGCAGCTTATAACTTCTTCATAGCCATTAAAGCGCAACAAGCGCTCTGTGCGCTTGAGAATGTTCAAATCGTCGTCCACAATAAGAATGCAGCCGCTCTTATCTTCCATTTCTTTACCTCCGTACCTGCTGGTTCCAAATATGTAATTTATAATTCATTGATATGATCTACTGCCGGCAGCCAAATCCGGACCTGTGTGCCCTTGCCCGGTTCGGACTGAATCTGGATTTCGCCATGCAGCTCGCGCAGTATTCCCGAAACTACCGGCATGCCCATGCCGGTGCCGCCAGACGAACGCTTGGTCGTAAAAAAAGGATCATAGACAGCTTTCAGTGTTTCTTTGGTCATGCCGATACCTTCGTCGGAAATTTCCAGAAGGATGCGGTCCTGGCCGCCGGTTCCGTCTCCGCGTAACCGGCTGGTTTTTACCTGAACGGCATCATTTGGGGATTTCAGCGACTGCAGTGAGTTTTCTACGACATTTACTACTACCTGGGCCAGTTTTAATTTATCTCCGAGTATGTACAAGGGCTGGGCGGCCAAGCTTGAACTGAATTTTACGGTGCTGTTGGCTATGGCCTGGCGCAATAGGCGTAGACTGTAAGCCACTGCCTGGTTTGCGTCTATGAAGGTCAATACAGTGTCCTTTTGCCCGCCAGAGAATTCTTTCAGCTCCTGCACAATTTTTCTGATATGCTGGGCGCTGCTGTAGGCGTCATTGAGCATGGCCGGTATTTCGGCTTGCAGTTCTTCATAGGAAAAGCCCCGTACATTGAAGGAACCTTCAAGGTTATACAGCTTTTCTATGGCCTTGCCGATTTCTGACCAAATTTCGTGCAAGAGGGGTATATTGCGTAAAATAGCATTATTGGGAGTGTTTATTTCATGGGCCAAGCCGGTTGTAAGCCAGCTGAGTGTTTTTATTTTTTCAATTTCCGCCATACGGGAGTTATGTTCGATTTCGCGGCGTAGACTGGCGGCCAGTTCAGTGTGTGTAGTAAGTCTGGCAAGCAGTTCGGCCGTGGTAAAAGGTCGCACCAGGTAATCATTGGCTCCAGCCTGGAACACGGCCTGTATCTGCTCGAAAGAGGTGCTGCCGGTAATTATAATTACCGGTAAATGCCTTCCCAAATTCAAGGCGCGCAGCTTCCGGCAGAATTCATAGCCGGTGGTATGGTACATAAAAGATTCCACCAATATTACCGCTGTTTCTGAAGAGTTTTGCAGCAGATCGATTGCCTTTTGGGTTTGCATGCAGGTTTCTACCGACCAGCCATGTTTTTCCAGGCTGCGCTTCATCGCAAACAGGGAAATAGGCTCGTCATTTACAATATATACGCGCTGTCCGGAAGATGTTGTCGCATTGGCAGGTCCTGGCCTTTGGGCAAGTTTGAAATCGTAATCCAGAGAGGCCGGTGGTCTGGTACTTATGGTAACGGCAGTCTGTTCACTGCCTTGGGTCAGCTCTGGTAAAGTAATTATAAAATTGTTTTCCTTATTTTTGTACTGGTAGTGTAATTCTGCGTGAATCAAGGCCGCGTTTTGCTTCAGGTAGTCCAGCGAGAGTTCTGCCGGATAATTATAGTCACTGTCATTTACTTCTGTAGAAACCGGTCGAGCCGGAACCCCGGTTTCCAAATCGGTTTCCGGGAATTCCTGTATGCCGTCATTTTTTATTTCGATCCGGATGCTTCCGTGCTGCTTTGTGGCGGTAATGCTGATCCGGTGAACACTGTAGAATATGTTCTCGCGATATACGATATTTGTCAGCAGTTTTTGCAGAATGGTAAAGTCGGTACTGAGCAGCAGACTGGTTTCGGCAATGATATAGCTTACATTGTTTTTCATCGACAGGTATTGAACCATGTGAATCGCCGACCCAATAACAGTGGCAATGTTTTGCTGGGAAATGATAAGATCGCTGCTGTTAAGCGTCTGTGAATGCAGATAGCGCAGGTTGCCCAGAAAATGGATGATGCCGGAAAGATTGTTTCTCAGATCGGCCAGCAGTTCCATTGTTTCTTCGGGGGTAAAACTTCCGTCCAGGCTTGCCAGTGTTTGCTGCATTCCATAGAGAGGGTTCAGCAGAAAACGGCTGGTTTTTCGCTCCTGGCCGGCTATTGTAGCCTTCAGTTCGGAATTTGCGAGTTTTAAGGTTTCCAGATTCTTTGATGCTGATGCCTGTCCTCTGTGGAGTCTGAGAATTGCCACAGAAAAGATGATACAGAGCTGCAGGAATGTCATCAGGATGAGCCGGCTTTGTTCGACAGAGTTAAAACTAGTCTTATTGCCGGCAGTCCGCAACAACAGATTTACTTGCAATATGACAAGCGGTATAAAAAACATAAGCGCCGATAGGTTTGTTTTTTTGCGGATCAAGTATTTTGAATGGAAGACAATGCTGAACAGCAGGATAGCTGCCGGCAGTATCAGCGCTATGCTTACCACTGGCTGTTGCAAAGCCGGGATTCCGGTACTGCTTAGCAGGCCAATTATTGCAATTCCAAACAAGGATATTATTGATAGTACCAGCGCTCTGTTCTTACGCAACTGAATATGCATCAGAAAACAAAAAACCGTATAGTACTGGCTGCCGCAGGCTAATAATAGCATCGCCGGCAGTGTAGTGGCAAAGAATTCCTGCTTCCATCCCGTGCTTTGGCGTATGGGAAGCAAGAACAACAGGATAGAAAGCGTCAGTATTATGAAGGCTGGCAGTATTTTTGCATAGTTTATTGTATTTTTGCCTATATTGACCAATAGGGTGATCAGCATGAAAAAGCTCATCCCGACAAACATGTAGCTGAGGGTAATATATACTCGTAAGCGTAAGGACAACAATGCTGAATCGGCCAGCCGGATAGCAAAATCTGGATACAAGCTGGTATTTATTTTTAAATAAATAGTAACGGGGCGGCCGTCGGTATTCGGCAGCTGCAGCAGCTGCAGTCGGGGTATCAGCCCATCTATGTTCATACCCGGCGCAGCGGTGGGTTCCAAGCTTTCTCTCATGCCATCTGACCAGGCGAATACAAGTTTCTGGATGGGATTGTTGTACCGGTCGCTCACCAGGCAGATCTGTTCAAAGTTATAATTATATAGAGTAAAGGCAAAATAAGTTCCGCTGTCAGCACTGCCGGCGGGATTGATGGTGCTGCCACGCCGGGGGTAGGCCAGCGACAAGCCCGGTGTAAACGCGAAAGTCGCTTGTTCTGGCTGGCCGGCTGCTGAAATTTCCGCCATATCGCGGCGTGTTATGGTTACTTCGCTGGTATGCATAGCCACAGTGGCATGGGGAGCGCTGATGTTCTGACTGAAAACTGTTCTGGTTCCGTAAAAGTACATTTGTGACAGTCCGAAAATAAGTACTGTCAGTCCGGTTACCAGCAGCAGTTTTTTCATGGCACACCCGGCAGCAGGATGTCGTTTGTTCGCAATGCTGCCGCCAGCAGATCCAGACGAACCAGTCCCTGCGGCGTCTGCCAGTTTTCAGGCAGTTGAATGGAGAAGGGCCGCCGGCCGATATGTTCAGGATAATGGGCGTCCGAGCCGGTGGTGATTGTGTACCCGGCGGCTTTCCCTTTGTCGGCCGGTCGCATCAGCTCAACTGCATCGTAATCCCAGGGCGGTAGAAAACCCAGCTGGTTTAGTACGCCGCACATGGGCCGGTCGATGTGGGCCGGTATTACCAACGCGCCGCGTGTCCGTGCCAGTATGCACAATTCGTCATACCCGACGGTTAGTGCCGTGCCGAAATATTGCTGCGGCAGATCCAGAACATTTTCGTCGGCATCCACCACTACCTGGTCACCCAGTTTATCCGGATTGTAGGGTACCGGCAGCAGCAGTTCCCTGAGCTCCGCACCGAAATCCAGCGCGGCCGGCGCTTCGCCGAACAGGCACAGCACATGCACTTCTTCGGCGGTGGTAGCCTCCATACCGAACAGCGGCACAATACCTTCGCGGGCCGCGCACTGTTGCCAGGCCGGAGCGTTCAGGGCACTATTGTGGTCGGTCAGCGCCACCAACTGCAGCCCCAGTTGTGCCGCCCGCCGGGCCAACACCGCAGGAGACATCTGAAGACTGCCGCAGGGCGATAGACATGAGTGATTATGAAAATCAGCTTTGATGTACATGCTCGCGCCGACAGCAGATCAGGCTTTAGCATCACGCAGAGCGCAATACAGCAATCCCGAGACTTCGAACTGGGTCTTGTCGGTACGGAACAGGGCAATGCCCTCAGCCTTTGCGCTTTCGATCATCTCCGCCGATACCGGCCGCGAGTTGCAGATTATGATGCTGTTGATACCGACCAATGTGGCTACCGCCACCGTATTTTTATGTGCTTGAATGGTAACGAGGGTACTGGCCTCACCGGCCTTGGACATAACATCGGAAAGCAGGTCGGAGGTATAGCCACCGAGCACCTCCGCGTCAACATAGCCGTCATACATGGCTTCGAAACCGAAACGTGTCTGAAAATCACTGATGTTCATGAAAGCTCCTTATTATTTGCGGCCAGTATAGCAAATCAGGGCCCGGCCGCATAGTTGAGAGTTACACAGACTGTGGTACCGCGGCCGGGAGCCGAGTCGATACTGAAATCGTCACCGGAGCGTTTGGCATTCGGCAGTCCCAGGCCAGCGCCAAAACCCAGCGAGCGTATCCAGTTGTTGGCCGTGGAAAAGCCTTCGGTAAGCGCAGCCTGCACATCGGCGATACCCGGCCCCTGGTCGCGCGCTACGATGGTAATGCGCCCGCCACGCAGAATATATTCCATTACACCGCCGGTGGAGTGTATTACCTGGTTCAGTTCCAGCTCGTAGCTGGCAATGGCCGCCCGGCGCACAATCGACGCTTCGATACCCAGCTGTTTAAGCGCTTTCTTGAATTCGGCCGAAGCCTTGCCGGCTCCGTCAAAATCGTATTGGCGGGTGGGGAAGCTGAGCGAGAGTACGATTTCCTCGGGTGTGCCGGCAGAACCAGGATCCAGCCCCGGGCTCGCGGCCGGATCTATTGTCTGCGGATGCGCGATTGTGGCTTCCAGCCGCTCAACCTCCCGGTTCATTTCCACCAGCAGTGTTTTGATGATATCCGATGCCGTAATGATGCCGGCCAGGGAACCGGTTTTGTCCAGTACCGGAAAGCGCCTGAATTCGTAGCGGTTCAGATAACTGATGGCAAAAGTCAGCGGCATTTCTTCTTCCAGGGTAACCACCGAGGCGGACATGTGGCTGGCTGCCGGCTCTGCCATCTGTCCCTGATCCAACGCCTTCAACAAGTCTCCGATCGAGACAATTCCCAGCAGCCGGGTGCGTTCCACAATCGGAATCCCGGTAATACCATTGTCGCGCATCAGCTGCTGTACCTCGCGCATACCGGTATCGGCGCTGGCCGTAACCAGTTTGCGCGTCATTACATCGCGCACCTTAAGGCTGTAGATGAGTTCCAGAATGACGCGCGAGCCACCCTCGGTATTTATCGGGATATCCATAGAGTCAAGTTTCGTGCAAAACAGGCGAAAAGGCAAGCTGTGGGGGACAGTCCCCACCTGTGGAGATAATCGAGCTTTCCGGAGGGCAAGTTTGGATAAGTTCGGAGACAATCCTTAATGCGGAACATACAGGTTGCCAGAATTTGACACCGGGAAACTTTTAGCCTACCCTGTTTTTAGAGCAGCATACGGAGTGTCATCATGGGTATCGAGAACTTTTTTTTGTCGCGCTTTAAGGATCAGGATTTTATCGCCCGTAGCAAGGCGCGTATCTTCTATTATTACAGCTTTTTCATGCTGATGTTGCTGGGTTTGCTGCTTTTGCTATATGCAATTATGCCGCTGGATCCGGATCTGGCCAGGCGAGGTTTTATTGGCGGTAGTGCGATTGTTGTACTGGTTTTGGCCAGCCTGATTTCTTTGCGGAGCGGTAAGCTGGAAACTGCGGTTTGGGTGTATGCATTACCCACTATGCTGGCTGTTGTCGGTCTGCGTATACTTAATTCGCGCAGCTCGCCGGAAACGGCTTTCAGTACCTATGTATTCTATATGCCCTATCTGATTGTCTATGCTGCGGTTTTCGGCAAGCGCCTGCATGTTGTGCTGGTAAGCATCTTTTTTTTCGCAACGAACTGGCTGGTCTGGGTTATGGCAAGAGAGGCGTCGGCTTCACTGCAGAGTATGCTATCGACCGGAATCATTAACAGCACGATGGGTATTCTTACTACCGCGGTCATTTCATATTCGCTGATGAGCATAGTATCCAAGTATATGCTCATCTTGCAGAACGAAGCCCGTACTGCCGCCGAAAAGCTGGATCGGGTCCGGGCTGCTATGGCAGTAGCACACGACGGGCTTCATGTTGGTTCAACTTTGCTCACGGAGTCCAAATCAATGGAAGCGGCCACCGGTATTATCGAAGAAGCTGTCGGCGCTATCCGGCAGGAAGTCGATGCCTTGCACGGAGAGGTAGATAAATCAAGCATTAGCAATACTGCTATTGTCAACGCTACCGAAGAGCTGACTGAAACCACCGGGAGGTATCAAAGTATCACGCTGCAAGCTTCGGCTGCAGTTGAGCAGATGACTGCTTCGATTGACAGTATTTCCGCTGTTTCAGCCAGAAACCGTGACAGTGTGGAAGGTTTGGTTCATAGTATCTCTACTGCCATCGAGGTGGTCGACCTCTCTGCACGCACCATCGCTGTATTGACCACGAGTAGTGAATCTTTGCAGGATGTCGTAAATGTCATTAGTGCGATATCAAATCAGACCAACCTGCTGGCCATGAATGCGGCTATCGAAGCGGCGCATGCCGGTGATAGCGGCAAAGGCTTTGCAGTGGTTGCCGAAGAGATCCGCCGACTGGCTGAAGAAACAGCTACCAATAGCCGCACGATAAGCGAGGGCTTAACCCGGTTTTTTCAGGAGATCAGTGCAGCCGGTGCGGCCAATAAACAGATCGAGGAAGCTTTTACCAGGATTGGGCAGCAGATCGAGCTGACCCGCCACGCATTCGAAGAAATACTGTCCGGCATGCATGAGCTTTCGATCGGTACAACAGATATTAATACTGCAGTTTCGCATGTTGTAAGCTCTTCCGGACTCATGAGTGAATCGATTACCGTTATGCACGAAATGATCAATGATAATTCCAGAGCAATCGCTGCAGTACGGCAAAAAAGCGCCATTGTGCTGAACCGGCTGGATACAATCTCGGATAATTTCTCTGACATCCTCACCCGTTCCGGTATGGTACGGCAGCTGGGCCAGCGCAGCGATACCGTTATACGCGACCTGGACGAGGCTATCAGAGCGATTTAGTCCGGATACTGCTAGTGCCTTTTTCCCGTCTGGTTGCATGTGTGTGATTGGCCGGGGGCAAAAGGCACTTGGTATCAGCTGCTTCCAAGCACTGCCTGTATATTGTACTGCCGGCCGCAGTCTTCGGAAGGCAGCAGGCAGCTGCCGTCAGCTTGCAGTGGCCAGCTCTTCCCGTCAACTGTAACCGAAAGCAGCCCCTGCTGCAGTCCTTCGGGGTTTACGCAGAAAATAATATACGTATTACCACGGAACTTCCTTGTAACCCGAAACTGTTTCCAATCCGGACTTATGCAGGGATTAAAGCGT
>JAHIWF010000337.1 GCA_018815555.1 Spirochaetota bacterium | reverse complement strand
TTCCAGTATTGCACAGAGCGTACTTTTGGTATCCAGCGTACCGCGACCCCAGATACATCCTTCGTCAATAAGACCTTCGAAGGCCGGCCGGGTCCAGAATTCTTCTTCTACTGGTACTACATCATAGTGGGACATGAGTACTGTCGGGTTTTCTGCGTTCTTGCCCGGCCAGCGGTACAGTAGTCCGGTACGGCTGATTTCTTCCCGGGTGCAATGCATATGTACCAGCGGGTATAAACTGGGCAGCAGGGCTTTGAAGCGGCTGAATTCGGCAAAGTCGATAGCTTCTACTTCACGGTGGCTGACGGTGCGGCATTTGAGCAGTTCCGGGAGCGAGCGGAGCAGGTGTTCTCTGTCCGGCTGATGGTGTCCTCCCTGAGGCAGCGCATTGTGTTGCGGCCTGAAAAACAGCGTGCGAGTAATAAGTACCAGCAGCAGTAAAAAGAAAAGACCAATGGTCACCATGAAGAATTGTGGCATTTTATTCTCCTATTATTTTGATAAGTATGCGTTTACTGCGGCAGCCGTCAAACTCTCCGTAAAAAATCTGTTCCCAGGGTCCAAAATCCAGCTGGCCGCCAGAAACGGCAACAACAACTTCACGACCCATTATCTGACGCTTCAGATGGGCATCGCCATTGTCTTCGCCAACATTATGCCGGTAGCCGCTGCGCGAATACGGAGCGAGTTTCTCCAGCCATTCCAGAAAATCGGCATGCAGGCCGCTCTCATTGTCGTTGATGAAAACACTCGAAGTAATGTGCATGGAATTGACTAGGCATAGACCTTCCTGAATGCCGCTGTCGGCCAGTGCCTGCTGCACCTGGTCGGTGATACGTATCAGCTGATATCGCTGCCGGGTATTCATGGTCAGTTCTTTTCGGTAATTTTTCATATTCTGATCTCCTTATAATTGCCCCAGTACCAGAATTTTCCACCAATATCTGGCAAAGCCAAGATGTACCAGTACGGAGGCATTCAGATTTTCCAGAAAGCGTATGAGTAATTCTGAATACGCTGGTTCCAGATTCTTGTTTCCGTAAAAAACCGATTCATAGTTTTTGGTTAGATCTGCGAAGTATATATTTTCATAACAGTATGTAGTATTTATTCTTGAAGCGTACTCTTCCAGTGTTTCTCCTGAATGCACTGGAACTCCGTGCAGCGCAAGCAACTTCAGCAGCTTTCTGTAGTTGAAGGTATAAGCTTCCTCAAGTCTCATTGTTTTAAGTTTTTGCCGCAACTTACTAAGTTTTATGAAATTATTGATTATACGCCATAAGAGGAACGCCATTCCAGCTGCAAGTATCAGGATGGTGATCAATCCGGCTGTACGCAATATTATTCCAAGCAGCGGTATTTTCCTGCTGCTGGCTGCTAGTACCTGCTGATTTTCGTAAGCTGCCAGGATTTGCGGCAATGATTCTTTAAAGTCCGTATAAACCGGCGTTGCTTCAAAGATCAGCCAGCCGTGTGGTTCAATATAGGCTTCTGCCCAGGCATGTGCGTCACTTTGACGCACAAGATACTTATTCTTCTGCGAACTTTCTTTCGCAAGATAGCCTTCAACATAGCGGGCCGGGATTCCGAGTGCTCGGAGCATAAGGACCATTGCGCTGGCGTAATAAGTACAGTAACCTTCTTTGCTGTCAAAGAGAAAAAAGTCGACGAATTCACGGCCTTCCGGAACAAAAGGTACATCCAGATTGTATGTATAGTTATTACTTAAAAATGTCTGTACAGACAGGGCTTTTTGAAATGGATCATCGAGGTTTCTGCTTATATCTGCCGCCAGCTGCAGAACCCGGTCGGGCAGCCAGGCGGGAACTTCCAGTGTTCTTTGCCGTTCCACTGCCGACAGACTGGGTATTGGATCTGCAGGTTCCGGACTACTGTTTTCCCGGATTGCAGCCTGCAATGTGTAGCGCTCTCTGCGGCTGGTTGGATTTGGGAAGATATAATTGTCATCGGCATCAAAGCTGAAATAGGCGTGCCGGTCCGAATGTAAGGATACCAGTTGGTGTGGAGTGAATATATTATAGGCGGTGATGCCAGACAACTCTATTTCAATTTCAATTGTTTCAGTAATATCGGAGGCTGCCGGCAGCTTACGGTTAAAATCATGCGGGTTTCTGGGTAAGTCAGTATACAGCCAATTGTTGTCTTCATAACGCGTTTTTACAGCACCGGCTAGATAGAGTGGTACTGGGCTTTTAACGGTCATTACCGGGCTGTTGTCCAATACTACTGGACCTCCCA
>JAHIWF010000336.1 GCA_018815555.1 Spirochaetota bacterium | reverse complement strand
GGAGTCAAAAAAGCCGCGCAGCATGCTGCGTGCAGCTTGTTCTACCTTCTGCCGTTTTGTATCGGAAAGTTTATTCAGCAAACGCTGCAGCCTTTGTCCGGGGCGGAGGTCGGCATCAGGATTGTGCAGCAGCTGTGCGGCGTATTCATGGCAGAGTGTCCCAAAATCATTTTCCGGCAGACCACAGGCGGCCGGGTCAAAAGCCGCTATTTCCGGCGATGGGTGAATTACGTTTGCGGCCGGCTCCGGCTGCTCAAAACCAAGCTCCGGCTGCAAGCTACGTTGGCTACCTGCCGATCCAGGTTGCATAAAACCAAGCTCCGGCTGCAGTAGCGGTCTTTCCGCTATATTGTTTTCCGCTGTTTCTGAACAGAGACGGGCGGCAGTGGTAACCGGCAGGCGTCTGAGCGGTACTTTTACTGCCCAGGCCGGCAGCAGGGCTGCCTCCTTAAGTGCTGTCAGCTGTATTCCTGATGTATGCCGGCACAGCCTCCGGTAGGCTTCTTCGCTGCGCAGCGGAATCCGCTCCAGCCGCAGGCAGGCATTCCCGGTGTACAGTTCGGCAGGTTTCAGGAAGCTGTCATTGTACGGGTCTTCTTCGGTATAAGGCAGCTCCCATCCGCGCTGCAGCATGGAGCGGAAATCTTCACCTCCCGAGTTTTTATACGGGAGGCTGCCGCTCATGTACAGGTGCGAAGTGGCCCGGGTACAGGCCACATAAAACAGGCGGTAGGCCTCTGCCAGACTTTCGCTGGCCTGTTCCGGAGCGCTGTTGCGGCGGATTTTAGCCTGCAACCGGCCGAGTTCAGCCACATTGTCTGACAGCCGGGCTTCCTTGCCCACAGTTTTAAGTCCAGCGCCCAAACCCTGAGTAAGCGAGGTCATGCCGATACGGTCGCCGGCGCCGCTGCGCTGCATCCCCGGGATAAAAACCACCGGGAATTCCAGCCCCTTGCTGCCGTGGACAGTCATCAGTGATACTCCCTGGCTGTTTTCACGCATAACCGCAGCCAGCTCCAGTTTCTCCACACTGTTCAGGGTGGCGGCCATGGCTTCGATGAAGTCGACCAGGCGCAGCCCGCGGCTGTCAGCATCGGCAGCCATCGACCAGAGGTAGTCAAAGTGCTCGGCATAGGCGCTGTTGGCCGGATTCTTCAGCACATTCCAGCGCAGAGCTGCGTCATACCACAGGTAGGATACCAGCGCTGCACAGCCCTGGCGGTCAGCAAGTTCGATGAGCTTTTTATAATGGCCGTCGGCCTGCAGATACGCGTCGCGTTCGTCACCCTGCAGTTTTGAGCTGTCGACCTCAAAGGCTGCTTTGCCTTCCAGGATTATCCTGCAGATGGTATCGTCGGACAGACGCAGGAAAGGACCGCGCAAAAGGCTGACCCAGGCATGGCGGTCTTCTGGATACACCAGCAGTCGCAGAAAACAGTACATGTCGGAAAAGATTGATTCACTGAACAGACTGCTGGTAGATTGGGTGTTGTAAGGAATGTTTAACAGGCGCAGATATTTTTCCAGTACATATTGGCGCTTGGAGTTGCGGAACAACACGGCGATATCTTCGAAGCGGCAGGGTCTGGCCAGTTTTCCCTTGCCTGCATTGCCGGCTACCGGCCTGCCTTCGTCAACCAGTTTTCGTATGGTTTCGGCGATATACCAGGCTTCGCAATCGCTCTCCGGCAGGCCAGCGGGGTCCTTGGCGGTTTCGGCATAGCTTATCTTTGGATCCACACCAGCTGTTGCCGGCCCTGGATCGAGCGGTCGGAAAATGGCTTCGTAATCAGCGTTGCCAGAGTCGTCGTCTGCGGCCATGATCCGGGCAAAGCTGTAATTGAAAAAGCTGATCAGTTCCGGCTCGCTGCGCCAGTTTATGGACAGCAAGTGCTCTCCCATGCCGCCCGGAGCAGCTTTAAGTTCACGTGCCAGTCCTTTAAAAACACTAACATCGGCATTGCGGAAAGCGTAGATGCTTTGCTTCTCGTCACCGACAAAAAACAGCTTGCCGGCTTGCAATTCTTGGGGGGTAGGAATGTCTTTGCTGTGTTTTCCCTTGTCTTCGGACAGTAGATACAGGATGTCTTTCTGCAGGCTGTTGTCGTCCTGAAATTCGTCAATCATGATATAGTCGTACTGCTGCTTGAACCAGGTGCGCAGCTGTCTGTCACCACGCAGAGCGCTGCGCGCCATACCTGCGACATCGCTAAAGGTTACTGTATTGTTATTAATACGTTCTCGGCCGGCCTGCTGAAGATAATCAAACAGAAAGTCCAGCCGCTCAGCGCGCAAAGGATCGAGTAGTAAGTCGGCTGCCAGTTTAAGAGTCTTGGCCTGCAGGTCCTTGCGCTCTTTTCCGGCATTATACCACAGCGCGGCTTCGTCCTTGCTGCTTGGTTTGGCTAGCTTGGCCAGGCTGGCTGCCAGTACAGAAATGCTGGTCAGGGCTTCGGACTCTTCGATGCGCAGGTCTTCGGGCCAGGCCGCTGCATGCTCCAGCCACTGGCTTACTACTTTGGCTGGTTTGTCTCCGGTATGCAGGTTCTGACCGGTTCGCAATAAAATCTTACAGGCTTCAAAACTGTCCAGCAAAATATTTTCTAGTATTGTCTTTTGGTATTCGGGGCTGAAATCATTTGGTCGGCCTGTAGCTGCTTGGAATGGATCGGGCATCAGACCTAGCAGGCCGTCGCGGTTCTTGGTAAGCTTGACCAGCCCTTCCACCGCCTGTTCAAAACCGTTGGCGGCAAGGTAACCGGCCACAGCCGATTCATGTCGCCGTTTCATCAGCACCTGCAAGGCCAGATCGGCCGCGGACTGGGCGGCTTTTTTATCGTCTACTGCAAAGTCGGGAGCCAGTCCCCACCAGGAACAGGCATTCCGTGAAACGTTGGCGCAGAAGGAATCGATAGTCGAAATTTCGGCCTTGTTAAAGCGCAGCAGAGCCTCTTGGAAGAGCCTGTGGTCATCAGCGCAGGCTGTTAACATGCTGTGAATACGCTCGCGCATTTCGGCCGCAGCCTTGTTGGTAAAGGTAAGGCACAGTATGCGTTCCGGCGGAACGGAACATTCCTGTATCAGGTAAAGATAACGTACAGCCAGTACCCGGGTTTTCCCCGAACCGGCTCCGGCGGAGACGATGCAGTTCCGCAGGTCTCGTACAGCCGGTACCTGTGTGTTTTCTTCCAGACTGTCAAGCAGTTCTTGCCATGCGCTCATGTCTACCTCACTGTGTGGTGCCGTCGGCAGACCGGACGCAGTTCACAATTGCGGCAGTTTGTTTCCAGTTGGCTGTGGCTGGGAGTAAATATATCGCCTGCGCGAAAATGATCGGCGACTGCCGCACACTGGCTGGCCACTGCCTGGCGGATTTCTTCAAGTTCTGCCGGGTGCAAGGCGCATTTTTCGTTTTCGCCAAAGGCAAGTACAATGTCATTGGTTTTGCCGCTTTTTTTGTTGTTTTCTTCGATGGCGCTTTCTATGCTGCAATACCAGGCTGCTTCAACCGCAGCACCGGCCTGTTCGAGCAGCATGATGTATACCGGAATTTGTAGTTTGCCCAGTTCTCCATTGTGCAGTTTCAATTCTTTAAGGCTGGGCAGCGAGTTTTTCTTATAGTCAATGATGCGGACCATAAAATCTGCAGCGTTAGGTTCTGCAGTCGGCTCGCGGCAGACCAGATCAGGACGGCCTTCCAGTCGCACCCGGCTTTCCGGCAGGCTCATGTACAGTTCATCCTGGTCGTTGATGAATGGAATATAATTATCCATAAGGGTCCTAATGCTGTCCAGGCTGCGCTGTAAACGCAGCCGAAGCAGGGGTAGCATAGCTTCGGCTAGCAAGCCGGCAAAGGGGCCGTGCTCCCGGCTGAAAGCCTGTAGTGCGGTCTGTGTTGCAATTTCCAGGTCGTTGTCGGCAGGGCGGGCTGTTTCCCCCTCGGCTGCAGCCTGTATTACCCGTAGCTGCTGTTCGTGTAAAGGCCGGAAGGTTTCCTGCAAAATGCTGTGATAGAGCTTGCCAATCATCAGATTGTCCAGAAAATTTAGACTGGTATCGATGGGTCGGATATGCAGCAGCCGTTCATACACACAGCGGAAGGCGCAATTAGTATAACTTTCCACCAGACTGGTACTCAGATGCAGCCATTCGTCCCGATTTTTTTTAGTCAGCAGTATTTCCCGGATATCGTCGGCCAGTCGCACTGGATCTTCAGTTTTTCCTTCGGCCAGGTCTTTTTCGGGTTTGCGCAGGCTGCTGGCGAAGGCGGCCCGGATACTGCGCTGTTGCAGCGGGAAAATGCCCGGGATACAGGTCTGGCTTGTTTCCGTGGCTGCAGGTGCTGCCTGAGGGGGGCCGGAGCGTTCCAGCAGCGGCAGCCACTCTTCCGGGCAGAATGGCAATAATGCGGGGCTGCCCCTGTCTTCAGCAGCTCCCGCCGGGCTGTCTTGCAACTGCAGAAGGGGATGCGGTGGACGAATACCGGCCGGCCCCTCAACGGCGAAAGACAAATACACTCTGCGGCCCGAAAGCGCCAACAGTCGTAGTATGCCTTCCGACAGGTCCCGGTCTTCCCCGGCCAGCAGGACCCGTTCGTCTTCGCGCAGAAAGGAAAGTTTACGCGCTTCAATCCGGGTGGCCTGTTCGTTCAGGTTCAGCACAAAATGCAGGGCCGGATTGCAGCCGGCGCTTACCCGGAAACGATGTACCGGAATGCCGCTGCTGCGCGCCAACGGCAGGTAGGGGCTGTCTTCCAGCTGCTGAAACCACAACTCAGCCGCCCCTTCCACCACGGCAAGTCCCAGTTCGCGCGCAGTGTCCTCCAGCTCTTCCAAAACCAGTATACAGCGCGCCAGTTCGTCATTCTGCAGGTCGGACCACTGCTCGCCGTCAATAAACTCTTTGCGGAAGGCATCATAGGCTTCGCGTACCGCAGCAAAAGAGTTTGCCTGCAGCAGTTTTCGGCCGGTATTTCGTATTTTTCTATAACAGTCGGCCAGATCGCGGTCGCGGCTGTCCATGGAGGCCAGCCAGATGTCCCCTTCCAGATCCGGAATCGAAGCCAGGATGTGTTTGTCCAGGCCCAGCTGCATGAGCCGGCGGATGCAGTCAGCTTGCCGGAATGACCGCGCCTTGTCCAGAAGCAGGCGACGCATGGCGGTAAAAGAGCAGTCGGTCAAGGCTGTATCCAGCAGATCACGCAACAGCCGTCCGCCACAGCTGTCTGCGAGCGGACCGGCTTCGCGGATGTCCAGGGGAATGCCGATTACCGCCGCTTCCCTTTCCAGTACCGGCCGCAGCTGTTCCAGATCGGCTATCGAGATCAGGATGTCGGCCGGATGCAGTCCTTTGGCGACCACTTGCCTGATCTGCAGCAGCACGGCACGGATTTCTGCTAATGCCGACGGAAAACGTGTTGCTGCAAGCATGGCCGTCATTTCGGAACCAGTTTTCTCTGCACCAGTCTGCCCGTCTTGCCATTCGGAGTACAGCCGGCAATTACAATAGGCAGAGTCACGCAGAGCCGGTGCATAATCCTGCCAGTCGTCGGTGAGGTCCGGAAAGAATAAAATATAGCTATTCCCATCGCTCTCGGCTTCGCGCACTTCCCAGGCTGCTTCATATAGCTCTTTTTCGGCCATAAAGCTGCTGTATTCCTGTCTGATCAGTAGCCATTCTGCCAACAGGGGGGATGGTTTCCGGCCATCCAAGCCGGCTGGCAGGCTGCCTAGTGCGGGTAGGGCTTTGGCGACATGACGAACAAAATTTAATGAAGCAGCGGCTTGTTCGCGCGGCAGTATGCTGTTAAGGAAGGGCTTGCGCTGGTTGCGCAGTAAAAGCGACCTGGCAAAGAAAAGCCGCAGCAGACTCGAAGATGGCCTTTTCTGCTGGTTTCCGGCAAACACTTTGTTCTTGAAGTTGTCCCAGCTGATAAAGCGCTGCAGCGGTAGGGCAGCCCTTCCGCTGTGGCGCAAAGCTTCAGTCAGAGCATCGGCGGCAGCCAAATCACTGGGGAATACAAAAACCGTATTTGCATCGCCAAGCTTCGTGAGGATGATTTTTGTGTTCTGCTCGATCAAATCGTATAGTCCTTAAGGAAGACGTCCAAGTTCCATCCTGCTGCTTGCGCCTCCGCCTGCATTGTTTGCACAAAAGATTTTTCAGCCTCGGCGAGCAGTGCTGCGGCTTTTTTGCGTGTTTTCCGGCCGGGCAGCAGTACCGGACAGGCATACAGGCTGGCTGCAAAGGCCAGAGCGCAGCCAAAGTTTTCTTTGTTAAACCAGTTTATTCCGTCCCAGCTGTGTATCCCCAGCAGATTGCGACTTTGTTCACGGGCTAGTATAGCTTTTATATAAGGCAGCCTGCCGGTCGTGCTGGCTGTCCCGCTTTCTGTGTCCGCAGCAATGGAGCCTGCAGCCAGAATCTGAGCCGCTGCCAAACCGGCTTCTACACACCAGAAAGCCGCTTCGTCGGTAATACCCAGCGCATGAATGCTCTCGCGCAGCTTTCTTGTCAGCCCGAGGGAGCGTAATGTTTCTTCACTTAGAATTTGCAGCAGCGCATTTGCGGCTATTGTAACCAGCAGGCAGTAGCCCAGATTCGGGCTGCATTGCAGTAAATCCGCAGTACCGGTGCTGCTGTCTTTATGGCGCTTAGCCAACAGTGCCAGAATTTCCAGTACTCCCTGCACCTGGATCTGGCAAAGCTGGGCCAAGGTGCTGGGAAGTTCTTCTTCTGCGGCCGTTTTTTTCTGTTTTGTTCCCGCTTTGTTCTGTTTGGTGCTCGCGACAGCCTCGAGTGCCGGATCATTGGCTAGGCTTGTCAAGCTATCGCTGCTTGCACGAAGTTGCTGCAGGAGCTTCTGTACCCGGGCTATAAAATCGCTGGCTGCCGTGCTTTCGTGCCCTGAGTGTGCCATGGCCATATACGATGCGCCAAAGGTATCGGCAAACACGGCATATAGTTCGGCTTGCTGGATGTCCTGTACCGCTTCAGCGATATTGAAAACCCCGCGCCCGTTAAGCCGCTCGTACAGTGTTGTCCAAGATCCGTCGGCATCAAGCACTTCATGGATGGCCATAAAAACCTGGGTACGGAAGCCGTCAAGTTCTACATACAGGCCTTGCTCGTGGATTCCAGTGCTGTGGCGAATGAACCATTGTCCGCTGCGCTGTTCTTTCATTACCAGATAGCGGCCGGGGCCGCCTTCCAGACGTAAGGCCGCGGCGATGGTAGTGTTGGTTTTGGTCTTGCTGCCGTCTTCGTGCTTTACCGCCCACGGGCTGGAGTGGTGAATGGTGCCGCTGCCTCGTTCCCAGGCGTTGTTGAACAGTACCAGGGCTCGTTCATCGCCCTGTCCGTTTACAAACGCGAAGATATTTTCATCTACACCGCCGTCATTGCGGTGTACATCAAACAGGGCGAAATGCTCCACCCCGGAAAACAGGTAGCGCTTTTTTAATAGCGGGAAAATTTCACGTTCGTGTCTGTCGACCAGACTGCCGTCCGGTGTTTCGTCGCGGTAGGCCCGGCGGTATTCCATGCCGTATTTTTCACTGAAGCCTTCCACCTGGCCGTGACCGAACATCGGCAGACCGGGCAGGGTGGACATAAGGGTGCAGACGCCGATGTAATGGTCGTCTTTGCCGAACTGGTTGGCCGCAGTCTCCTCGTCCGGGTTGTTCATGAAGTTTACATAACGTTTCAGGATGTCTTTGTCGAATTCCTGGGTGTTTTTGATGGTGTCGCGGTATTTTTTGTTCTCTTTCTCGCGCAGCATGTTCATGAAGGCGGAGTTGTATACCCGGTGCATGCCCAGGGTGCGCACAAAGTAGCCTTCCATCATCCAGAAGGCTTCCGCCAGCAGCAGGCAGTCCGGTGTTTCGCGGGCACAGCTGTCGACAACCTCGCGCCAGAATTCCTGGGGCATGGCGGCGTCAAAGTCATGCCGGCTCATGGCGTATTCGCCACGGCTGGCGATGTCGCCGCCCTGGCCGGGTTCCGGATACCACAGGCGGCGGAAATGGCGCTTGGCCATGATCATTGCCGCGTCAAAACGGATTATCGGAAAGTTGCGCGCTACGTGCAGGATGCGTTCGATAACCGCGGCGCGGGCTTCCGGCTTAAGAAAATCTATCTGGGCGGTATCGTTCCAGGGCATACTGGTTCCGTCATTGCCATGATACATATAGGTGGTATGTCCGCTGGGAAAGTGCACCCGCTTGAAGACTACCGAAGCATCGCTGCGGCTGTAATAATGGTCTTCCAGCCACAGGCCGATTTCCGGATCGCGTGAAAGGTTTTCGCCATTGAAGGTATAGCCGGGGAAGGGTGGAGTATCACGCTGCACAAAGAGTTCCGGACGGTGGCGTACCCACTCCGAATCCATGCCGGTGTGATTGGGCACCATATCGGCTGCCAGCCGGATACCGCGCTGACCAGCCCGGTGCCGCAGCTGTTCCAGGGCTGCCCAGCCGCCCAATTCTCCGGCAATTTCGTAATCAAAGAGAGCATAGGCGCTAGCCGCAGCCTCAGGATTGCCGCACAGTTCCTTGATGCGCCGGCTGGCATCGCTGCGTTCCCACAAGCCGATCAGCCAGAGTGCGTTAAAGCCGCGCGACGCCAGCAGATCCAGCTCCTGGTCCGGTATGGCGTCCAGGGTGCTTATCGGCCGGTTGTAGGAAACACTCAGCTGATGCAGCCAGACCAAAGTACTCTTGGCGATCATTACCACCCGCGGCATCCAGTCTTTATCCTGACTGAAGGCTTCGTATTCGGCATCGGCTTTTTCGAAGCTGAGCACCTGGCTCGGCCCGGGGCCATGAAACACTGGTTTTTCTTCTTCGGCCAGCATATCCACACCGCCAAGCAATTTGCGCATATATTCGCCGATAATCAAGCCCCAGCGGCTGCGGATGTAGGCCAGCTGTCCGGACAATGAATCCGGCGAAGCCCGCATCGGCGCACGCAGCAGGCTAAGCAGATCTTCATTTCCGGGGCCTGTGCCTGGCATTGCCTTAAAACTGGATTCGAGTGTCTTTATCGCTATGTCTACCGGCACCTCGGCGCGCAATACCGAATCATCAAATAGGAATTGCAGCTGTCCGAAGGCCGGGTTTTCATTGGCCAGGCGTAATAGCATCAATTCTTCCAGCGCATTGTAGCGGTGTGCTATGCCGTCGGTTGAGCCAGCCAGCCAGGCAGCAGCGCTCATGGATCCTTTCTGGACTACCGGAGGCGGAAAACGGCTTACGCAGGCAAGCAGTAAACGGGTGCAGCCGGCTTCGCCCAGCTGGTCTTCCAGATGGCGCAGGGCATCGTCATACACTCTCGGGTGTACCGACTGGCGGTAATAAGCGCATACTACATGGGCTATTTCGTGCAGCAGTGCGGCGGCATTCAGTATGCCGGCGCGCACCGGCATCGGCGGTTGTCGCTGATTTATGCGGGCAGCAGTCAGACGGGCGGTAAAAAAGTCGGCAAAGACCAGATTGCCGGTACTGCTAAAGGGAGCTTCTTCCAAATTGTAGAGCTGCCGGGCCTGTTTTGAAACCGGCAGATAGTGGCGCGCTCCCCGGCTGTCCGGTGTTTTATTGCCTAAATGACTCAGGTGAATATTCAGAACTCTGGTAGTGGTGTTTTTCATATGCTGCTCCCCGTAGAATGATAGTCGATTCGCCCGGCTTTGTCAGCTTTTTCCTTAAAAAATTGCTCAGGCCGGCGGCCTAAGCAGCGCCGCCAGCAGCAGACTAAGGCCATACAGCAGGGGCAAGTGCACAAGATAGATCAGTAACGAATGTTGACCCAGCCACTCCAGACAACGTTTTGCCGCCGTTGCTGTCGCCCGGCCCGGTCCTGCTTTGCTTGCGGGGGCGGCTTGTTGCACAGTTGACGGCTTTGCCGCCAGAAGTCGGGTATACGGATATGCCGCCATGCCGAAGCACAGCCAGGCAAACCAGGGCAACAGGGGCAGATAGTCCATGGGGCGAAGTTTGGAGGAACGCAAGCCCAGCCAGGCCAGCCATACAAAATCGAAACGCAGCGAACCAAGCCACAGCCCAAGTACCAGCACTGCCAGCCCGGTAAACAGGGCGGTCCGGCTGTGATTGGCCAGCGGCCAGCCGACAATGCTGCCAACAGCCAGTAAGTGCAGCACACCGAAGAAAACAAAATACTGCGGACCGAAGGCTATAATGGTCACCAGGGATACCAGCAGGGCCGCAGCTCCCAGGATACCTACTCTGCGCGTTATGAAGCGCCAGTCGCTGCCGTTTTGTTTTTTGGCAGACATGCTCCAGCCGGCCAGCAGAACAAACAAGGCTGCAACCCCGCGCGCAAACCACCACCAGAAGCCGGACCATAGATCCAGTACAAGCAATCCCTGCATCACCAGCATGTAGAGGGCATGAAAAAGCACCATCCCTATAACTGCCAGACCGCGCAACTGATCGATAAGCGGCAGACGATTTTTTCTCGGCTTGACAGATTTTGTACTCATAAAGCTCCTTCAATGGCCTTTGCCAGGATGTAAACGTCCAAATCATGTTGGATATCCAGAATTTTATATAGCAGGGTCTTGACAAAAATGCGGTGTTTCGTCAATTTGGAGTATGGATTAATTTTTGCTTTCCGCTTGGAGAATTATCAACTCCAGCAGGCACAAAGAATCCTCTCCATAGTATGTCCTAGCATGCCATGAGCGTATCTGTCCGTCAAGTTGTGCCGCTGGCCGGCCGTCGCCAATAATTGCAGGGGGGAAGTATGTCCGTTGTTGTTGAACACGATAAACGCCGACGCGAAATTCTGGAAAAAGCACTTGATGTTTTTGTCGAGGAAGGCTACAGCGATACCACTTTCCAGAAGATAGCCGATCGTTGCGGCATTACCCGAACCATTTTGTATCTTTATTTCAAGAACAAGCGTGAAGTTTTTATATTCAGCATCAAATTGTTCACCGAGACATTGGAGCTGAAATTGCGTTCAATTGCCGGAAATCCGGAGTTTTCGGCAATTGACCAGCTGAAGCAGCTGATGAACCTCATTATCGGTGAATCGGCCGGACAGAAAAAATTGCTAACCGTCATTTGCGATTATCTTATATATCTGAACCGTTCCGGCAGTGATCCTTACGAGCGCCTGCGCCGGCGCACCATTCGCTTGCGCCATATTATCTCCGGAATTGTTATCGCCGGCCAGAAAAGCGGCGAGTTGTCCAAGGTTCCGGTAAAAGTGGTTACTGACATGCTGTATTCCTTGCTGGAGGCTACTGTTTTCCGGGCGACTATCCTAAACCGCATTGCTTCGGACGATCTGCTGGCCGCCGCCGATCTGTTTATCGAACGCCTGCAGGCGCGCCAGCAGGCCGATAAAAAATAATGGCTATGTTGGCTCAACGCAAACCTGAATGGCTCAAAGTAAGAATTCCTCAGGGCGAACAATGGAAGGCCATGAGCCGGTTGATTCACGGCCACGGGCTGCACACCGTTTGCGATGAGGCTGCCTGCCCAAACAAGGCTGAATGCTGGGGCTGCGGGACGGCAACTTTCATGGTGCTTGGTGATGTGTGTACCCGTAATTGCCGTTTCTGCGCGGTGGCAAGCGGCAAGACTGGTACTGAAATCGATACCGGTGAGCCGCAACGGCTGGCCGAGGCAATTAAAGAACTGAAGCTGAAATATGCGGTAATAACCAGTGTAGACCGCGATGACCTGCCTGATTGTGGTGCCGGGCATTTTGCGGCCTGTATTAAAGCAATAAAAAACACAACAGCTGAAGTACTGGTAGAAGTCCTGATTCCGGATTATCGGGGGGCTAATCTGGCCGTAGTTATGGCCGCGCGGCCTGATGTAATTGCGCACAATATAGAAACCGTACCGTCAATGCAGAATATCCGCGATGCCCGGGCCGGTTTCGAGCAGTCGCTGCAGACCCTGCACGAGGCCAAGGCTGCCGGTTTTATTACCAAATCCAGCCTTTTGCTGGGGCTGGGTGAGAGCGAAGCGGAAATCATTGTGGCCATGGATGCATTGCGGCGGGTAGGCTGTGATATTCTGGTAATGGGTCAGTATCTGCAGCCGAGTGCCAGACAGCTGCCGGTTGTAGAATATATTACACCTGCCCAGTTTGCACACTTGGCCGACCTTGCGCTGCAGCGCGGTTTTTCTTCGGTTGTATCTGCGCCGCTGGCCCGCACCAGCTACCATGCTTCGGAAGGTTACCGTAAACTAGGACCGGCCTCGCCTACGGCCGCTGAAGGCTAAGAATTATCCCGGCTTGCAGCGATAGCCGGATCCCTGCTTACATCCCCGAAGCGGCCAGTTCCGGATTGGCCTGTGCCAGGGCGGTGCTGAATTTAGCCACTACCTGTGCCTCAAAAAGCAGTTGAAGATTATCCCGGTAACTGAGTATACGATTGATGTAGTTTAAGGTGCTTAGGGGGGTGCCGCCGGTCTTGATGCGGGTCAGACCGGCATTGTAGATAGCCAATCCGACTACTTCATTGCGGCCTTCATCCAGGCAGAATTGCAGGTGGTTCAGCCCCAGGCGGGTATTGCGTTCAGGATTAAAAAACTCTTCTGGCTGCAGATGCGGGAAGGTTTTGGAGTTAAGCTGAAACAAACCCCGGTCTATTGAAGTCGGATTCCGGTTTACCGCCCTGATTTTAAAACCGCTCTCGTGATAGGCCAGGGCAAAAGCCAGCGCCGGCGAGATTTTCTGTCTGCTGGCTTCGGCCAGGATAATATCGCTGATGCGCCGGGATCCGGTTACGGCGGTAAAAAATTCTACTGTAGCCTCGCGGGTAAGCTGGTGGTCGTATAGCTCAAGGATGTAATCTGCATTGCTGCCGCTGCTGCGCATCGCTCCGTGAAACTGGTCAGAGCTGAGTGAACTGAAATGCCGGAACTGGTCGGGCAGATATATATCACTGCTGGAATCGGTGATATGTATGTCGTCTGGTTTACAGCCGGCCATTCCCAGCAATCCTGCTGCCAGCACTATCCAGAACAGTGTAGGTGATTTAGTGAAGATAACGCGCCTCCGTGAAAAATATGCGCTATTACGCAATATAGGAGGTATTGTACAGAAAAATCAAATATCGTCAATAACCCGAAAGGATCAGCCCTCTCCAGGAGTTGCCAAAGGCAGGACGATGGTAAAGCAGCTGCCTTTGCCCTTTTGGCTGTCAACCAGGATGGCTCCGCTGTGGGCTTTGATAATTCCGGCGGTAGCCGCCAGGCCCAGGCCCCGGCCAGAGCGTTTGGTTGTGTAGTAGGGATCAAAAATCCGTTCCAGCAATTCCGGTTCTATGCCGTGTCCCTGGTCCTCCACGCTGATAGTGGCATACATCCCTGGAAGCAGGGTATGTCCGGCATGGGTATGATCCAGGTCGGCCAAGGTCAGGTCCCTGGCGCGCACAGACAGCTTCACCGGCAGGTCGGCCGATCCGGTAGCCTCTATGGCATTCAGCAGCAGATTGAGTATCACTTGCCGTATCTGCTGCTCATCTCCGCGTATGGCCACGGGCACGGCCGGCAGCTGCAGCTGAATGGGATGCTCGGTGCCGGAGGCCGCGAGCAGCAGCGGCTCTATTTCCGGCATCAGCCGGTCCAGCTGAATCATAACCCGATTAACCGCACTCTGCCCGGCAAATTCCATCATTCGCCGTGCCAGTTCGCCGGCTTTTTTGGCCTGGCTAACGGCAGCCTGCAGAGCCGTCCGGTCATCCTCGGCCATTGTGGTCATGCCGCCGGACAAAACTTTTTCCATCGAGCCGATCATCCCCATCAGCATATTATTGAACTCATGGGCAATATTGCCGGCCATCAGGGCCAGGCTTTCGTTGTTCTGGGCTTTAATCATCCGGCCTTCCAGCCGCCGGCTTTCTTCAGCCATTCTGGCCCGTTCTTCCATATCTTTCATCAGCTGGCTGTTGGCGTAACTCAAAGATTCATTGCTGCGTTGCAGGTTGGAGTTAAGCGTCTGTAGTTCGCTGGTCCGGGCTTTTACCAGGCGGCGCAGCTGCATAGTCCAGACAAGTATCAGCATTGACAACAAAACCATTATTATCAAAGCGGTTAGAATAGGCAGTCGCCAGCGGTCCATGGTCATATTCTGGCTGGAGTAAGCTACGCCCAGCCACTTCCGGTAGATGGTATCAAGTACCCCGGTTTGCTGGGCCTTGTGCAGTCCCTTTTGTAAAATTGATAAAAGTATACTGTTGCCTTTGGCCACAGCCATGCAGTCTTTACCGGTATACAGTGGCTCGGCGGTTTTTTTTATGCGATCCTGCAGTTTGGCGTTGTACATATAATGAAGGACTATCTGCTCGTCACCAATCAGAGCATCGGCCTCACCATTCGCTACCAGATTCAGCGCTGCCGAGAAATCGCTGGTATAGATCCATTCGACCGCGATGTTTTTATTGTCCAGGAATTCTATGGCATAATCGCCCCGTTGTACGGCTATTTTCCGGCCGGCCAGATCGCCAATTTCCAGAATATCGGTACGCTCGCTGCGCACGAAAATGGACGCCGGTACCGCAAAAACCTGGTCGGTAAAATCGAAACGCTTCTTCCGCTCATCACTTTCAAAGATTCCGGTAAGCGCATCTGCGGTTCCGGTGGTAACTGCCTGCTGGGCGGCCGCAAAAGGCATGGGCCGGAAAACCACAGTAAATCCGTACTCGGTTGCTATCCAGCGGATCAGGTCGATAGCCATACCGGTATAGTCGCCATAGCGCGGATGTATAAATTCGAAAGGCGGGTAGGAAATCTGCCCGGCAAAAATTATTTCGGTCTTTTCGGCCAGCCAGCGTTTTTCGGTTTCACTCAGACTGTATTGGGCCATAGCTGTACTGCCGGCCAATGCCAGCAGCAGCATAAACAGTACTAATCGACGCATCATGAGCTAACTATACGCTACAATCGGGATTTATGCCAGTTTATACTCCACTGAATCTAGTTTGTCTTATAAGTAATTCCTAATTAATTATAAGACAAACACTACAATTGGAATTTCTCGACAGACCTGAGTATGTCGAGAATAAATGCCGCAGGGCCTGGTCAATATTGACCAGCAAGGCTCCGGCACGCGATAATGGCCCGACCCCTGTCAAGCAAGACCACATACAAGGATATCGCTGATGCTGGAAAAACTGTCCCGCACCTTTACGGACATATTCAAGACGGTAAGCGGAAAAGCTTCCATTACCGAGAAAAATATCGATGATGCTGTCGAACAGATAAAGATGGCCCTGCTGGAGGCCGACGTAAACCTGCGCGTGGTGCGTCGCTTCGTTAACGCTACTATAGAGGAAGCCAAAGGCGAAAAAGTCCTGCGTTCGGTACAACCGGGCCAGCAGTTTGTAAAAATCGTGCACGACCGCATGGTTGCCCTTTTAGGTGACTCGAAACAGGACCTGCAGCTAAAAGGCCCGGATACGCTGAGCGTTATTCTGATGGCCGGTCTGCAGGGTTCGGGTAAAACCACCAGTACCGCCAAGCTGGGCTATCATCTGAAGGCCAAGGGCCGTAAAGTTATGCTGGTGGCCTGCGACCTGGTGCGTCCGGCCGCGGTGCAGCAGTTGATTTTGCTGGGCGAGCAGGTGGGAGTAACGGTTTACCACGAAAACAATACCGATCCGCTGCGTATCGCCAAAAACGCCCTCTCGCTGGCTAAAAAAGAACTGTACGACACCATTGTTTTTGATACCACCGGTCGCATGCAGATAGACGATTCCATGATGGGCGAGCTGGAGCAGCTGCGCAACCTGGTGCGACCCGACGAAACCCTGCTGGTTGCCGATGCCATGACCGGCCAGGCTGCAGTCGATATTGCCAAGGTCTTTAACGAGCGCATCGGTATCAGCGGCGTTATTCTTACCAAGTTCGATTCCGATACCCGCGGCGGTGCCGCATTGTCGCTGAAGAGCGTTACCGACCGTCCGATAAAATTCATCGGTGTATCCGAGAAGCCGGACGGCCTGGAAGTCTTCCATCCCGAGCGCATTGCCAGCCGCATCCTGGGTATGGGCGACATCGTCTCGCTGGTGGAGAAGGCCCAGGAAGTTATCGATGAGGAAGAATCGGTCGAGCTGGAAAAAAAACTGGCGAATCAGACCTTTACCCTGCAGGATTACCTGGATCAGCTGCGGCGCATGAAGAAGATGGGCTCCATGAAAAACCTGTTGGAAATGATGCCCGGGCTGGCTGGTCAGGTATCCGAAGAACAGCTGGACAGTGTAGATACCAAACATGAAGAGGCCATCATTCTGTCCATGACCAAGAAGGAGCGGGTGAATTATCTGATTATCGGCCCAACCCGGCGCTCACGTATCGCCCGCGGCTCGGGAACCTCGGTGGCCGAAGTTTCCCGGCTGCTTAAAAAATTTGAAAAATCCTGCCTTATGATGAAGAAGGCGGTAAAAAACAAGAAAATGGCAGCCAAAATGATGGGGGGCGCTTTTTAGGATCATCCCCTTTACACTCTGCCCCGTTTTTCGCTATAATCCATCCGTTCCTGGCTGGATATAGCTCCGGCGGGGTTTTGCAATGGAACTTAAACGAATGGAGACGAAAACATATGTCCAGACAATGTGATCTTTGCGGTAAAGGCACCATTTTTGGTAATACCGTCAGCCACGCCAAAAACCGGACCCGTCGGACTTGGCGCCCGAATCTTGTAAGCATGAAAACCATGGTGGGCGGAACCGTTATTTCGGTAAAAATCTGTGCTCGCTGCCTTAGGTCAAACAAGATCGTCAAGCACGTCTAAGCTTTACCATACAGGGTATGGTCTCGCAGCGCAGGGGCTCCGGAAATCCCGGAAGGCCCCTGTTGTTTTTTATTTTAGCTTGTTCGCGGACCGATCCGGCCGCCGTTTTAGGCTACAGCAATAAAAAAGCCCGCTTCAGGCGGGCTTTTTGAGAACTAAAGCAGATGACTGCTCTCTATTTTTTCAGAATCGATAGGATGCGTTCCAGCACCTTTTTGCGGTCGAGCGGCTTGACGATGTAGCTCTTCGCCCCCATGAGCAGGCATTTTTTTACCACATCCTCCTTGCCGAGCGCGCTTACCATAACGACGGCAGCGTTTTTGTCAAATTCGAGGATTTTTTCCAGCGCGCTTACGCCATCCATCTGGGGCATGGTAATATCCATGGTAACCAGATCGACTGCCGGAAACAGTTCCTTGTATTTTTCTATACCCTGCATGCCGTCCGAAGCGGTTCCGACAACATCAAAGCCCTCCGAGGTCAGAATTTGACCCAGCTGTTTGGCTATGAACATGGAATCATCGACAATCAATACCCTGTAGGGGGTGCCTTCCGGTTTTAGCCCTTCCGGTTTTTTGTCGTTTAAATTGGGCATATCACTCTTGGCAATCATGTCCTTATACGCTCCTTGAACCACTGCATTCATCATATTCTAAGGGCTTTTTATTTTTTGTGCAAGTCTCAACGCTTAATTTAGTTTGGCGGCTATCAAGTGCCTGCCAAGTACTTGACGCTGGTAAACCCTGCGTGCATAATTACTCGATGTTTTAGTTGCCTTGTTAAGGAGAATAGTTGTGCCCTGCGGAAGAAAACGTAAGCTCAAGAAGATAGCAACCCACAAGCGCAAGAAGAAGAAGAGAAAAAATAGACACAAGACACGCAAATAGGGTTATGCTATCCGGAGAAACGGTCATGTCATTGCGGCATGGCCGTTTTTTTTATTGCACGATACACCTTTACTGCTATACAATGGCAGCATGAATTCAGACATAGATGTTATGCATCTGCTTAAATCTTTCGCAACCAGGAATAATCTGTATTCCTTCGAGTACCGGGTTTTCTCGGCCGCAGTCCAGCGTCAGGCTAAAAATAGTGACCAGACCAATCACATTTACCGGGAACTGTCCAATACACCGGATACAGTGCTGGTTCCCAAGTTGTTTTTGCTGGCCCGCGAGAAGCTTATTTCGCTGATGCTGACCGGTTCGGAAATTCACACCATCCAGCTGCCGGAGGCTTTTATGCTCCCCCTGCGGGCTGAGTATCAACGGATGGAAGAAAACCCCGATGTACCTTTTCCTGACGACCAGATTTTCAAGATGACCATACCGCCGGAATGGGTGCAGATTATCAGTATCGATACCGATCTGGATTCACTGTTGCTGGATAATCGGGAACGACCGGTGCTGTTTTATCGCCTGTACTTTCCTGACGGGCTTAAGCCGGTACTGCTGCCGTCTGCTTCTATAGGAGACAAGCTGCTTGAGTATGCGGTACTCAAAATCCGTAATTATCTGCGTAAAGGCTCCAATAAGGATTATATTCAGCAGCGCCTGATGAGCGCTTTCTCCAGCAAGGAGACCCTGCTGCGCGACGCCATGACAGCGGTTCTGATAAAACCCTTCGATTCGATTCGTGAAATGCAAGACGGGCGCAGTGATTTTACCTATCCGTTCTGGGCTTATCTGGTCAGCTCCATAAAAAAAGACCTGGCCGGCAAGGGTGAACCGACCCCCGACGACATAGCCTCCTGGCAGGCCGCCTACCTCATGGATGTATACAATAATCATTACAAAGGCAAATCACAGCGTATCCATGAAAAAGAAACCGCTTTCCATACGCTGGAAATGCTGCTGCGCAAGGCTCCGTATGTGTTCAGTATGCAGGACATAACCGATTTCCGCGACAGCCAGAGTCGTCCTCTGTTGGGAAAGTACAATAAGGAAGAGCTTGAGGACTGGCTGCATGAGCAGACGGTAAAGGCCGAGCCTAATCATCTACCGCCGCTCTTGGTGCTGCAGTCGGCCGGCGGCCCGCAGCTTTTTATCATGAAGGAAAACCTGCTGCCTTATGTGCTTCGTCTGCTAAACGAAACCCGCGGGCTGATGCGGGCCAGCCTGATAAAAGAGTGGCGGGACTTGTTGTATAATTTTGACAGTGTAGAGGCCATGTACGAGGATGCTGCCTTTATTAAAGAACTGAACCGCCGGCTGCCGACCTTAATGCCGGCCTTGTTGCCGGTGCTGGATTCCGGTTATGTGCCGCTGGTTTTTGGCGAATTGGAGGATGAACGTTCCCATCAGCCCGATCTGGAACTGTTTTTCGGCAATAACCGGGTTGCTTCCATCAATGTCTTGCTAGGGCTGGAGCGCAAGCAATTACTGACTGATGTACGGATTTTACTGCCGGTCTGGTATACGATCCCGATTCTGTCCTGGTTTTTCCGGCTTTTCGCCAGTGCTGGACGTAAACGCCAGGATAAAAAAACCGAAAAGCGCAAACAAAAATCCCGGGCTGTCAGTTCCGGTTCCGGTTCAGAAGATAAGCCGCAGGGGGGCAGCCGGGCTATGGAATTTTCCATGGCAGCCCGTGCCGCCGAAAAGAAATTGCTGCCCTCTGAATATAACCTGGATCAATATTTGCAGCATCTGACCAGCCGCTGGAACACCTTGTTGGATCCATCGGCCAAGGCCAATCTGTCCGAAGACATCAATGCGCTTGTTCGTGATTACATGCGCGGAATCTTGCGTAATATGCGCGCTTCGGCCTTTACTCCGGAGCGTATCAGCACACTGGCCTCAAATCTGGCTGACCGGCCGAATCTTCTGCAGATACGCAACCACGCCGCGCTTGAGGAGTACATAAAAATGTATATGATAAAGATGCTGAAGCGTTAAACAGCATTGTATCAGCAGGGAGAACATGTCATGAAGGTTATCGAAGAAGATCTTTATCTGGATTACCTGCAGGCATTGCTTAGTGGCGGCAAGGCAAGGTGCTATGATATCGTTCAGCGGCTGCTCAGCGCCGACCCAGGCATTCACGAACTGTATGTCGGCTTGTTTCAACGCTCCTTATATGAGGTCGGACAGCTTTGGGAACAGAACCGCATCTCGGTGGCGGTGGAGCACCTGGCTACAGCCATCACCGAGAACATGCTAAGCCTGGTGTATCCCCGAATTTTCGGCGCGGAGCACAATGGCCGCAGTGCTGTCGTTTCCTGCATCGCCAATGAATATCATCAGATTGGCGGCCGAATGGTGGCCGATATTTTTGAAATGCAGGGCTGGGACGGCTATTTTTTAGGCGCAAACACGCCGCAGACCGACCTTTTTAGCCTGCTGGACAGTAAAAAGCCGGATGTTCTGGCGCTTTCCCTGAGTATCACCCAGAATTTTACCATTCTGTATACGAGTATTGAGCTGCTGCGCCAGCGTTACCCGGAGCTGCCGATTATGGTCGGCGGCCAGGCTTTCCTGCAGGGCGGCAGGGATATTGGCGAGCGTTATCCAGGAGTCATGCTTGTATCATCGCTAAGCGGTCTGGAGCAGCTTATTTCCGGTTCACCGGAGCTGGTATCAGTGGAATATTTTGCGCAGGGCCGGTCGCTTTGAACGGCATTGGCGGCGAGGCTGCTGCCGCCCTTCTGCAATATCTGCAGGAAGATGCCTCCATACTGGTTTTTATACTGAACAGCGATGGGATTATTCTAACCAGCAATGCCTATGCCCAAAAACTGCTTGGATTGGACCCGGCCGGAAGCCCCTTTACAAAAGTGTTGGTGGATTTTAACCATGAGCTTGCTCTCGAAGCCTTGCTGCAGACAGAGCAGTCGGCTCGCCTGCTTAATGTTACCACAGCGCAGGGCCTGCCGCAGACTTTTTACTTTTCTTTCCGCAAACTGAACTCTGGGACGCTGGCCGTGGCCGAGTCCAATTCGCTGGAGATTGAGCAATTGCGGCAGAACATGACGCTGCTTAATACCGAGTCGGCCAACCTTAATCGCGAATTGCACAAGAAAAATGCCGAGCTGCAGAAGCTGGATGAGCAGAAAAACCAGTTTGTAGGCATAGCGGCTCATGATCTGCGCAATCCCATCGGGGCTATTTATAGTCTTACCAGCTTCTTGCTGGAGCACACGGATGCGGAACTGAACAGCGAGCGGCAGGAAATTCTGGGCATGATAAAGGTTTCCAGCAACTTTATGCTTAAGCTGCTGGACGACCTGCTGACTATAGCCAAAATCGAACTGGGTAAACTGAATCTGGCTATTCAGGCGACTGATTTTCCGGAGTTTGTGCGCCGGATTGTTAAAATTAACCAGTTCCTGGCTGACCACAAGAAAATTGTATTGCGTCTGCAGGATTATGACACGCTTCCGCCAGTACCGCTGGATCCGCTGAAGATCGAGCAGGTGCTGAATAACCTGATATCCAATGCCGTGAAATTTACGCCGCAAGGCGGAATTGTCGATGTGACCTTTTCCCGCAATGCTGATTCGGTGGTTTGTACGGTTAGTGACCGGGGGCCGGGTGTGCCGCAGGAAGATATTCCAAATCTGTTTAAAGCCTTTGCCAAAATCGGCGTAAAAACCCCGGAGGGCGAGAAAAGTACCGGCTTGGGTTTGTCCATCGCCCAGAAGATCGTTAGCGGGCACGGCGGCACGCTCTGGTACGAACGGCGGCTGGGCGGCGGCAGCTCCTTCTGTTTTTCGCTGCCCCTGGATCGCGGGCATAAGCTGGTCAACAGGAAGACTGATTGAAACTTGTCTGCCAGCTTTGTTCTGCTTGCCTGCCTGCCCGTTATCCGGTATTCTGTTTGGCAGTGAGTTCTGCAAACCAATTAACAGGGAGTGCTGATGTCCAAACAATACAGTTTTGCGATGCTCAAGCCGGGGGTTCTGCAACGGCGGCTGGCTGGTGAGATTATTACCCGCATAGAACGCAAAGGGCTTAGCCTGCACGCTTTTAAGCTGCTGCGGATAAGCCGGGCACAGGCTGAGGAGCATTATCGCGAACACCACGAGCAGCCTTTCTTTAAGGATCTGGTGGACTATATCACCAGCGGTCCGGTGCTGGCCATGATAATCGGCGGAGACGAAGCGGTTGCGGTTTTGCGTACGCTTTGTGGTGCCACCCGGATCGAGCAGGCGCTGCCCGGAACTATCCGGGGGGATTTCGCCGATCATACGCGCAAGAACATTATTCATGCTTCGGATTCGCCGGAAAGTGCCGAACGTGAAATCCGCCTGTTTTTCCGACCGGAAGAGCTGGTGGAATGGAACGACGGCAATGAAGAGTGGATCTGACTACATACCAGTCTTAAGGAATACCTATGAGCAATGAAGTTATCAGTGAATCAGGCAAGCGTCGTGTTGCCGTTATCGGAGCCGGTGCCTGGGGTACTGCTGTAGCTAAAGCCTGTGCCGAAAACGGCCATCAGGTTAGCCTGTGGGCGCTGGAAAAAGAAACAGTGGCTTCGGTAAATAATGACCATGTGAATGCCCTGTGGCTGCCGGGAGTGCAGCTGCCGGAGAATCTGAGTGCCACCGGCGATCCTGCCGAGGCTGCGCAGGACAAGGATATCATTATCCTGGCGGTGCCGTCGCTGTATCTTCTGCCGACGCTGAAGCGCATCCTTGGCGTGCGCAATGTAATGGAAGGCAGCAGTATCATCGCTGTGGTCACTAAGGGCTTTATCGAAACTAATCGCGGCACCCGCCTTATTGTGGAAACGCTGGAGGATTACCTGCCCGGTTTTTACCGGGGGAACCTGGTGTATATTTCCGGCCCCAGCCATGCCGAGGAAGTATCGCGTGGTCTGATGACCGGGTTGGTGGCGGCCAGTAATAATGGCCGCAATGCCATTCGCCTGCGCGAAACTCTGCAGCGGCCCTATCTGCTGGTGTACCCGTCTTTGGATGTTATCGGGGTGCAGGTTTGCGGCGGCGTTAAAAACGTAGTGGCGATTGCCTTCGGTATGCTGGACAGCCTGAAAGCCAATTCGGATTCTTTTGGCGACAATACCGAGTCGCTTTTACTGGCTGCCGGCCTTAACGAGATTCAGATGCTGGGGCAGGCCTTGGGGGCTACCCATCCGGAAACTTTTACTTCGATAGCCGGGGTGGGCGATCTGGATGTTACCTGCCGTTCGGTGCACGGGCGCAACCGCCGTTTCGGCCGTGATATCGTAGAAAAGAATATTCTGCAGCAGTTCAGCAGTGCCGAAGACCTTATTACCAACATTGCTAAGCTGCCGTATCTGCCCGAAGGCGCGGTTGCGGCCAGTTTTGTGCGCAAGATAGCCAGTGATAAAAAACTGAATCTGCCGATCTGCCTGGGTGTCTACCGCATCCTGAACCGCGAGCTGGGGCCGGAAGAATTTGCCCGTGAGTTCCTGACTTCATTGGTCAGCCGCTGAGACCGACCAGGCCGCCTCTGGCTGCAGCATTTGCTTACGTTGGCTAGCCCGGGGCAGCCTGGGGTAGCCTGGGGCAGCCTGGGGCAGCCTGATAGCCGCCGAGCGCGCTTGTCGGACGGATGAATGGCGACGGAACTGTATTGCTTAACAGTGTTACAGTTCGTGGCTTACTCCCGGCCCGGACAGGCGGCTGCGGCCGCCGTTGAGCGGCTGCACCTGGATGTGCGTCGCGATACGTTCGCGAATCAGGGGCACATGCGAAATCAAGCCTACCAGTTTGCCTTCCTGGCTCAGGGTGCCCAGGGTGCCTAATGCGCTGTCCAGGCTTTCTTCGTCCAGCGAACCGAAACCTTCGTCCAGGAAAAGACTGTCCACTCTTGCACGGTTGCCGGACATGCCGGCCAGCGCCAGCGCCAGAGCCAGGCTTACCAGGAAACTCTCGCCGCCCGACAGGTTCCGGGTAGAGCGGATTTCGCCTGCCTGGTAATTGTCGATGATATCAAACTCCAGGTTGCTGTCCTGGCTGGCTGTAAGCTGGTAACGGTCGCTGAGCAGGCTCAGTTTACGGTTGGCCAGCTGCAGCAGTTGGCGCAGTGTCAGGTTCTGGGCAAATTCGCGGTATTTCTTGCCATCGGCAGAACCTATCAATGCATCCAGTTTTGCCCATTCGGCATGTTCTTTGCGCAGGGCTTCCAGGCGGGTGCTGAGCCCTTTTACTTTAAGCCGCAGCTCCTGATCTTGTTGTAGTCGGGTACGCAGCAAGGCCAGCTCTTCGTTATGGCGGCCTATTTTTTCTTCCTGCTGCTGTTGTATTGTGGCCAGTTCGTCAGACGACAAAGGGCTTAGCCCGCTGTCCTTTTCGGCGGCAATACGGGACAGGCGGTCTTTGAGCAGTGCTTCCAGCCGGCTGCTGCGCGCACCAAGTTCGGCCTGCTTTTGCTCTAGTTCACGCATTGCTGCCAGTGGCAGGCGACTGGCCATGAAGACTGCTTCGTCAACAAATCCGGCCTGCTGCAGTGCGCTTGTGAATTTGCTAGTCGCAGCCTGCAGGCCGGGCGTGCGCTTTGTAATGCGCTCTGTAAGGTTGTTGATAGCCTCCTCGAGTGCATCCAGGCGGGATCGTATGGTCGTAACTGCCTCGGCTGCCTGCTTGGCCCACTCCTCGAGCGTTGCGCTTGCTGCCAGCTGTTCCTTCTCAAAAGCATCCGGATCCTGTTCGCCGAAAAGGCTGCTGCGCTGCTCCTGAAGGACGATTCTTGCCAGGGTTTTTTCCTGCACTTTTTTCTGCAGCGTCTTGCTCTGAGCTTCCTGATGTTTGAGTGTGGCGGTCAGTCCCTGCTGCTGTTGCCGTAGAAGCTGCAGCTGAAGCTCGGCTTTTCGCTGCTGTTCTGTTTGAGTATTCCACTCATTGGCCAGTTCCTGCAGACGCGCCAGTTCTGCTTCCAGCGGACCCTGCAGTGTGGAGCTGTTTTCCTGCGCTGCCGCCGGTGGAGCCAGTTGCAGCAGTGCCGTGCGCAGACCGGCTTCTGCGGTCTGTATTTTTTCGGATTGGGCTGTGAGTTCCTGCCGGCATTGCTCGAGCTGGGACAACAGCAGATTTTTGCGGTCTTGTTCTGTCTGCTGCTGCAGCGTAAGCTGATACACGCTTTTATCCGCCTGTTGGGCTTCCTGGCCGGCTTTTTGTATCTGCTCCTGGATGTCGGCTGCTTTGGCCATTATGCTGTCGTTTGCCTTGATTCGTGCGGCGGTTTCATTTTCTACCGCCAGGCCGGCCTGCACATACGGGTGCTCCAGCGCTCCGCAAAGCGGACAGGGCTGGCCTGGCATGAGATTCCGACGCTCTTCTTCATAACTGAGCATGCGCCGTATTAGCCCAAGTTCGCGGTACAGTGTTTCTTTTTCGTTCTGGTACCAGGCCAGGTCGCGGCCGTCGAGGATTTGCTTGAGTACGCCGGTTTTCTCTTCAATCAGTTTTTGAATGTTTTCAAGTTCGCTCTGCCTGAGTGCCTGCTCGTCACTCAAGCCGCTTGCTTTTTTTTCGGCTTCGCTAATGCTTGTCAGCAGTTTTGCTTCCTGTGTCTGTATCTTGACCAGTCCGGCTTGCAGGTCGAGCAAATTGTGCTGTACTTCGCGCAGGCGCGGCAGTTCGCCGGCCAGCTTGTCTGCCGCCGCATGAGCG
>JAHIWF010000039.1 GCA_018815555.1 Spirochaetota bacterium | reverse complement strand
GCGGCGCTTAAATATTCTGCGGCCTGGTCCAGTGTTTTGCCGGCCTGCGGAGTGCTGCTTTCTTCGGGCAGGTTGTCGCGTACCAGATCGGAAAACAGCCAGCCGCCGTGCTGACTTTCGTTTTGGTCCAGCTCGGTCAGCATTTTCTCCAGGCAGCCCTTCGCACCGCAGGGGCACACCGGCCCATCCACCTTAATGGTGATATGACCGGTTTCGATGGTTGTTGCCCGCGCGGTGGTAAAAATAGAATCGGCGTTGATAAACGCGCCATTCACGCCGGCCCGCAGGATAAACATGAACAGCGACTTGTCGGTTTGCCGGATGGTATAGCGGAATTCACTGAGGGCCAGAACCGCACAGTTGTTGTTGAGGGTTACCGGTAATTTTAGCGCGGCTTCCAGCTTGGTAGCGATGGGGAAATTGGTCATGCCTTTTATGCGTGAATAGAAACTAATTTCACGGGTTTTTACGTTTACCTGCCCGGGAGCGCCAACCCCTACACCGAGTATTTTTTCGCGGCGGATTTTTAGCCGCTTGATTGCGCTGGTGATGGTGTTGGCGATCAGATCGCAGACAGCTTCGGCATCGATATCGCTGTCCAGACTAAGGTTCTCCGAGAGCACGGAGTCGCCACACAGATCGAATATGCCCAGGGTCAGGCTTTCTGCCCAGAAATCCAGGCCTATCATGTACAGGGCCTGGGGGCGTATGCGGTAGGCGGCCGGCCGGCGGCCTTTACGTTCCAATTTTTCACCGGCCTCGCCTTTTGCCAACAGCGGCTCGATCAGGCCGAGGGTTTCCAGCCGTGAATAGATGCGGAATACGGTCGGAGCCTTCAGGCCGGTTTTTTGTACTACCTCGGATTGGGACAGTCCTTGTTCCTGGCTGTTGCGGATGTGGCGGAGGACTATTTTTTCGTTGCGTTCCCGTATATCGGTTGCACGCAGCGGTGTGGTACTGGTTCTCATGGCAATATAGTAAATTATATATTTGAATGTGTAAACTGGTATTTATTCCTGAGGCCACGATTAATTTACCTGCTGAAAATTAGTTGACATTATGCCGATTGTAGACTCAAATGGAACTAAGTATTTTTTATCGGGAGGCTGTATATATGCGTGCATTTCGTGGGGTTCTTGTTGTTCTTTTGCTTTTATGTCTGTTTGCTGGTTTGTCGGCCCAGGACGTCGCTGGCGGATCCGGGATAACGGCTGATTTCGGGCTGGCCGGCTTTGACATGTGGAAGCTTGAATTATATGGCGGTTTGAAAGGGCTTCAGTTGATCCCGGGAGCCGAGAGTCGTGTTTTGCTATATGCCGGTGGCGGGTATGTCGGAGATGCTTATTATCGCGACAGTGCCGATATGGTTTTAGCGGCAGGTGATGAGTCGGCAGCCTTCAAGAAGGCTTTCGGCAGCGGCAAACTCGGTCTGGAGCTTGGCTTGCTTTACGATCCGGCTCTGGCAAAAAACAATCTGTTCGGCCGCTTTTTCTTTAAATCTTTATACGAAAGCTATGTGTTTGACGCTGAGGCTCCTGCCGCTATCGAGGCTTCGACGCTGCCCGACCGGGCAGGAGCCTGGGAAAGTTCTTTGTTTGCCGGTCTGTTCTGGGATGCGCTGGACTTTAATCCGCTGCTGCAAACTAACAGCGGTACTGCGGCCGAAGTTTCGGTAGACTGGGCCCCGGGGGCGGCGTTTAACAGCGTATTCGGTGCGGCCGACTATGTGCGGCTGAATGCTTCCGGTCGGCTGTATCTGCCAATACTGGAGAGTGACCAGTTTGGTTTGTACCTTACCGAGCGCTTTATAGCCGATGCTCTGCTGGGTACTGCTGAAGGCATCCCGGGCTTGGCACGCCGTCGGGTTGGCGGCTTTAGTCTGTCCGGGGCTCCCGGTGGTGCCGTGCGCGGTATCGACAGCGGCCGTTATGATACCTGGCTTAAGCTGGTAAACAATCTTGATCTGCGCTTCAATTTCCTGCCGCTGTTCTCGACTGCTGCCGCGCCGCGTGATAAAATACTGGTTCCCGAACTGTTCGGCTTCTTTGATGCGGCCCTGGTGGATAACCTGAATTATGTCCTGGCCGACTGGCATGCTTCGGTCGGCGGCGGGTTAATTTTTAATATTCGTTTTGCCGGTATAAAATTTGATCTGGGATATTATGTGACCTATTCGATTATGGAGGCTCGGCCGAATTTCTTTAATCTGGTGCTGGGTGCCCATCATTACTGAAATTTCACTCGTATATACACCAAATGGTGCATGCCTATGCGCTTGACAAAAGCGGTATGCGGGTTAATACTGATTTTGCCTGTTTTTAATGGGTTTTTACCGGTTGTCTGACCGGATATTTTTCAGGAGGTCTTTGTATGAAGAAAACAGTTTTTCTGATTGCCATGCTGTTGGCTCTCGTGCTGGTTTTTACCGGTTGTAAAGCGAAACAAAATTTTATAACTATTGCTACCGGCGGAACGGCTGGTACCTACTTCCCGCTGGGCGGCGCGATGGCTGAAATCTGGCAGTCCGAGATTCCCGGCATGAATGCCAGCGCACAGAGCACCGGCGCTTCGGTTGCCAATGTTAACCTGCTGAAGGATAACAAGGTCGATGTAATCTTCGTCCAGAACGACATCGCTTATTATGCGGTAAATGGCCTGGAAATGTTCAAAGACAATGCTTTTGCCGACATGCGCGGTTTTGCCACCCTGTATCAGGAAACCTGCCAGCTTATCGCCTTAACTTCCGCTGGCATTAACAGTGTAGAAGACCTGCGCGGCAAGCGCGTGGCTGTAGGTGCTGCCGGTTCCGGTGTGGAAGCCAATGCCCGCCAGATCATGGAAGCCGCCGGTATCACCTATAATGATATCAAGGTACAGTACCTGTCCTTTGCCGAAGCTGCCAACAACCTGAAAGACGGTAACGTGGATGCAGCCTTCCTTACTGCCGGTTATCCGACCAGCGCGGTACAGGATATCGCTGCCACCAAGGATATTACTCTGGTCAATATTTCTCCGGCCATTATCAGCAGCCTGATCCAGAAATATCCCTTCTATACCCAGCAGACTGTTCCTGGAAATACTTATAAGGGTGTTACGGGCAATGTGCAGACTGTTGCCGTAAAGGCCATGTTGGCGATCAGTGCAAAACTTGATACCGGTGTGGTTGAGACCATGGCCAAGGAACTGTTCGAGAACAACAGCCGGCTGTCGGCCGCCCACAGTCAGGGTGCCAATATTACTCTGGCCAATGCTCAGGATGGTATGTCGCTGACTCTGCATCCCGGTGCCGAGCGCTACTATCGTTCAGCAAAATAAGTTTTGCAGTTAAGCTGAAGTCGCAGCGGAGATCCGGTGGAACTATCACCGGATCTCCGGTTTGCATAAAGCAGCGATAAATACTGCTTTCTGTACGGGAGCGATGTATCAAGAAGCTTTTTTTTATTGTGCTGCTCTTGGTCCTGCTGTCCCTTTCGTGTACTGGGCCAGAGTCAGGCCCGGAATTATTATTACTGGATGAGCAGGGGCAGGTACGGAAGCGGCTGCCGCTTTCTGATGGCTCCTTCAGCCATGTTTTTATGCATTCCATTAACCTGAGTCTGGTTGATGAAGATTTTTCAATTGCTGATGACGATACCCTGCTTCTGCACCATGTCCGGTATGCACAGACCAGCACCGGGATGCCTTCCGGCAGCGAGAACGGCTTTAGTATGGTAGACGGGCGCTTTGTATTGGAAATGTCCCGCCGCTTTACTGAAATTCCAGTGCGGGTTTCACCGGTGCCGGGGCATGGTATCCGTACGGCAGAAAGTTTTTTTGCCTTTTCTGATCTTTTTAATCCAGGTGACCTGGTTATCCTGCGGGGTCGGCACTGATCCTGCGGCTGCCACACTACGAGGTTTTTGATGAGTGATAGCAATAAGTCTGTTTCACCGGCTGAAGCAGAGGTGAACAGTCAGGAAATCCTGAAAAAATTTGACAAAGAATCCGACTACCGGGTGCTTGGCGGATTCATGGGCAGGGTAATCGCGGCAATAGCCATTGTATTTACCTGTTTCCAATTATACACCGCTATTTTCGGAGTGTTGGATGCTATGATCCAGCGCGCCGCGCACTTGTCGTTCGGTTTGGTATTGATTTATCTATTATATCCTGCAAGCAAAAAATGGTCGCGCAGCCGGATTCATCCCCTGGACTGGGCTCTGGCCGGGCTGGGAGCGCTGGCTCCCCTCTATATTATCTGGGAATATTCTTCTCTGGTTACCAGGGCCGGTCGGGTAACACCGATAGATCTGGTAGTTGGAATAATCGGTATACTTCTGGTTTTGGAAGCCGCCCGCCGGGTGGTTGGTATTCCT
>JAHIWF010000335.1 GCA_018815555.1 Spirochaetota bacterium | reverse complement strand
GCAGAATTACTGGCGCTTTACGACCGCTACGAACGGAGAGGCGCGGCCTATCCGGATTACGAGCGCAATGAAAGCGCCCGCACAATCCGCATGACCAGCCTGGATGGCGGTCATAATTTTGTCATCTGGTCCGCGCTCAACGCCGCCACTGCGGATGATGCAATTTCCGCTGAACAGGATTTCTATAGTTCATACAAGAACGGATTTGAATGGAAATTGTATTCACATGACCAACCTGCCAACCTGAAAGAGCTTCTGGCCGCCCGGGGCTTCAGCATCGGTGAAGATGAAGCTGTTATGGTGCTGGAACTGGATTCGCTGCCGGAGGCCCTGCGTCGGGCTCCGGCAGTAGAGGTGCGCAAGGCACTGGACGAAATAACGCAGGCTGATTACGCAGCCGTAAATAAAGCAACCTGGCCAGACGACGATGGCCACTGGGTAGCCGCGGTGCTGAAAACCATCAGAAACCAGCCCGAGCGCATGAGCGCTTATGTAGCGTATATAGACGGCCTACCGGTCTGTGCAGCCCGCATTGATTTCCCGGAACATTCACCCTTTGCCAGCATTTGGGGCGGTGCGACGCTCGAAGCTTATCGTAAACAAGGTGCCTATACGGCAGTATTGGCAGCCCGGGCCCAGGAGGCAGTACAGCGCGGCTATAAATTCCTGACTATCGACGCCAGCCCAATGAGCCGGCCTATAGCTGAAAAATATGGCTTCCGCCTGCTGGCTGTCTCCAACCCCTGCGACTGGAAACCTGGGCAGTAGTTCCCTGTAGCATTGCATTGTGGACAGCCGGTTCTGATTGTGCAGAACGGCAATACAATGCTACAGTAGCTTTCATGGAACAGAGTACACAAGCACAGGAAAGCAACTTTATTGAGCAGCTGGACTGCAACGGATTGCCTGCTTCCGGCTTTGCAGTAGCCCCGGCGCGATCGGTCAATGCCGCACTGATGGAACGTCTGGCTGACGCCCGCTGCCATGAAATTGATAACGACGGCAAGATCCTGGAACTAAAAATCATCGGCACCAGCACTCACCTGGGCCAGCTGCTTGTCTGCATTCCGCCCCAAAGCAGTACCCAACCCTGGGCCGCCGCCAGCCTGGTCCAGATCGGCCAGCTTATGCTGGCTCTCAGCCACGCCATACAGCAGGGTTTGCTGAAAGCCGGTCAGATAGATTTTTCCAGGCTGCGCCTGCAGGCGCGTGGTTTCATTATACTGAGCCTGACCAGCGCGGGCAGCCGCCGGCCGGATACAGCGGCTGATATGCTGGACCTGCTGAGCCTGCAAAACCAGCTGGCATTGCAGATACTGGCAAAGCTCAGGCCAAATTCACCTGGCAATTACAGCCGGCAAGCTGGCTTCTACCTACCTGCCCTCTACCAGGACAAGTATCGCCTTAATCCGCAATTGCGACAATTCCTCGCAAACACAGTGCACAGTTCCCCAGGCAGCCTCACCCCTGCCAACAGCGACAGCAAACGAGGCGGAAAAGACAGTGCTATTAATCCAGAGTTCATTCTGGCGGAATGGCTGAAAATCGGCCGGATATTATTGGCCGAGGACTGTTTGGAAGCGCTTTCTGCTAGCCGCCTCCGCTTTGCCCGCCAGCAAGACAAGTTCTGTCGCCGGCTTTATGCTGCGGGCACAACACTGCAAAAACACCGGATGCCGCTGATTGCGACAGCACTAATTCTGGTTTTCGCGGCCGCACTGATTATTCCGGCAGTACAGAACAAGCTCAAGCCGCCACTAAGCGCCGGCATGATGCCGGAGACTTTAGTCATCCATTTCTTTAAGGCCGTAAACGAGCTTGATATAGCCTTTGTCGATTCAGTGCTGGTAAAGCCGTCAGCTTCCCCCTTCGGCAATTCGCTGTATACAATGGCAGCAGTTACTACCATCCGCAATGCGGCAGAAGGCTCGCGAATGCTGATGCCGCCGGAGGAGGCAGCTGCGGCCGGAGCGGCGGATCTCAAGTGGGGCGTTGAGGAGCTGGTCATCCTGTCGCTGCAGGCCGAAGGTGAAGAAAAAATGCAGGCACGCGTACAGTATACCTGGCATGCCGACGGGCAGATAGAAAGACGTGACGACCTGATAACACTGATACTGCGCAAGGGCAGCTGGATAATTCAGGAGCATCGATCTACGCGCCTGGATTAATAATATCTGCTGTATGCCAGGGATACCCCGGATTGACCAGGGTGCCCGGGGGTGTTCAGCTGCCCCTGTTTCTCGG
>JAHIWF010000334.1 GCA_018815555.1 Spirochaetota bacterium | reverse complement strand
CGGTTCGACTCTCCATAAACAGAAAAGCCCAGCTTTTCAGCTGAGCTTTTTTGTTGCGCCGTATCGGCGAATCCCCTAGGAGAGTCGCCTTCACTGCGGGCGCATCGTGCGCCCTTGTTCAGGCCGGCTGCGTCGCTCGTGGCGCGTCCATGCGCCACGCCCTGGCGGGACACTCCTTGCATTCGACTCTCCTTTAAAAAATGAACCCGACCTTGCGGTCGGGTCTTTGTTGCGCCGTATCGGCGAATCCCCTAGGAGAGTCGCTTTTTCTGCGAGCACATCGTGTGCTCTTGAAAAAGCCGCCTACAGCGCTCTTGGCGCGTCGTGCGCCAAGCCCTAACGGGACGCGCTTCCGGTTCGACTCTCCATAAACAAAAAAGCCCAGCTTTTCAGCTGAGCTTTTCTGTTTATCCCCTAGGAGAGTCGAACCCCTGTTGCCGGGATGAAAACCCGGTGTCCTAACCACTAGACGAAGGGGACGTGGCTTACAGGCAGTACATTACCAAAAATGAGGTTTTTTAGTCAAGAGGTTTTTCTGTTATCATTCTTATTTATTTTTGATTCATATTTGCTAGTGCAAAAAAACTGAGTATATTAGTTTGAAGTCATACTAAATTTATTAAACAACTAGAAAGGGAATTATTCTAATCTATATTTCGGTATATTGATTGTTATAAGGGTACTCTCTATAATGAGGTGATAGAATATTTTTAGGAGGAATCATGAGGAAAGTAATTTTTCTGCTGGTACTGTTGGTGATGGTAGCTGTACCGTTGACTTTTGCAACCGGTATTGGTGTCGCTGCAGGATTGAATCCTATTGGAGGACTTCCAGGATCTAATTTGATGCTTTCATTAAAATTAGCCCAAGTTCCCTTCTTGATGGGTGTCGGATTTACTCTTGGTCAAGATGTTTTTTCGTTTGGATTTACCGGTGATTATTGGATTTTGAATCAGCCTTTGGTCAACTTCATTCATTATTATCTCGGCCCAGGTTTCTATATTGGATATCAAAACGCATTACTAGTTGGTGGCCGTTTCCCCTTCGGTCTTAATGTGTGGCCACTTAAAAATCTAGAACTATTTTTAGAAGTTGCTCCTACACTTGCTATCAGGTTATCTGATCCTATAGTATTCCCGGAATTCGGATTACAAGGAGCATTTGGTCTGCGATTCTGGTTTTAATTTTGTCTGTTAATATCGAGAAAGGCTGCCGTAATGTCGGCAGCCTTTCTTTTTAGTTTTCCAGTTCTTTCCAGCGGGCAAACGCCCGGCGCAGGTGGGGTATAACTATGCTGCCGCCTACGATCAGGCTAACATTACAAGCTTCGCCAAATTCCGCCTTGCTGACACCTTCTTCATAACAGCGTATTGTATGATACAGAATACAATCGTCGCAGCGCAGCACCAAACTGGCCACCAATCCCAGCAGCTCCTTGGTTTTTGCATCAAGTGTTCCGGCCCGATAGGTTTGGCCATCCAGGCTAAAGAAACGCTTAAGTTCCAGATTTGCCGAATCCAGAACAATTTCATTTAGCGCCTCACGTTCATTTTGCCATTCCGAAATGGTTTTATCAAAAAAATCAGCTTTAGGCATGATATGCTCCTCCATTTGGCTTAGTTTATAGTAGAGATGATTCGCAGGCAAGATCGGTTTAGGCTCAAGCTGACTACCTAACCGCTCTTCTTGTATATTTTTTATCGATAGTGTTGACTATATATTAAATATTATATATATTCAACTTAGAAAATTTAAAGGAGGCTTACAATGCCACATAACATTACCCTGAGTGAATTCAAAGAAAAGATTTTCGATTACGAGAATAATAAAGAGTGGAAGTACAAAGGTGCTGTTCCGGCTATTATCGATTTCTACGCCGATTGGTGTGGTCCCTGCAAGATGGTCGCGCCGGTACTGGAAAAACTTGGCAAGAAATACCAGGACAAGCTGGAAATCTATAAGGTTGACACCGAGGCAGAGCAGGAGCTTGCCGGAATGTTCGGCATTCAGAGTATTCCCACGCTGTTGTTTATTCCGCTTGGCGAAGATCCGCGCATGGCCGCCGGCGCACTGCCCGAAAAGGAACTGGAGCGTATTATCGGCGATGTGCTTAAGGTAACTGCATGATTAAGCTTTACAGCCGCTTGTTTTCGGCTGTACTGTAATTGTTTCGCAGCTGGCCAGAGCTTCTTCGATCATCGGCCCCAGGTTCAGCCGGTCAAACGATCGGCGTTCTTGTTCAAAATCTGCTTTAATAACTGGATACTTGGGGCTGAACAGAACGCAGCAGTCCTCATACGGCAGTATTGATATTTCGTAGGTGCCAATTTTCCGTGCCGTACGTATTATGTCTTCCTTGTCGGTACCACAAAGCGGTCGTAAGACCGCCATGTCAGTATATGACTGGCTGAAGCGCATATTCTCGGCAGTCTGGCTGGCTACCTGGCTCAGACTTTCCCCGGTAACAATGCTGTTAAGCCGCCGTTGTTTACATAGCCGGTCGGCACTGAGCATCATGGCTGCCCGGAAATACAGGGTGCTGCAGTTGGCTGCAGCATCTTTTTTTATTTTCAGCTGAATCTCGGTAAAGTGCAGGGTATGCAGCTGCATAGGACCACCATATCCGGCTACCACTTCTGCCAAGCTTTTAACCTTTTCCCAGGCCTCGTGCGAGGTGTAGGGGTAGGCATTAAAATACAGGTTTTCTAGGGCAAGCCCGCGTCGCAGCATATGAAAACCGGCTACCGGCGAATCGATGCCTCCGGATAGCAACAAGAGTCCCTTCCCGGCACAACCCACCGGCAGGCCGCGCACTCCGCTTTCACTATCCGCATACACATACACCTGCTCGCGGACCTCTACATTTATTACTGTATCCGGAGTGTGCACATCAACTTTGGCCTGGGGGTATTTTTCACAGATTTCGTGCCCGAGCTCGCGGGAAAGAGCATAGGAATCTAGCGCAAAACCTTTGTCAGCCCGGCGCGATTCAACCTTAAAACTAACAAAGCCCTGGTCGAGGCGGTTTTTATATACTTCTAGTGCGGCTGCAATAATTGCCGGCAGGTCCTTTGCAGTAGCCTTGCTGCGAGCCCAGCCGTTAATGCCCGGCAGCCTGTTCAATATTGAACTGACGTCCGCGTCATATGAGTCTGGCGCATACAGAAAAAAGCGTCCGTCCCGCACGATAAGTTTGTGTGGTATGGCTTCAAGCCTGCGACGCAGATTGACCCGCAGCAGCTCGATAAACTGTTTACGGTTTTCGCCTTTCAGGTGAATCTCACCCAATTTTAGCAAATATATGATATCCATAGTTTTTCTCCATTTTTCTGCCTGAGCGGTTTCAGGTTCTATAGCGTTGGTATTGTGCCTGTGCGATCTCAAGAAAGCGGTCGATTTCGGCAGGGCTAGTGCTGCTGCCGATAGAAATTCGGATTGACGACTGGGCCTGCGCTACAGGCACCTGCATAGCCTGCAGTACCCGGCGTTTTTTGCCGCTGCCGGAACAGGCCGAACCGGTCGAGACGGCTATCCCATGGTCGTCCAGGATGCGTAAAAAAGTTTCACCAACAAGGCCCGGGAAGGCCGCATTGACTATATAGGGGCTAAAACGCTCATCCTTGGCACCGCGCTCTTCGGGCAGGATACATACTCCGGGAATTGACCTCAGGCCGGAAATCAGCTGCCCCATCAGCGCAGCGGCGGCAGCATGATTTTGTGGCAGTTGCTGCATGCTTTCGGCCAAGGCCACAGCAAGGGCCTGAATGGCTGCAATATTTTCAGTGCCTGAACGCAAGCCCTGTTCCTGCCCGCCACCGAGGGCAAGGACCTGCAGCGGCTTACGCAGGATAAGCGCACCAGCGCCGCGCAGGCCACCCAGTTTGTGGCTGCTGAGTGTGTATGCGTCTATCCAGTCCAGGTCGAAGTTAAGCGGAATTTTTCCGGCAGTCTGCACAGTATCACAGAGAATAAAGGGTTTCCTGCCTGCTGAGTTCTTGATGACTTCTGCAATGGTGTCCATATCCTGGATTATGCCAGTTTCGTTGTTTACCGCCATTATGGCTACTAATGCCACCGATGTATCCAGCAGCCTGGCCAGCTTTTCCGCTTCGACACGGCCGATCGAAGTTGTCGGGATGGTTTTTACCGTAAAACCGGCTTCAGCCAAGACTGTGCACTGATTAAATATTGCCGGGTGTTCAATCGCCGAAACAAGTATAGTAGTTTTTTCGCTGTGCTGCTTCCTTAGCAGGCTGAGCAGCGGTATTTGGCAGGATTCGGTGCCGCCGGATGTAAAGTATACCCGGTTTTGGGATATACCCAGACTGGATGCCACAGCACTGCGGGCGGCGGACAGCAATGCAGCAGCAGCTTTGCCTTCGTAATGAAGGCTGGATGGGTTTCCGTAATTGGTTGCTGCAATCCGGGTAAAGCTGTCCAGGGCGGCTTCAGTTGCCGGTGCACTGGCAGCCCAGTCAAGATAGATGCGGGACATAGTCGCAGTGTACCTTTTTTTGCTGGTAAATAACAAGCTTTGAAAGGATTGCACGCATTGACCAAATTATCGGCTTTGTCGTAAGCTGTGGCCAAATGGTCAACAAACGTCTGCGCCTTGCGCTCATCATATTTGCTTCACTAACGGCATTATTCGCTATCGTCTTCGGTATTCTTGCCGGTGTCGCCATCGCCTCTACCTGGAATGAAATGTCCGAAGAAAATTTTCGGGCCTTCGATCCGGCCTTGCCGACCAGGATTCTGGACATCAATGGCCGCCTGATTACCGAATTTGTTTCCAACGAAAAACGCGAGCTGGTATCGTTAACCGAGCTGCCTCAGCACCTTATCGATGCGGTAATTGCTCGGGAGGACCATACCTTCTGGACTCATCCTGGGTTTACTTTTCGTGGTTATATGCGAGCGGTCTGGGGGAAGCTTACTAACCGCAATCTAGGCGGTGGCTCAACCATTACTCTGCAGCTGGCCGGAACCCTGTTCCTAAACCGTAAAGAAATAACTTATACCCGCAAATTGCGTGAATTATGGTATGGCCTGCAGCTGGAGCGGCGCTTTACCAAGCACGAAATTCTGGAAATGTACATGAACCGCATGATAATGGGACCAGGCGTGTATGGTGTTGAAGCCGCCAGTAAGTATTTTTTTGGTCATTCGGCCAGGGAAATTACTGTAGCGGAAGCTGCCGTTCTGGTACCCATGCTCTCGGAGCCGACCAAGTATAATCCGATCATCAATCCCAATACCTCGCGGGATGGTTCGCGGCGGGTTCTTGATAGAATGATCGAACTGGGCTATGTAAGTAAAGAAGAAGCCGATTCGTCCTTTACCCTCTATTGGGATAATTATGATTATACACGCTCATCTTTAGGCGCTTATTATATGCGGGAGGATGAAGCTCCCTGGTTCAGTGAATATGTTCACCGGCAGTTGACAGATATTTTGTACGGATCCATCGATTTATATAAAGACGGACTGACGGTGCATACTACCTTGAATCTGGATTATCAGGCTGCAGCGGATCGCATTATGCAGCGGTATCTGCAGCAGGTGAACACTGAATATCAGCGGGCTAGCACCAAGAGCTGGGCCGAGGCTGAACGTTTGTATGCACCAATGGCTGAACTTTTTAGCCTGGCATTCAACCTGGAGGATGTCTTCTTCCAGGAGAAGAAGCTGGAAACTCAGGTTTTGGAGTATTACAAAAATTCAGTTAATCCTTTAGTTGATGCCTATGCGCTCATGTTCGGATTCTCTGACTTGAAGCAACTTACCAATGCCAGTTATTCAGCAGTAAAAACCGATACGGAGCGAAACAAGGTAGAGGGAGCCCTGATTACCATAGATAATGAGACCGGGTATATCATGGCCTTGGTTGGCGGCTCAGAGTACAGCCAATCTAATCAGCGTATCCGGGCAACGCAGGGCACACTCATGCCCGGTTCGTGTTTCAAGCCGTTATATTATTCGGCGGCCATTGATTCGCGTTCCATTACCATGGGTTCACTCATTTACGATGCGCCGGTGGTTTTCTATAATGAAGACGGCACCCCGTATATTCCACTCAATTATAAAGGCGAGTGGAAGGGACAGGTTCTGACCTGGTATGCGCTTGCCAAGTCCATGAATATTCCTTCCATCAAGATTCTTGATACTATCGGCTTCGATGCTGCCATTAACCGTTCTTCTGCTTTGCTGGGCATTACCGATCCTGCAACTATTCGTAATACCTTCCCCCGGGTATATCCCCTGGCCTTGGGCATTATCGGTGTTACTCCGCTGCAGATGGCCAGGGCCTTCGGTACATTCGCCAACCAGGGCCGTGAAATAACAACACTGGCTATCCGCTCTATCGAAGACCGGGATGGACGGGTCATTTTAGAGCCAGAAAAAGAGCTTAGGACTCAGCAGAAACAAAAAGGTTCTGCCATACAGGTCATCTCGCCCCAAAATGCTTTTATCATGACCAAAATGCTGCAGGAAGTGGTACGTGACGGTACTTTGGCCTGGCCCACCCGGCAAGGTAGTCTTTTTACCTACAAGGATGAAAACGGCCGCAATTTTACCATTCCGTCCGCCGGCAAAACCGGAACAACCCAGAACTGGGCAGATGCCTGGACTGTTGGTTTTACCCCACATATGACAACTGCAATCTGGTTTGGTTTTGACTTGCCCGGCAACTCACTTGGTGTTAACCAGTCCGGTGCGGCGATTGCCGGAACCGCCTGGTCCTCGTATATGGCTGAAATTCATAAGGGTTTGCCGTTTAAGGATTTTGTACGGCCCCAGACCGGCTTGGTAGAAGTGGAAGTGTGCAGTAAATCCGGCTTGCTTCCTACAGAGTATTGCGATGAGGGAACTATTGCACTTACTTATTATGAAGGCACCCAGCCGTTTAAATACTGTGACCTGCATCAGTTTAAGTCTGAATACGCCGAAGAAACGATTCGGCGGCTGCAGACCCAGGGCAATAACTTTGCTCCTGTACAAATAGAAACCAATTTGAACGTGGATCTGTCCGATATGGAAGCCTTGCTACTGCGTTTGCAAAATTCTACCCTTGTTCCTAGTTATCCGGATATCGAGGCAGAGGATACTGAAAGTCCAGTTCTGCAGTTTGAGTGGTCTGATACCGATACTAGTATAGATTCCGGTATCAATGATGCTAGCACTAGTGATTCAGGGCAGAATCCTGAATCTAGTGCAGGCGATGAAACTGTAACCGAGGAGTACTCTCCGTCTTTACTTGATTAAACTGCTGATAGGGTTTACATTTGTAAGTAATTGACGGGGGTGTGTATTGCAGATTGCTCTTAAAAGCATAAAAATCCGGCGTCGCATCCGTAAAGATGTTGGTGATATTACCGGGCTTGCTGAGAGCATGGCCAAGTACGGTCAACTTCATCCAATCATCATTAACCGCAAGAATGTACTGATTGCCGGCAGACGGCGACTTGCCGCAGCTAAATACCTATCCTGGAACACTATTAATGCTATCGTTATCCACGAAAAAGCCGCCGGAGATATGCTGGAACTTGAGCTGGATGAAAACATGCATCGTTCGGCCCTTACCCGAGATGAAGTAGAAGATGGCCTGGCCAGACTCGAACGCTTGCGAAACCCCGGTTTTTTCCGCAGAATCTGGAACGCAATAGTCAGATTTTTCCGGAAAATCTTCCGCCCGGGAACCGAATAGGAGAGCATGATGAAGCTACCTGTCGGATTTACACGTTTAATTATTTTTCTCATTATTATGGTTACGACTGCCGGTGTTTTCGCTCAAGTGGTTCCGGTGGTGCGCATCAATACATTCTCCGGAGAAGGTATTAGTCAGGCTGAGCTGTATACTCTCGAGCGCTTGGTGGCTTCACATATCGTCGAGCTGCGCTCATTCAGGGTTACCGATGACAGCGGCAGGGCCCTGGTGCTTTCCGAGGTTCTGAACACACTGGCCTTGGGTGTTGACAACTCTGTTATCGCTACCGAGAATCTTTTATTGGCCGATTATATTGTCAGCGGATCGGTATTAAAGGCCGGAGAAATGTATGTCGTATCGCTTTCCAATACCCGAGTATCAAGCGGCGAAACCTTGATGGTCAGCGATACCTACAACTCGGTAAACGATATGATTTTGCGCTCACGCATACTTACCCGTAACTTGTTCCAGCGGCAGGACAGCGGCAGCAGCGATGTAGAAACGGTACAGTCGCCGGGAGTCAATCAAGCTTTGACGCGATCCGGTGATCAGTTGCCTGAGGTTGAGGAAGTCCAGGCAGTAGTCAACTACAATATAAGGCCGGAGGCAGCCGATCTGGTTGGTACCTGGCGTGGCGATCGCAACCTGGAATCGGTACGGCTATTCATAAACGGTACTGGTGTTGCAGTGATGTCAGCTGGAGGTACACTGCGGCTAAAATATACAATCAAAGGTGAGTGGATTGAAATTGTGCAGAATCAGGTAAATGATCCACGCCTGTACCGGACCGAGAATATAGATCACCCCTTGGCACTGCAAATTGCCAAGCAAGCTCGGGCTTTCCGTTGGGAATTTCGGCTAAGTGAAGACGGCAGCAGCCTGATCGGCATTAAGCACGGCGTTGCTATCAGCGGCACCGTATCCGCAATACAGGTTGACAATACCTATACATCAGAAATACAGTGGCTTAAGACCGGCCGCTGATACCAAGACAAGGAGCAATAATGCGGGAAACACTGGAATATACAACAGTCGAAGGTGACAAAAAACAACCGGCAATAGTCGTATTCAGTCTTTCTACCTGTGGTTTTTGTAAGCGGGCTTTGGTGTTTCTGGAGACTAATCATTTTGCCTACTCCTACGCACACCTGGATAAGATTACCCTTGATCAAAAAACTGCGATAAAAAAAGAGTTGCTGGATGAATTTGGTACCGCAGTTGCCTTTCCCTTTGTCATTTTTGATGGCAAGGAGGCTTTGGTCGGTTTCGTTGAAGAAGAGTGGAAAAAGAAGCTGGGGATAGCCTGATGCCGGAAAAAACCATCGAACAGACAGCACTGTTTACCCGCATGGTCGCAGAAAAACAAAATTGGCTGGTAAACCCGGATAAAGAATTTACTGATTCACTTGTCGAAGGTCTGACTGTCAATTTTAACCGCTATGGATACTACCTCTGTCCATGTCGCGATACCGAAGGCAGCCGCGAGCTTGATGCCGATGTACTGTGTCCCTGCACTTACTCATGGCAGGATATAGAAGAACACGGGCATTGCTACTGTGCACTGTTCTTGAGTAAAAAATTTGCAGCATCCGGGGCTCAGGCTTCCGGCATCGCAGACCGGCGTGGCAGCTGATGCATGAGTGATAAGGTCCAACTGGTCAATTCAGATATCCTTGAACACTTTAATCGCTTGCAGAAGGCTGGTGCGCTTGACGATCTGGCTGACCTGCGCAAGGAAAACCGGGAACTTGAAAAAATTATTAATGATGCCGCTGCGCTGATATCACACACTGAAATTGACCAGATTTTTGATTCGTTTATCTCCCGGATTCTGGATCGCTTTATTCCGCAATTCCTGGCTTTTATCATACAACCGCCACGCGGCCAGCCGCTCCGCCAGTACTGCTACCGCAATCTGCAGCCGGATACAGCGGTAATTCCACAATTATATTACGATATTTTAGCAGGCTATTTTAACGACCGCAGTGTGCCTGTTCTTTTTACCGAACTGGCCGACGAGCTGGGGCAGGATTTGTTTGGAACGGATTTTCGTGAACTTGGTCCTGAACTGATTTTTCCAATGCAGGGTATTGGTGGTCTGTATGGCATCGTCATACTAGGCGCTAAAGTTGTCGGGGCCTCCTATAACGAGCTTGAAAAATTGTATATCGACAGAATGATGCGTTTTCTTTCGATCAGTATCCAGAATGGCTTGCACCACGAAAGTTCGATAACGGACGCCAAAACCGGTCTTTTTACCCATGACTATTTTGTAAAACGTATCGACGAAGAATATGCACACGCCCAGCGTCATGGAGTGCGCTCCGGCCTGCTGATGCTAGATGTCGATCACTTCAAGAATTTTAATGATAGTTACGGGCACCTGGCCGGAGACGAAGCCTTGGTGGCTTTGGCAGAAGTCCTGAAACAGAAAACCCGGCATGAAGATTGCGTAGCCCGTTTTGGCGGGGAAGAATTCTGTATTCTGGTTTCCAACTGCAACGAAGAAGGTCTGTTTGATATCGCCGAACGTATTCGCTTAGCCGTTTTGGAAATAAGAATTAAATGCGGGGCTCAGTCGGTCGGTTTGTCTATCAGTCTTGGTGGACGGATGATCGAAGGACGCCTCGGCTTGAGTGCAAGAATATTGCTGGATGATGCTGATCATGCCTTATATAAAGCAAAAAACCGGGGCCGGAACAGAACGGAACTGCATACTGCCGGCTTCCTGGGCATGGCAACCCTTATTAGAAACGCTCGGCTGGGTGACCTTGCCCACTGCAGCTGATTAGCGCGGGTATTACTTAAACTGTTCGAGTTGCTTTTCGCCGAACACGAAGGCCGTAAACGTTTGCAGCACAGCTCCAGGTAACAGATGTGAACCGGAAGGGACACCCGCCTTGTAGCAAAGATTCTCCAGCAAAGTTTCACGGTCCCAGCCCTGTTCTGTAGCCACCTGCGGCAGGAAAACCCCCGAATTGCCATGGAAATGCAGATGTACACCATGCAAGCCGGGCTGGACCAGCTTAGGTTTGCTTGCTTTTATTGGACTTAATATGGATAGTTCAATATCCACGAGAGCCAGTTCGGCCTGGTTAAGCGGCGGGAAGCGGGGATCCTGGAAGGCTGCCGCCACTGCCATTTCCTGAATAGTTTGAATTAGCGGCGCAGCACTGTTCATGCGG
>JAHIWF010000333.1 GCA_018815555.1 Spirochaetota bacterium | reverse complement strand
TGCGACTATGCCATGCAGCATGGCGAGTTCGCTGACGATATTATCAAATCGGCCGCTCATGTGGCGGTGATCCTTACCCAGAGCTGGTGTCCGCAGTGGTTGATGATGCGCAGCTGGCTGAACGGGTTCGGCAAGAGCGATGATGTGCAAATCTTCTATGTAGAATACGACCGCGAGACCTGGTTCGAGGATTTTATGTCATTTAAAGAGAATCATTTCGGCAACCGGTCGGTGCCCTATATCCGTTATTATGCAGGCGGGCAGTGTACCGATTCTACCAATTTTATCAGTCGGGATGGCTTCGAAAAGCGTCTGAAACGGGGTGCGCACTGAAAACAGCGGGGTGGGTTGCCGGAGATGCCTGATAAAATTCTGGTGGATATGGAAATCCTGTTCTCCGAAATATCCCGGGCGCTGGAGGACCGGGCCAGTCTGAGTGTGCAGAAGCGCAAGGATCTTACCGCGCGCATGCGGGCCACGCTCAAGCAGCTGCAGCAGTCGGCCGAGCGGGTGGATTCCGGCACTAAGGAGCTGGAGGAGCTGAACCGGCGACTTAGCCAGGCTTATGAGGTTATCGAAAAAAGTGATGTGGTGGTGTTCGAGTGGGCGCTCATCCTGGATGTGCCGGCCAAATTCGTTACCGACAATGTGCGCCGTTACGGTTATACGCCGGAAGATTTTTACTCGGGCAGCCTGAAGGACTACTGGGATTTTATCCATCCCGACGACCGCGATGCGGCCCGCAGCCTGGTGCACGGCATGCGCGAGAGGCGGGCTACTGAGTATAAACATCGCTATCGGGTGCTGTGCCGCAACGGCGAGCTGCGCTGGGTGGAGGAGAACACGGTCCTTGAGTATAACGACAAGGGCGAGGCCATCCGCGAGCGCGGTATTCTCTACGATATTACCAATATCAAGAACACTGATGAGAAGATCGAATATCTCAGCTACCACGACAAGCTGACCGGCCTCTACAACCGTGCCTGGTTCGACGAGCAGGTAAAGCTGCTGGAGTTGCGTCAGCAGTTTCCGTTTACGGTTATTCTGGGCGACATGAACGGGCTTAAGGTTACCAACGATCTGTTTGGTCATAAGGCGGGTGACCAGTTGCTGGTGGCAGTGGCCGGCGTTCTGCGCAGCGCGTGCCGCGAGTCGGACAGTGTCTGCCGGCTGGGGGGCGACGAGTTCGTTATTCTCCTGCCCGGTTTTGCCGAGGCGGCGGCGCGCAAGGTTTGCAACCGCATTAACCGCAAGTGCCAGGAGCTGCATCTGAAGCCGGTAAATCCCAGCATTGCGCTGGGTTTTGCCACCTGCCATGGCCCGGAGGATTCTATCGACCTGCTGCTTAGTACGGCCGACGACCGCATGTACCGCAACAAGCTGGAGCACGCCGGCACCACCCAGAGTCTCTTGTCACGTTCCATGCAGAGTGGACTGCAAGACAAAACACACGAGAGCCTGGAGCATGTGCAGCTGGTGCGCCGGGTGGCTCTGGCGCTGGGCAAGCTGCGCAAGCTTACGTCCTCTACTATGGAAATTCTGGATTCGGCCTGCCTGATGCATGATATAGGCAAGAGTTCGCTGCCGGATTCCATTCTGTGCAAGGCCGGTCCGCTATCCGACGATGAGTGGACACAGGTGCGCAAGCATCCGGAGTACGGCTGCAAGATTCTTTCCGGCTCGGCCAATCTGCAGGCGGTAGGCGAGATTGTACTGCATCATCACGAGCGCTGGGACGGCTCGGGTTATCCGGATGGTCAGGCCAGCGAGGCCATTCCGCTGCTCAGTCGCATTCTGACTTTGGCTGATGCCTGGGCAGTAATCCGGCACGAGCAGGTGTACCAAAGCGCACGCGACCGCGAACAGGCTGCTGCCGAGCTGCGGCGCTGCAGCGGCAGCCAGTTTGATCCGTCGCTGGTCGATCAGTTTCTGGCAATGCTGCCCGGTATGGATGATATCTGATTTCGTTTTATAAAATTCCGGCTTTTATTTGCAATCTTTTTGCGCTGCTCTTATACTTGGCTTCTGGGGAGTATACATGTCGGTAACAACTGCTCATTACCTTAGTCTGCTAAAAGTAGAACTGCGTGACCTGCTTGAAGATATCAGCATCGTGGAAGACCAGCTGCGCAAGCGTTTCGAGGCTGCCGAGATATCGTCCTATGTTTATCGTGAAAACGATGTCGTTTTGCGTCGTGAAATGGAGTCGATAGAAAACTTTCTGCCGCTTATTGACGCAATCCGGCCCGATCTTTATAAAGATACTGAGCTTCTGGTTCCGGTGCTGTTGGCCGAACTCGGTATTCAACTTAAGCGTAATGGCGGGCCCGAAGCGGTGGTCGAGCTGGTAAAACGCAAGATGCTCAAGCTTTCTGAATTTTTACGCACCCTGGACAGCTGAGAGGCTGTCTGGTTTTTTTGTAGATACCGTAGTCGAAAGAGGAAGCCATGGATAGTCGTGTACAGGAAATTCTGGAAAAGATCAAACGGGATGCCGTTGACGAGGCAAAATCCCGATCCGCCAAGATGATGGCCGAGGCCGAGGAGCAGCGCAAGCAGTTGCTGGCCGATGCCGAAAAAGAGGCCAAGGCCATAGTCGAAAAAGCCGCCCAGGACGCCAAGCGTTCCGAGGCGGCCGGAAACGCCGCTCTGCAGCAGGCTGCCCGCGATCTGATCCGCGCCTTCCGAGGCGAGATCGAAAAAATGCTGGCCGGCATTGTGCAGGCCGAGGTGGGGGCTGCCTTCGACCAGGACGTGCTTAAAAAAGCCGTTCCGGCGGTGCTCGAGGCCATGGCCGGCAAGGACAGCGATGATTTGGCTGTGCTGCTGCCGGAAGCTCAGCTGAAAGCGCTGGAAGCCTACTTTAAGACCGCACTGGCCAAACAGCTGGCCAAGGGTGTGGAACTGAAGCCGCTGTCCAGCAGCAAGGCCGGTTTCCGCATTGCCGAGAAAGACGGCGCGGCCTATTATGATTTCTCGGCCGAGGCAGTCGCGGACATGCTCGGTGCTTATCTGAACACCCATCTGGCCGGCCTGGTAGCCGGGGCGGGCAAATAAAGCTGCCATGGCCAGTTATTATTACTTTACGGCCACGCTGCCGTCGCTGAGTCAGGGCAGTCCGCCTCCCTTTACTCATGCCGAATTTCTGGAGCGTGCCGGCCGTTATCTTAAGCCGGCTGATATGGCCACCCTGGCGTCTGCCGCGCTGTACATCCCCGAGGATGGCAGTGCGCCGCTGCCGGCCAGCGGTCTTAATCTGCTGCGCCTGTACTACCGCTGGGAGCGCGGGCTGCGCAACGAGCTGGTGCGGCTGCGGGCCCAGCGGCTGCAAAAGCCTTCGGATCGTCATCTTAAACCCGGCGATGTGGAATGGGACGCCCTGCGTGTGGCCCAGGCCGCCTTTGCCGCCGACAATCCGCTGGACGGCGAACTGCTTATAGAAAAAGAGCGCTGGCTGCTTATCGAGCGGCTTGCGGTTAACGCTTTTTTTGACATGACTTACCTGGCCGCGTATGCGCTCAAGCTGCAGGCCCTTACCCGCCGCGAGCTGTTCAAGCCCGCTGAGGGCGAGGCCGGCTATCAGACGGTGTATACCTCTGTGCTGCAATCCGCGGACTACCGCAATGAAACCGGAGATACTTTATGACGAATACCAAAGGATTGGTAACCGGCGTCAACGGCAACATGGTTACCGTACGCGTCGAAGGACCGGTCGCCCTGAACGAGGTGGCATTTATAGAAGTGGAAGGCAAACGGTTGAAGGCCGAGGTTATCCGCGTGCGCGGAGACTCGGTGCAGACCCAGGTCTTCGAGATGACCAAGGGCATCAAGGTAGACATGCCGGTGGTATTTACCGGCGAAATGCTCGCGGTCGAACTTGGTCCGGGTCTCTTGGGCAAGATTTACGACGGTCTGCAGAACCCGCTGCCCGAAGTGGCCATCAAAACCGGCTACTTCCTGGAACCCGGCATTTACCTCGATGCCCTGCCGCGCGATGTAAAGTGGGCCTGGACCCCGGTGGTCAAGGTTGGCGACACGGTAGAGCGCGCCGATACTCTGGGTACAGTGCCCGAGGGTACCTTTACCCACCGCATCATGGTGCCTTTCGGCATGCTCTCCAGCTACAAGGTAAAGAGCGTAAAGCCGGCCGGCGAGTATGTGGTCTCCGACGAGATGGTTGTGCTGGAAGACTCGGACGGCAAGACTCATTCGGTAAGCATGATTTTCGAGTGGCCGGTAAAACGCGCCATCGACTGTTACGACGAACGCCTGAAGCCCACCGAGCCGATGGTTACCAAAACGCGCATCATCGACACCTTCTTCCCGGTGGCCAAGGGCGGTACCTACTGCGTGCCCGGTCCTTTTGGCGCCGGCAAGACGGTATTGCAGCAGGTGACCAGCCGCAATGCCGATGTGGATATCGTTATTATCGCGGCCTGCGGCGAGCGCGCCGGTGAGGTTGTGGAAACCCTGATCGAGTTCCCCGAGCTTATCGACCCCAAAACCGGCCGTTCCCTCATGGAACGAACCATTATTGTCTGTAACACCTCGTCCATGCCGGTGGCGGCCCGTGAAGCTTCGGTGTACACCGCCGTTACCATGGCCGAATATTATCGCCAGATGGGTCTGGACGTATTGCTGCTGGCCGATTCCACCAGCCGCTGGGCCCAGGCCATGCGCGAAATGTCCGGGCGTCTGGAAGAAATCCCCGGCGAGGAAGCCTTCCCGGCCTACCTCGAATCGGTTATCGCCAGCTTTTACGAGCGTGCTGGTATCGTGCGCCTGAAGGGCGGCGAAAAAGGCTCGGTTACTATCGGCGGCACCGTATCGCCGGCCGGCGGTAACTTCGAGGAACCGGTAACCCAGGCCACCCTCAAAGTGGTCGGCGCCTTCCACGGTCTTTCACGCGAGCGTTCCGACGCCCGCAAGTACCCGGCCATCCACCCGCTGGATTCCTGGTCAAAATATGCCAGCGTTATCGACCCCAAGGCGGTTGCCTGGGCGCATTACTTCCTGTCGCGCGGTTCCGAAGTGGGCCAGATGATGAAGGTGGTGGGCGAGGAAGGAACCAGCCTGGACGACTTCATGATCTACCTGAAGGGCGAGTTCCTGGACGCGGTATACCTGCAGCAGAACTCCTTTGATCCGATTGACGCCTCGGTAAGTACCGACCGCCAGCGGCTGATCTTCGGGCGGGTGGTTAAGGTACTCGGTTCCAGTTTCGAGTTTAAAACCAAAGAAGACGCCCGCATGTGGTTCAGCAAGCTGCGCCAGATGTTCCTCGATGCCAACAGTATCGAATGGAACAGTCCGACCTTTACCGAGGCCGACAAGGCCATCCTGGACTTCCTGGCCGACAAGGTAACCGGGCTGCATGCTGCCGCCAAAACCATTATCGAGAATCTGGAGCGTGCTGTATGAAGAAGGTATATTCCCGTATCGAATCGATTGCCGGCAACGTTATTGCCGTAAAAGCCGACGATGTGGCCTATGGCGAGCTGGCCGAAGTTTCCACCCGTTTCGGCACTTCGCTGGCCGAGGTTATCCGCCTCGACAGCGGCCTGGTTTCGCTGCAGGTGTTCGCCGGCGGACGCGGTATCAGTACCGGCGACGAGGTGCGCTTTCTGGGTAACCCGATGCGCGTGTCGTTCTCTGACGACCTTAAGGGCCGTATCTTTACCGGTGCCGGCGAGCCGCGCGACAAGGGCCCGACACTTACCGAAAACCTCATTCCCATCGGCGGTCCTTCGGTTAATCCGACCAAGCGCATTATCCCGCGCGAGATGATCCGTACCGGTATCCCGATGATCGACCTGTTTAACACGCTGGTAAAAAGCCAGAAGCTGCCGATTTTCTCGGTTTCCGGCGAGCCCTACAACCAGCTGCTGGCACGCATTGCCATGCAGGCCGAAGTAGACCTGATTGTACTGGGCGGCATGGGCCTTAAATACGACGATTACCTGTTCTTTAAAGACACCCTCGAAGAGGGCGGCGCTCTGCAGAAGACGGTAATGTTCGTTAACACTGCTGCCGACCCGGTGGTGGAATGCCTGATGGTGCCGGATATTTCGCTGGCCGTGGCCGAGCGCTTCGCCCTTAAGGGCCTGAACGTGCTGGTGCTGCTTACCGACATGACCAACTTCGCCGACGCACTCAAGGAAATCGCCATTACCCAGGAGCAGGTGCCGTCCAACCGCGGTTATCCGGGCGACCTGTACTCGCAGCTGGCTTCCCGCTACGAAAAGGCGGTCGACTTCTCCGACTCCGGTTCAATTACGGTGCTGGCGGTTACCACCATGCCCGGCGACGATGTTACCCATCCGGTTCCGGACAACACCGGCTATATTACCGAGGGTCAGTTCTACCTTAAGGGTGGTCGTATCGAACCCTTTGGTTCGCTGTCGCGTCTTAAGCAGCAGGTTAACGGCAAGACCCGCGAGGATCATCGCGCCATCATGGACGGTATGATCAAGCTGTTCGCCGCCTACCGCGATACTCTGGAGAAAAAGTCGATGGGCTTCCAGATGAGCGCCTGGGACAGCAAGCTGCTTAAATATGGCGAACTGTTCGAGGCTCAGATGATGGACCTGTCGGTGAACATTCCGCTGGAGGCTGCGCTGGACAAGGGCTGGGAAATCCTGGCTAGTTGTTTCGAGCCGCAGGAAACCGGTCTGCAGACCAAGTTGCTGGACAAATTCTGGCCCAAGAAAGCTGACTGATAAAATCAGCCGGATGCAAGGAGCACGAACGTGGCCAAAGTCAAACTGACTAAAAACGAGCTGAAGAAGCAGAAGGACGCGCTTAAAATGTACAAGCGCTATCTGCCCACCCTGCAGCTTAAAAAACAGCAGCTGCAAAGCGAGATTCGCGGCATCCAGGCACGAACCCGGGAAATTGCCGCGGAGCGTGACCGCCTGCTGGAAGAATTCCGCGCCTGGATCGCGGTGTTCGGCGAGGAATCGGCGGTTAAAAAAGCCGACGGCAGCTGGATACTCTCCGGTGGCCGGGTAATCGTCGACGCCGGTAATATCGCCGGCGTGGAGATACCGATTTTCCGCACCGCCGAATTTACGATAGAAGAATACGACCTGTTTGCCCGGCCGCTGTGGATAGACCGCGCCCTGGACCGCCTGCGCTCCATGCTCACGCTGGATATGGAGATAAAGGTGCTGGAGGAGCAGATCAAGCGGCTGGAACACGAGCTGCGTATAACAACGCAGCGGGTCAACCTTTTCGAAAAGGTAAAGATTCCCGAAACCGCCGAGAGCATCCGTAAGATCCGCATCTATTTGGGGGACCAGCAGACTGCCCAGGTGGTGCGCGGCAAGATAGCCAAGAACAAGGTTGTGGAAAGGGCGGCGTCATGATAGCAAAAATGAAACGCGCCTTTGTGGTGGTGGTGGAGAAGGAACGCAAGAATGCCGTGCGCGAGCTGCGCAAACTGGGCATCATGCACCTGGAGCCGCTGCAGGGCAGGGGGGAACCCTTTAACGAGCTTTCCGAGCACAAGGCCCGGCTGGAACGTGCTTGGTTCCTGCTTACTGAGAGCAAGGTGGAACAGAAGCCGCATACTTTTACCCTGCACGAGGCCATCGAGTTTGCCAACCATGTGCTTACACTGGCCGACGAGATTGGCAGCCTGCACGGACAGAT
>JAHIWF010000332.1 GCA_018815555.1 Spirochaetota bacterium | reverse complement strand
TTCTTCTGCATATTTTCTGGTCCAATCAGATATGGCTATAAGCCTCCTAATTACCATATTGAGCAACTCTTTTCTTGTGTACAAATAATGAGGATCATCTTTTGAATATGCTTTTAGAAACATTTGTATCCTAAAATTCATCGCTTCAATATCAAAAGGTGAAACTTCCGATTCGTCGACTATTGCAACAGTAGGCATAATAGGGATATACCGATATGCAGTATAAGACATATCCCACAAGCGACTCCCCGGTGAACATAGATCAAAATCAAATAAACCGACAAAATTACCATGTTCAAAGACACAATTGTATGGCGCAAAGTCATTGTGACAAATAACTTGATGTTCTGTATTTGTTTCAAAACTCCATCTAGGATTTTCACATTTAAAATCTACAGTTGCGTCGTGCCATTCTCTCATGCGCACTGCTACCTGCGTTAGTACACTCTGATTCCAAACCCACGATGGCATTTCGTGTGGTACTTCTCCCTTAATATAAGATAATATCTCTGTATTCAAATCAAATGAAATTGGTTCCGGTATCCAATTAATTCCTTTACTTCTTGCATGTTTTAATAATTGATGGATGGTCGCAGTTGATTTTGTTGTTTTGCGATAAATTTTATTACCTGAAAGCGTTGGCGTATTCATTAAGCCACCTTCAAGTGTTTGGCCAATTATTTCAATCATGTATCCTCTTTTGCAATTATGTAGCAATGAAATTGCGTATGACTACCATATAGACGAATCATTTCGTCGATATGCACTCTATAGTCATATCTCTGCCCTGTCAAATAATACAGTCTCTACAAAAATAATATTCGCATAGACTGCCGTTTATTCTTGTATGCCGACTATTTCTAGAAATCCATATCATCGATCGGGCTTTGTACACGACTATGCTGATGTTTCTGGACACATGGGTATATCTCGGTGGTTTTGGAGCTGCTATGGCCCAGTATTTCCTGTATTACACGTAGATCGGTACCTTATTTTAATAAATAGGTTGCATAGCTGTGGCGTAGGGTATGTACTGTGGCATGTTTGCTGATGCCGGCCTGTTGGCAGGCTGCTGCGAATACATTCTGGATGCTTTTAGCCGTGTATTTGTCGCCAGTCTGCCCGGTAAATAGGTAGGTGGCAGGCTGGTAGGCTATTAAATACTGCTACAGCATGCGGTCGATAGTTCTGGACAGGGGTACTTGCCTGTCTTTTTTGCCCTTGGCTTGTCTGATGTTTTTAATTGACCGATCCATGTCGATATCGGCTATTATCAGGTTTACCGCTTCGCTAATGCGTAGACCGGTGGAATAAATCAGGGCGATTGCCATCCGGTGCTTCAGGTTTGTTATGCTGCCCAGTATGGCCTGCACTTGAAAAAACTGTCTAACCACTAGAGTCAGGCCGCCGAAACAGGGTCTGGATTGCGCTGGGTGTCGTGCTGGGAACAATTTTTTGCTCGGATACTGGATTTTGACTTGGGCACTTGGACAATTGAGGCAGAGTAGATGCGAAAGTTAAGAAGCTGAATGAAGGCTTGTCAATGAAATGATTAAGAATCCGATTGGCTATACAGTATGATGGCCTTATAGGGCTTTCTGAAGTGCACACTGCCAAAATAACAAGAATTGAGACAATAAAGTGGAGCGTATAGGTAGCTTGCAGGAATAGTGGTAATTGAAATTCAATGTCTTGTGCAAAAGCAGGTCGGAATGGCATGAATATACTTCTCTTGGATTTTTTCCGGGTTTTATGGTTGACGGCCTCCTGATGCTTTATTCCCGGCGTAGAAGCTCCCCACGCCGCGCCAGCAGCACGAGGACTTCGCAGTCAGTATCCATCCTTGTTGATTATCCATATCACTTTAATTTTATAACTATGGTAAGCGAAAAACTATTGACGGGAAAGCTGTAAAGTATAAGAATGAGTATAGCTTATCCTTGTACGATAGGGAGTATAATGGCAGACGATTCTGATAAAGATGTGATTCAGCATCAGGGAGTACTCTACATCAAGCTGGGAAATCTGCTAGCTAAAACACGCGATAAAAGCGATCAAGAGAAGGTAGCCCAAATAGTAGAGTCCAATTTAACACTTGACGATAAAATTAAGCAAATTGAAACCCTGGATTCAGCTACCAAATCCAATGATCGCCCCAAGATATATATCATGGACTCTGGCAATGTTCTAAAGCAGACTGGTCCTTCTTCTCAACTTCTAAAAATACGCAAGAATCGCGGAACCATAAAAAAGGATATTACGCCGGGGGCTTGGATAGCCTACTTTTTCCGGGAGCGTCTTCGTCTGTCCGGGCTTAGGCGTTGCGAACCTTTTTTACGTTATGGTTTTTGGGCTCCTCGTTTTGACGTAAACCCTTTAACTCAGCTTCAAACCCGGCTGCGGGCAGTTTCCCTGCCGGTGCTCACTTTGGCTACTGATTCAGTGCTTAAAGATGGTTGGAAGTATTTAAGCAAAACCGAATATAACCTAATTGCGGCTTTGGGCGTTGTATTGCTCGAACTGAAGCGATGCAATTACGCACCAAAGCAAGAGGATTTAAAGAACCAAAGTTTGTATTGGGCTTTGGAGTCTTCTTGGCTGTTTTTTCATGCCGTACCGGATTATATACAACGCACTGGTGTGGCCCTGGAACGGATGATGGAACTTGATCCTGCATTGAGCAGTCGAAAAGCTGAGATAAAACAGCTATTTGGCGAATTGCTGGCAGTCAGAACCGCTGGCATTAATGTTGCCTCCTTTATTCTGGCTATCAATATTTATCGCTCGCGCCGCTACTTGGTCCTGGAGGATTTAATCGACACTGCGCATGGACCGTTTGTGGCTTCGGAAGATTTTGACTGCAGCGAAGAAACAAGAACAGCCATCAACAATGATATTGGCCAAACCTGTCAGCGCCTGGATGAAGTAAACACCAAGATTTTGGATATAATTAAACTGCGCAATTTTTTGCCTATGGACGAGACTAATGAGCCGGATTACAGCGATCTTTTATCTTTTGCCGGAATTTCGGGCGGAATGAACGACTCCAGTAAAAGCACTAAGCTGCCAGATGAAACGACCAAGATGGTGGATAACACTATAAATTTTATCAGCCATCTGTGTGGCTTGTTCCTTCGGCAAGCAGAACCCCTGTTCCTCAAATTCCGCAAATTGGCCGAGCAGCGGCAGAGTGGAGCTGCTGATCGCAATAATCCGGATTATGAGGCCGCCAAGCTTCGATCGCTTAGAGACAAGCTCGATCAGTTGATGTCTACACTTCCGCATTTGCCGCGTGTGCGGTTTCAGTCTCTGAAAAATTCCGGTCAAAATGCCAGTCGATATGAGATTGAAGCCTTGAGTATGCTGACCGAAGCTTCAGAAATGTTCCTACGCTACGGTCAAAAATTGTCCCATCTACTGGCCGAGACTCCTCCTCCTAAATTTGAGACCAAGCCCGAACCTCAAAAAGAGTCGAATCAAACCGGCGCAAGTCAGTTGCCGGTTCCAGATGCCTCCCTGCTGGAATCCTTAGCCGATCGAGATGCCATGATTCGTATTATACGCTGTCTGTATCTGGCCGCGGCTTGGCTGCAGAATAACGACATTATGGAAGCAATGCACCAAGAACGCTTGTACACACAGGAACGCAAGAGTCTTGCATTCAAACTCGAGCGTTTGTGCAACAAAGCCCAATGGCAACAGCTTAACGAACAATACAAACTGGCTGATTACTTGCACTAAATTAGAGGTAGGCTTTAACCTGGCTTGCCGGACCTTAAATCCGGGAAATGTCAGGCAGTCGCGGGTAAACTGCCGGGCGGGCTGGGGCTGTCGGCAGTGCAGCCAGGTGTATTAGCCCCTAGGTTTTTGGGGAGGAGCCGAAGGCGTAACCACATATTCCTTCTTTTACTTAGAAGCATCAACTATTCCTTTTGTGTGAGCAATTAGCGTTGAGTCGCCTGGATTTCCATGACCGGGAACAATTATTCTTATATTATCAAAACGCTCCTGTAAATTAGTCAGTGATTTTGACCATTCATCCAAGTTTCCATCTTCTATAAATCCAACTTTCTCGGTATTGGCGGATAGTATCATGCATCCTCCAAAAAGGATTTCCTGACTTGGAATATAGACAACCAGATTATCATATGTATGGGTTGGCCCAGGATAATATATGATAACTTCATTTGATCCTACCAGAACTTTTTGTTCTTCATTAATATTAAAAGTAATAGATGGTTTATAAAGTGATAAATTGGAATATACATCTCTGTATTTTTTATTCTTCTCTCCATTTAGCCAACCAATCATATTCGACATTGTAGTCTTACTTCTTGTTTCAAGAAGTTCACATGTCAAGTCAGAACCATATATTGGTATGTTTCTTATTGCCAATTCTTGATTGCCACCTAAGTTATCGATATGAAAGCCTGTGTTAATTTCTGTAATTGAAGACTGTTCACCAAACTTCTTTTCAATCCAATTCAATACTGAAATAGTTGCTTCTGGCGTATATGGTGTATCGATCCAAAGAATATTCTTTTTGTCCATCAAAACAATCAAAGAATTGCCCGGCCAAGGAAAACTGTGCGTCACCAAGAAAATATTGTTTTCGATTTCTGTAATTTCTAATTCTGCGTTTAATTGAACTATCGCCAGTTTTGCATCTTTTTTAGAGCAACTATGTAGTATAATCAACAGTACTGCAAATATACAAAAATATTTTATTATTTTTCTCATATCAATTCCTTTCGAAATATTATTAAGTATAACTCTCCGCTACCCGAATAATTTTGACCATCGGAACTATATGCCACCTACCGCCCCCTGTCAAATTCTCGATAAATATACTTTGTAGCATGGATCTTGCTGTGTATCGTTATAAAGGAGTTCGCAAATCCGACTATTCTGCAACCAAATACGGATTAGTCATGACTATTCTGCAATAGTGTTTAGAATAGTCAATAGGGAAAGACAGCAGGTTTCCGCGATTTTAGCAGATTTGGTGAAAAAAAATGGTTTTTGTTTCGGGACCGCTGCAGGTACAGCGTTTGCTGGATTTCCTGCACAAACTGTAGAAGTACCGAGTTGCCGCAAGGAAATATAATAGTGTATTCAGGAGTATCAATAACTGCCCAAGTGCAGGCTGTGCCAGGATGCAAACCCTGATTAATGAGATTCCGAGGAAGCTGTGCTTTGCTAGCTGCTGTATACTTCACCCTTGTCGAAAATGATGCGCCATACGCCGGGCGAAACTTGTTTCCATATCGAGTTGAACACGGCCACCTGTTTGTGGTCGGAGCTTCGGTACACTGGACCGGAGCTTAGAGCCAGGTCTTCGGCAACACGAACTGCTACTTGCGCCGGTTCCCAGGAGAAGGGGGCCTCTGGTCCTGTGAAGAAATCACTCCAGGCTGCGGATACTGCTGCTTTACCTTTGATAAAGCCCGAGTTGCCATAAAATATGCAGTCTTCTTCTAGAAAAGAACAGAAGTCTTCGAAATTACGATCAGACATGCTCGCCGCGAAGGCTTTTTCAGTTTCCCATACCTGGTTTTCAATCGTGGATAAGTGGTTCATGCTTTTGTTTTGACAGCCAGCCTTTTGAAAGCGGACAGTCAGAATCTCCTTTGCACTTGGTTTGCGCCTTGCCACTGGCCTGGGTCCTGGCTCTGAAAGCCCCGCCGGCTATTGAGAAACAGTGGACAGAGGATCCTTTTCGGTACTCTTTATTTTATACCTATTTATTAGCTTGCGTGTTAGTTTTTTTAGCGCTATTTTCATCAATACCGCCAGGGTGTAAGCCGGTGGATGTCAGGTATTTGTTGTCGACTTAAGGCCAGGAGTGTATATTTGAGAAAACCATTGGACCTGGACACTTTGGTATTGGTATTGAACAAGATGGGCCACTCTGGAGTAGTGAGCGCTTGGTACGAGTTGGAGCAGCTGAGCGGCGGTACTGTCGGTGAAGTATGGCTGCTTAGCGGCTCAGCTGCACTTGCCGGCGGAACAAAGATTGCCTTCCAGCTGGTTTTAAAGGTTCAGCAAAAATGGGAACGCCATGGCGACCCGGATTCCTGGCGCCGGGAGTACGACCTGTATGTGTCCGGTTTGGATGCTTTGTTTCCGGGGAAGTTGCGCTGGCCGGAATGTTATCATGCGGCCATGAATGAGGCAGATGATGAAATACAGCTATGGCTTGAGTATATAAACGGCGTTTCCGGCGCGGATTTGCCGCCGCCGGCCTACGAGCTGGCAGCCTACGAACTGGGCCGCTTTCAGGGCACTTTGTACGCCTCCAGGCCGACCGTGCTGAATACTCTGGTCAACCTAAGTCCTGTCGATTATGCCGAGCGCTTCTACAAGCATTACCGTTCTTGGGACAGGGTATACGATTATATCCGGTCGGAAGGCTGCGCTATTCCAAAGCATCTCTGTGTGATGTTGATAGCGCTTGACGACAGCTCCGAGGCTGTTTTTGAACGCATTCGTAAACTGCCGCTGGTACTCTGTCATCGAGATTTTTGGGTTGAGAATATTTTATTGCAGAATGATACGATCTATCTTATCGACTGGGATACAGCCGGGTGGGGCTATCTGGGCGAGGATGTGGCAAGTCTGCTGGCGGACGAGGCCGATGTAGAACACCTGGCAGACAATTACCGGCGCTGTATTCCCGCCTACTACAGGGGCTTTATGGAGTATGCCGGCATATCCGCTATAGAGCATGATTGCATTAAAGATTTTATGTTTTTAATGTACGGCTACCGGCTGGTGGAATGGTTTCTGGATGCCGAAGACCAGGCTGCAAAAGACCTGCAGCTGAAAACCTTGCAAGGAATATTTGATATCGCTCAAAGCATGAACTGAAGCTGGCTGGACGACCTGTGTACGGAACGTCGCGGCTTCGACGACTGATTCCAACGCATTCATTGCCGGGTTTGTCTGCTCAATAATCGATGCTCTGCAAATCCCGCCAGCTTACCAGCTTGCCGCTGTTGGTCTGTAGGCTTTGGTCACCGCCATACACTACACAGGAGTTATCCTTGCCGGCACCGGAAAGATCCTGCCAGTATCTGAGATTGTCAAAATAGCTTGTTGTTATGGTTTTACCTGATTTTATCTCTATCGGCAATAATCCTGAACCAATTTCCAGCATGCAGTCGGTTTCTTTTCCCTGGCTATCCTGCCAGAACCACGGCCTACGTTGTCCGCCCCGGTTAAGCTCGCGCTTAATAAACTCATTGATAACCAGGTTTTCGAAGAGCGCGCCTTTCAGATAATGCACCGCAACCTGGCCGGCATCCCTGATTCCCAGCAGCGAGCAGGCAAGTCCTGTGTCATAAAAATATAGCTTTGGTGGTTTTACTAGACGTTTGCTGAAGTTTTTATAATAAGGCTGCATTCTGTACACAATAAAGGAACTTTCAAGAATCGCCAGCCAGGCTTTTGCGGTGTTGGGACTTATTCCCGCATCGTTTGCTAGGCTGCTATTGTTCAGTATCTGGCCAGTGCGCCCGGCGCAAAGACGGACAAACTGCAAGAATGCATTGCTGTCCCCTATATTTTTCATCATGCGTACATCTCTTTCGATGTACGTCTGGATATAAGAAGGGTAGAAATCTTGAGGTTCCAGTTCGCGGTCGTAGACGCGTGGATAATGCCCTTTGAACACAACGCTCTCACTGCTTTCGGACGATTTCGGGAGTTCTTCCATCGAAAGGGGCAACAAATTCAGGACAGCGGTGCTTCCTGCCAGAGTCTGGCTGATTGTTTCCATAAGCAAAAAGTTTGAATTCATGTAATTCTGCAATCCAATTGCGGATTTGTATGATTATCTTTGCGCTTGGGTTTTTCTCTGTCGCGCCTGCCACTCGCAAATGACGCACCGGACTGCAGGATGGTGTGTCTGTCCACCTGCGGGTTGCTTTTCAGCCAGAATCTGCAAAAATCCCAAATTGACAATTGAATCAAGTATGGTCTTTACATGACTATACTATAGTCATATACTATGGATATGCACACTATTGCTATCGCTGAACTAAAGGCGCATTTAAGCGCTGAACTCAAAAAAGTCCGATCCGGGCAGACTCTGCTTATATTGGACCATCGACAACCGGTGGCTCGTATCGTTCCGTTATCCAGCGGTATCAGCTACAAGCATAAAGCTTCACGGCCTCCCCATTGGCAGGAATATACTCCCTTGGTCAGACATGATCCGCTGACTGCTCTTGAGGCAGAGAGGGCTGATTCGTGGTAGCCTACCTGGACAGTTCGGTAGTGTTGCGCTATATCCTGCTGGGCGACACGGCCTTGCATCATGCCATGGCGTTTCCCCGTCTGGTATCCAGCGAGCTGCTGGAGATAGAATGCCGCCGTACCATCAACCGCTGCCGCCTGCAAAACGAATTGGGTGATGATACATTGGTGCAGGCCCTGGATCGTTTGGATCAGCTCCTGCAGATGGTCGATCTTATAGAACTTGATGGACCAATAAAGCAACGGGCCATGGCCAGCTTCCCGGTAGTGGTAAAGACGCTGGATGCCCTGCACCTGGCAACGGCCCAGGCTTTGGCGGCCGAGGAAGCCCCGGCCGGGCTTCAGGTTTTCAGTTACGACAAGGCAATGAATCTCTGCGCCCGTGCCCTGGGCTTTGGAACGCCCCTGGCTACAGGTTAATTCTGAAGCGACGCGACAACCCTCTCCGGTCGCCGCGCCGCCACGTTACTGTCTTATTCCCCATCCTCGCGCACACAGTCCACAAAATATCTCTTTGATCCGTCAGGCATAGTTTCGGTAACCAAGCCGTGGATGTCGGTGATGAACACCGGGAATCGGGAGTTAAAGCTGCGCGCGAACTGCAGGAATTTTACGATGGTGGCGTTAAAGCGCTCGCCGGGTATCAGGAGCGGGATTCCCGGCGGGTAGGGCGTCAGCAGCACCGAGGTTATGCGGCCCTCAAGCTCGTCGATCGGCACCCGGTCGGTCTCGTGGTGTGCCATTTTGTCCCAGGCATCGGAGGGCCGCATCGCCGGTATCATGATGGAGGTATACATCTCGGTGGTAAGGCGGGCCACATTATGCTTGCGGTATTCCTCATGCATAGACTGGCACAGGTCTTTAAGCCCGAATTTGTCGCGCGTTGGGTTTTCCTTCAGGTACTCCGGCATCACCCGCCAGATGGGCGTGTTTTTATCGTAGGCGTCCTTGAACTGCTGCAGTTCGGTAACCAGCGAGTTCCAGCGTCCCTTGGTAATGCCGATCGTGAACATGATAAAGAAGCTGTACAGTCCGGTCTTCTCCACCACGATGCCGTGTTCTGCCAGGTATTTAGTCACCACGTTGGCCGGAATTCCCCAGTCCTCGAAACGGCCGTCCACCTGCAGGCCGGGGGTTATGATGGTCGCCTTGATCGGATCGAGCATGTTGAAGTTTTCCTCGATCCCTTCAAAACCGTGCCAGTCCTCGCCAGGCTTGATCATCCAGTCCGATACCTCGCCCATGCCTTCCTCGGCTAGTGCTTCCGGTCCCCAGACTTTAAACCACCAGTCGTCGCCCCAATCGGCTTCTACCTTGCGCATCGCCCGGCGGAAGTCCAGTGCTTCCTTGATCGATTCCTCGACCAGGGCTGTGCCTCCCGGCGGTTCCATCATCGCGGCGGCCACGTCGCAGCTGGCGATAATCGCATACTGGGGCGAGGTGGAGGTGTGCATCAGATAGGCTTCGTTAAAGAGGTTGCGGTCCAGCTTCTGGGTTTCCGAGTCCTGCACCAGGATCTGGGAAGCCTGGGACAAGCCGGCTAGCAGCTTGTGTGTGGATTGGGTCGAATAGATCATCGACTCCCGGCAGCGCTTGCGGTTTTCGCCGATCGCGTGATAGTCACCATAGAAATCGTGGAAGGTGGCGTGGGGCAGCCAGGCTTCGTCGAAGTGCAGGGAGTCGATCTTGCCGTCCAGCATGTCCTTAATTTCCTCGACATTGTACATGACGCCGTCATAGGTACTCTGGGTGATGGTCAGGATCCGGGGTTTTTTGCCCGTTGCCTTTTGGGCAAAAGGATGCGCCGCGATCTTTTTCTGGATGTTCTCCCAGGTGAACTCGGAGCGGGGTATGGGGCCGATGATGCCGTAGTTGTTGCGCGTCGGCATGAGAAACACCGGAATCGCGCCGGTAAGGATGATCGAGTGCAGATTCGATTTGTGGCAGTTGCGGTCCACGATGACTATGTCGCCGGTAGCGACCGTGGAATTCCAGACTATCTTGTTGGCAGTGGAGGTACCGTTGGTAACGAAGAACAGGTGGTCGGCACTGAAGATACGCGCCGCGTTCTGTTCGCTGGCCGCCACCGGGCCGGTATGGTCCAGGAGCTGCCCCAGTTCGTCGACCGCGTTGCAGACGTCGGCGCGCAGCATGTTTTCGCCGAAGAACTGGTGGAACATCTGGCCTACCGGGCTTTTCAGGAAGGCAACACCGCCGGAATGGCCGGGGCAGTGCCAGGAATACGAACCGTCGTAGGCGTAATCGGTAAGCGCGCGGAAAAAAGGCGGGGCCAGGCTGTTGATGTAGGCTTTCGCCTCGCGGATGATGTTCCGGGCAATGAATTCTTCGGTATCCTCGAACATGTGGATGAAGCCGTCGAGCTCCTTCAGAATATCGTTTGGTATCGAGCGGCTGGTCTTGGTCTCGCCATACAGATAGATGGGAATGGTGTCGTTGCGGAAACGGATCTCCTCTACAAATTTGCGCAGCCGGATTACTGCCTCCGGTTCGTCGGCCGGATCGGCGGTAAAAAACTCCTCGTCGTCTATCGAAACGATAAAAGCGCTGGCCCGCGACTGCTGCTGGGCAAAGGCGGACAGGTCGCTGTAGCCGGTGGTGCCGATCACCTCCCAGCCTTCGTCTTCTAGCGCCTTGGCAAGCAGGCGCGCTCCGGTGCCGCTGGAGTTCTCTGAACGGAAATCCTCGTCAATAATGACGATCGGAAAATGAAAATGCATACGCACCTCGAAAGGAAAGGATGGGGATCACTGCTGATAAGATAAATCCGCCGTCGCTGAAATGCAAGCGGGATTACTCAGGAAGCGCTGGCCATCGTCATAGCACAACCGGATTTTGCTTTCCGCCTCGCGCGGATTGCGTCATGAATACTCAGGTATTTTTTTCCATAATAACGCTTTTTTACGCAAATGCGACAATAACATGCAGGGAGCTGCAATATTGGAATGATTCATATGATCATGAAATACCCGAACGGGTATACTTTGCTTTTGATTGGGATATTTATACCCGATAGGTTATAAATAATCGATTTTTCTTGCTAGCCATGGGAATCATCAACTTTGTTTGCCTTCTTCGACGGACTGATTCCGGAGGGCTGGCTCCTGGAACTGGGCATCCGCAACTGGAAGCTGGATCCCCGCGACCGTTTCGGGCTTTTGGCGGCCTTTTGCCGGGATACCATAGGAGCAGTAGGGGTGGTGGAGATTCTGGCCGAGGTGACCGATGATGCATAAATGCCTGGTCTGTTACGAACCGCTCGAACCGGACAACCCGACGGATTACCATAAACGCTGCTCCAAAAAGCTTTTTGAAAGTGCAACAGCGCCAGCCATCGATCTGG
>JAHIWF010000331.1 GCA_018815555.1 Spirochaetota bacterium | reverse complement strand
TCTGCCGCAGGCGCTGCAGGACCAGGGCGGCTGGCAAAACCGCGAAACCTGCAGCCACTTCGCCCGCTACGCCCGCATCGTATTCGAAGCACTGGGCGACCAGGTAGGCATGTGGATTACCCATAACGAACCCTGGGTGGTAGCCTTTCTTGGGCACGCCAGCGGCCATCATGCGCCAGGGATAGTTGATCCGAGCAATAAAATCGCCTTGCAGGTATCACACCATTTGCTGCTCTCGCATGGCATGGCAGTCCGGGAATACCGGAACCTAAAACTTGCCGCTCCTATCGGCATCACCCTGAATATGGCTCCGATTCAGCCGGCTACAGACAGCCCGGCAGACCAGGCCGCCGCCGAGCGCGCACACCAGGGCGGCAATGACTGGTTTGCCCGTCCAGTACTGAAAGGCGAATATCCGGCCGAAATTGCCAAGCAGCTTCAGGCCGCCGCTTTGTTCCCGGCTACCGAAGCTGGAGACATGGATCTGATAGCACTGAAGACCGATTTCCTCGGGATCAATATCTACTTCCGGCAGCTGGCCCGCCATGACGAAAACGGCGGGCCTGGGCAGGTCGCTGTGTTCTCCGGCCCAGGTCCGCGCACTCGCATGGATTGGGAAGTATATCCGCCGGCCATGCACAATATCCTCAAACGTATCAGCAGCGACTACCCGGACATCGATTTGTACATAACCGAAAACGGCGCTGCATTCGAGGACAGCGTGGTAACAGATTCCGAAGGGAAGCGCCGCGTGCATGACGACCGGCGGCTGTCCTACATCCAGGAACATCTCAAAGAAGCCCATGCCCTGTTCACCGCCGGGGTCCGCTTTAAGGGTTATTTTGCCTGGTCCTTACTGGATAATTTCGAATGGGCCTTCGGTTTCGACCGCCGCTTCGGTATTGTGCATGTAGATTTTGACACTCAGCAGCGCACCCTTAAAGACAGCGCACTGTGGTATGCCCAGGTGATAAAAAATAAAGGCATGTAAAGCACACTAAAAAAAGCGGATCACTGCACCACAACAGTGATCCGCCGTCTTTTCCGGAAGTTTTTACATTATTCGTTTAGTAATTCCGCCACTTACCTTGACGGATACAACATAATTATCACGGTTAAAAATTGCGGTGGATACATCCCGGCTCAAAACCGAGCCGAATTCCAGCACAGCTCCGTCTTGCAGGCGCACAGTCACACGCACCGTTCCATGTATTGAATCGCGCACAAACGGCACCTGGGCCAAAGTACAGGCAGCTTCTCCAGCAAATACCTGCAAAGAAGAAGGCTTGCCGGCAGCATCAACATATTCGAACAAACGGGCTTCGTGTAAAAATTCTCCATCAAGCAGACTGGTTGGCAGAACCTGAATACAACCGTCGACAATAGCCAAGCCAAACTCGGCATAACGAGTCAGTAATTCTTCTTTAACCTGCCCGGTCATGCCTGGCTGCTGCGCACCTCCCGACTTCGGAGTATGAGAATAGGGATCAAAGGGAAAGGCTCCCCATTCTGCAACAGATTTGCGATAGCCGATGCCTTCCCGTACCATCAAATAAGCCTTATCAATACCGGCGAGCACCGTATTTTCGGCATCTAGCGAAGCGCTAGTAGCCGTATCATCGCCAGCTTCCATCCGGTCCAGCACATACTGCTGCCTGATTTCCGCCAGTGCCACCATCAGCTTTGCCACCATATGCCAGTACACACTGCCCAGCCCTTCGTACGCGTACATCGCGCCGCTGCGGCCGGTAAAACCGGAATGCCGGAAGCAGGACTCATACAGGTCAAGTAAACGCTGCCTGTCAGCGGCAACCAGGACCTGCCACTGAGGATCGGCAGCCAGTTCATACAAGGTCGCCGCCAGTTCTTCTGCATTTTGCATACCAGCGGCAAAACGGATGCTGCCGTCGCGGTCGCGGTATAAAATGTCGCGTCTGCCACGGTTCAGTAACTCCGCAGCCAGCCCACCTTCTGCCAGGGCAGCTTCAGCGAGCATAGCTTCCGCACAACGGTTTTTCGTAAAAAAATCCGGCAGGACTTTCTCAGGATACAGCAGCCAGGTCTTCCGGCGCTCGCAATACAAAGATCCGGAACGCAGCGTTTGCATCAAAGCCACAGCATCCTCGGCCGAAAGCAGCCCGGATGACAGTGCTGCCACCTGACCTTCCAGCATAGGATATAAACTTGTAACCGTAGCCGCACCCGAGTCCGACCCCACGACCTCGCTAAATTTCAGCAAGCAGTACGATTCAAACAAGCCGTCAGCACGTCTGGCTGCAGCAATGGTCTGGTCTAGCAGGTGCAAGGCAGTCTGCAGCCAGCCCAGCAAATCGGCGGCAGCCAAATCTACATGATGCTCAAAGGCCGGCAGACTGTTGTAGGCTGTATCCCGGTAAACTTCAAGTGCCAAGCCCATCGTATCCATAAATGCTTTGCGTTTTTGACCGTCGCCAATGCAGTCATACTTGCTAAATTCCGTCATGGCCGCTTGCTG
>JAHIWF010000038.1 GCA_018815555.1 Spirochaetota bacterium | reverse complement strand
TTTGCCGGTGAAACGCTGCAGCGCGACGAAGCCGAACAGGTGATGACCGAGATGGCAGAGGGGCGCTCCAGTCCGGTACAGATGGCGGCGCTGCTGAGCATTCTGCGCCAGCGGGGAGCAACGGTGGCCGAGTTGAGCGGCTTTGTGCGCGTCATGCGCCGCAAGGCGGTTCAGGTAAAGCGGCCCGAGGGCATAAAGCTGCTGGACACCTGCGGTACCGGCGGCGATCATTCGGGAACCTTCAATATTAGTACCTGTGCGGCGCTGGTCGCCTCCGGAGCCGGTGTAGCAGTGGCCAAGCATGGTAATCGTTCTGTAACTTCACGCTGCGGCAGTGCAGACGTTCTGGAAGCGCTCGGGGTAAATATCCACGCTGAAGTCGGCATGATGGAACGCTGCCTGGCGGAAAAAGGTATTGCTTTTTTGTTTGCGCCGGCCATGCATGCGTCGATGAGGCACGTTGCTCCGGTACGGGCCGAGCTTGGTGTGCGTACGGTATTCAATATTCTTGGGCCTCTAGCCAATCCGGCCGCCGCCGACTACCAGATTCTTGGTGTGTACGAGCCGGCCTTGCTGCGGCCGATGGCCGAAGTGCTGGCGGATCTCGGCGTTCAGCGGGCCATGGTGGTGCACGGTGCGGACGGGCTGGACGAGATCAGTCTTACCGGCCCAACGGCGGTGTGCGAACTGCGCGATGGCTGGATACGTGAATACACTATAGATCCAGTCGAGTTGGGACTGGCACGCTGTACCCTCGAAGAGCTGGCCGGAAATACCCTGCAGGCTAATGCCGAAATTGCCCTGGCCGTTCTGGCCGGTGAACCCGGGCCACGCAGCGATATCGTACTGTTAAATGCCGCTGCCGCCATTTATTTGTACGGGCTGGCAGTTAGCCTGGCTGAAGGCTTGGAGCTTGCGCGGGAGGCTGTGCGGTCGGGTGCGGCCATGGCCAGGCTGGAGGCCCTTGTGGAGTATTCCCATGACTGAGTTGCAGCCGGTTCTTGAGCGGATTATTGCATCAGTGCACCGGCGGGAGCGAAAGCTGCAGGTGAGCACCCTTCAGAGGGCTGGTTCTTCCGTACAGGCCAATCCTGCTGACGCCGAAAAGACAGCTTCACTGGCTGCAGCGCAGCGAGTTGCCGCAACACTAGCGGCAATACAGGGCAGGGTCGGCGAAATCGGCATAATAGCCGAAGTAAAGAAAGCTTCTCCTTCTGTCGGTGCGATAAAGGCCGACGCCGATGTGTTGGCGCAGGCTGCTGCCTATGCCATGGCTGGAGCACGGGCAGTATCAGTGCTCACCGAGCCGGATTACTTCCACGGTTGTCCGGCTGATTTCAGTCGTGTGCGGGCTGGCTGTGCCTTGCCGCTATTGCGTAAGGATTTTATCCTCTATGCCCGTCAAATTTATGAGAGCCATGAGCTGGGTGCCGACATTATTCTCCTGATTGCGGCCTTGCTGGATAATGATCATTTGGCTTCCTTTATGGCTCTGGCAGGACAGCTAGGGCTGCTCTGTCTTGTAGAGGTACACAGCCGGGAGGAACTGGAAAGGGTGCTGCCGCTGCAGCCACGCTTACTTGGGATAAACAATCGCGATCTGCGTACATTTAAAACCGATTGGCGGCACAGTCTGGAACTGCGTCAGCTAGTACCAGATGATATACCGGTGGTGGCAGAATCCGGCATAGACAGCCATGCAAAAGTGCGGGCCTTGTCCGCAGCCGGCTTCAGTGCTGTACTGGTCGGCGAATATCTCATGCGTCAGGCTGATCCAGGCCGGGCAATCCAGGAACTTTTGTATGGCTGATCCTGCGCTTAAAATTTGTGGAATAAGCAATCCTGAGGACCTTGTGCTGCTAAGCTCGTATGGCCCGGATTACCTCGGTTTCGTGTTTTATGAGCGCTCGCCGCGCTACGTGCAGCCGGAACAGTTGGCGACCTGGCTGGCTGTCCAGCGGTACCACTGTGGGGAAGTCGGTAAAACCATGCCCAAACTGGTGGGAGTATTTGTTGATTTGGCAATTCCTGAACTGCTGTCGATTGCCGAGCGCTGCAAGCTAGATGTGCTTCAGCTGCATGGCAGCGAGAGCAGGTCCTGTCTGGAGGAATTACGAGCGCAAACGGACTGCGAAATCTGGAAGGCTATCCGGCTTGGCTCCGGTGTGCCGGCGTGCGCTGTTGCCGAGTATACCGACTTTGGTGTGCTGTTGGATTCCTGGTCGGCTGATGCCTACGGCGGTTCTGGCAGGCGGGTACAGGCAAGTCTGCTGCGCGAGGCACTGGTGCTGCACCACCGGGTAATACTGGCTGGGGGGGTAGCCGCGGAAAATGTGTCGGAGTTTTATGCCCTGCGTCCTTTTGCGGTAGATCTGTCCAGTTCGTTGGAGTCAGCTCCGGGCAAGAAGGATGCGGTCCGCCTGGACCGGTTTTTTTCGGCCTGGAAAAGTATGCAGAACAATAACGGGAGCGAGCAGTAATGAATAGAGCAACGCAAGCTTTTTATTATGGGCCCTACGGCGGACGTTTCGTTCCGGAAATGTTCGGGCCGGCGCTGCGCGAGCTGGATGCCGCCTGGCGGAAGTACCGCAAAGATCCTGTGTTTCGCAAAGATCTTAATAATTTATTGCATAACTATGCCGGCCGGCCTACGCCCTTGCTGAAGGCTGACCGTTTTGCGGAACTTATTGGCTGTAATAACGTATTCCTAAAGCTGGAAGGCTTGGCCCACACCGGAGCCCATAAAATAAACAACGCACTCGGGCAGGCATTGCTGGCCAAAATGATGGGAAAAACCAGAATAGTAGCTGAAACCGGAGCTGGTCAACATGGCGTGGCCAGTGCCGCTGCTGCCGCCCGGCTGGGGCTGCACTGCACAGTTTTCATGGGCGAGGTGGACATGCGGCGCCAGTACCCAAATGTCTACAATATGCGCCGGATGGGTGCTGAGGTAATTGCGGTACAGGAAGGCAGCCGTACTCTGAAAGACGCGGTAAGCGCTGCTTTAAAATACTGGGCCGGCAATCTGCAGGACACTCATTATCTTTTGGGCTCGGCTTTGGGGCCGCATCCGTATCCGCGCATAGTGCGTGAACTGCAGTCGGTTATCGGGCGCGAAGTACGCCGTCAGCTGGGTGTCTATGGTTTTTCCGCCCCGCAGCTGCTACTGGCCTGTGTCGGCGGCGGCTCTAATGCCTTGGGTTTGTTCTCTCCCTTTCTGCCCGACCCGGATGTGCGCTGTGTCGGAGTGGAGGCCGGCGGTAGCGGGCCGGAGCAAGGCCGCAATGCCATCCGCTTCGGCGGCAATGGCCGGACCGGTATTGCCCAGGGGTTTAAGTCGGTGTTCCTGCAGGACCAGTACGGCAATCTGGCAGCCACACATTCGGTTAGCGCCGGCTTGGATTATGCCGGAGTATCACCTGAACTGGCCTGGCTTAAGGAGCGGGGACGGGTACAGTTTTGCTCGGCCGATGACCGGTCGGCACTGGCCGCCTACGATACGCTGAGCCGCAGTGAGGGCATTATCCCGGCCCTGGAATCCTCGCATGCTGTTGCCGCCGCCCTCGCAATGGCCGGTACTCTGCATCCGGATACAGTAATGGTGATCAATATTTCCGGCCGTGGCGATAAAGATATTTTCATAACAGCACCGCATTTTGAAGAAAAAGCCTGGAAGGATTATCTGTTGAGCGAGGCCGCAAGGGAGGGTCGGAATGAATGACCTTTTTCTGGATAAACTACAGGCGGCGCGGCTTAAGGAACGGCCGCTGCTGATGACGCATTTTGTTGCCGGATACCCGGCTATGGCTGAATCCAGAGTACTGGCTGAGGCTTTGGCAGCCGCAGGAGCGGATATTCTGGAGTGCCAGCTGCCCTTTTCCGATCCGCTGGCGGACGGTCCGAGTATCATGCAGGCCAATCAGCAGGCCCTGGATAACGGCAGCACTCCAAAATCCGGATTTGCCTTGCTGGACGGTTTGTCCGCTCGAACCGGCTGTCCGTTGATTATCATGAGTTACGTAAATATCGCCTATCGAATGGGTTGGGAAAAATTTGCCCTGGCCTGTAAAAAGGCTGGAGCCTATGGCTTATTAATGCCCGACCTGCCCCTGGATGAAGGAGGCGCAGAGTTTCAGGATTTGCTGGCCGCACAGGGCGTGCATTTGCTGCCGGTAGTCTCGCCGGGCATGGAAGACGAGCGCTTGGCTCTGGTGCTGCGAAAGGCTCGCGGCTTTATCTATGCAACGCTGCGTTCTGGTGTTACCGGGGCACGCAGCGGTTTGGAAAGCAGTTCGTTGGATTTTTTGCGGCGTATTCACCAGCACAGTACGTTGCCGGTGGCCGCCGGCTTCGGTATCTCCGACAAAGTGCAGATTGACTCGTTGCAGGGACTGGCCGATATTGTGGTAATCGGCAGCCACCTGCTGGACTTGTACAGAACCTCCGGCCTGACAGCGGTGCAACGCTTTGTGCGCAGCCTGCAAAGCTGAGGCGGCACGGCAGCGTGCCGATGTGGTGATTTGGGAGGGCAACAGCGTGGCCGGGCAGAAGTGCGGACAGGCTGCGCACAACGAAGTTTTCAGCCTTCCGGAGTAGTGTCTGGCTGCGGTCCCGCCGCCTTAACCACCCCCAGCACACTGCCCATGTTCATGTTTTCTAACACGCCGGAGGGCAGCAGCACCATGCTGCCGCGTGTTTTCATGCTGTCGTACACCATGCTCATGGCGCGCAGGTTTAGTGCTTCCGGGTTTCCTTTGTAGGCTGCGGCCGCGGCGCAGTAGACCGCGGCTACTTCCTGTTCGGCCTGCCCAAGCATCATGCGTGCTTCCTTTTCTCGCTCGGCTTGGGCCTGCCGCGACATGACGTCCTGCAGCTCGGCCGGCAGCTCAATATCCACAAATTCCACACTCAGGATGCTGATGCCCCAGGGATTGGTCTTGGCATCCAGAATGCTCTGTATTTCGTTATATAAAGTTTCCCGCTCTGACAGTATGGTGCTAAGGCTGTATTTGCCGATGGAGTCGCGCAGGGCGGTCTGGGCGGACAGGGTTACCGCTTCCAGGAAGTTTTCCACCTCCAGAATTGCTTTCTTGGCATCCCAGATCATCCAGAAGGCCAGGGCGTCGATATGTACCGGTACGGTGTCGCGGGTGAGGATTTTTTCGGCACTGAAGTCGGTCACCCGGATGCGCGTATCCACGGTGGCCGCACAACGGTCGAGCAGGGGCAGCATGAAGAAAGGTCCCGGGCCGTGCACCTTGTGGAAACGGCCCAGGCGGAGTACCACTACCTTGTCCCACTGAACCACTACCTGCAGGCTTGGTCCCCAGAAACAGGCAGTAATCAGGAAGGCCAGCAGGATAAAATCGGCGTTGGAGGGATCCCAGACCAGCGCTTCCAGCAGACCGCCGTGTACAGCTGTGGCAAATACAGTTGCCATGGCTACTGCCAGGCCGATCGGCAGGCTGTACCAGTAGGGCAGCAGCCAGTAGACCACTGCCGACAGGGCTATAGCCAGAAAGGCCCGGGCGATCAGTCCGATCGGCGGCAGTCCGCCGACAAGGCTCTGTACCAGGATACCCAGAACCAGAATCAGCAGCATGCACAGCAAGGCGAAAAGGCTGAACTCAAAATCATGCTGCTTTCGCTGTTTTATTGGGGTGCGCACCCGGTCGTTGGGTTTGCCGAAAAAGCTGATCATAATCTACTCCTTGTCCGGATTGTGTTCGGTGTTGGCCGCCGGCTGCATGAAGGTCTGCAGGGCCTGGCAGATTTCGGCATAACTGAAGCCGTAGGACAGTGCCTTGCTGGCAAAGGGCTGGATGAGTCCTTCCAGAAACTGCTCGCGTTCCACATCGCTGATTTTGAATTTTTTGTCACTGATGAAGGTCCCGGTTCCCTGCTGGGTATTTACGATGCCGCGGATTTCCATTTCGTTGTAGGCACGGGCTACGGTGTTTGGATTTATTTTTAGCTCCACCGCCATACTGCGCACTGTCGGCAGCTGGTCGTTATGGGTCAGCCTGCCGTCAGCAATGGCCAGCTCTACCTGCAGAATTATTTGCTTGTAAAACGGCACGCCGCTCTTCGGATCAAGATGAAACGTTAGTCCGGTTTTTCGCTCTTCGCCCATTGGCCATGCTCCAGCTGGTCAGGATGTATGATAAGTTTAGTACATTCATACATGGATTGACAAGGCCGAAGGCCGCCTCGAGCACCGGACAGCGCTTTGGCCGGGCGGTACTGCTTTGATGAGGGTGGTCGCAATAGCAATAAAAAAGGCGAAGCCGGATGAGGGCTTCGCCTTGCAAACTGTCAAGCTGTGTTTACGACTGGCAGTATGCCAGTTGCAACAGCGAATCTTTAGAGGCTGCGGACCGAGAATACATACGTGCCGGCATCCTCAACGCCGCTGAGCGGATACACTTTGATGTAATAAGTTCCGGCCTGCAGCTGTATTTCCAGCCTGGAGCCAAGAATGTCGCCACCGTCATCGTCCTCGCCGATGACGATAAGCTGGGAGTTATAAACTTCCAGGTAGGTATCGACACTGGATTCTGCGGTCGGCTGTGCTTTTATCTCGTACATACCATTGCGGGTAATGTCGAGGCGGACCCAGTCCTCGTCGTCGTCCTCATGCAGGCTGCGCTGCTGCGGCGGACTGTTTACTGCGATAGTCTTTGCCTGGTTGCTGCTGTTGTCGGCTTCATAGCTGTCCGGCCGCGGCGGCTCGATAAAGTCTACGTGCAGGCTGTAATAGCCGCTGGTGCTGTCGTAGTTGTTTATGCGAACATAATAAGTGCCGGCTTGCAGTGTCTGTTGTACCCGGGCATTGTAACCGTTGTCAGCGCCATCGTCGTCTTCGGCCAGCGTGCTTCCGTAGCTGTCCAGTAATTCGATGGTTGTGTCCATATCGCCGCTGGTATAGATGCGTACCGCAGCATTGTTCTGGGGTATGCTCAGCTTGTAGTAGTCATAATCCGAATCGTTATGGAAGTTGGCTTCCACGATAGTGCCATCAAGGCTAACTTGAATGGCGGCTGCGCTGTCCATATCGTCGTTTGATTCGTATTCGTCGCGAGGCAATACCGCTGAACCACTGCTGTACATGAGTCCGGCCACAACATCGTTCAGGGCCAGATCGTGGTGGCGGGCAAATACCACGCTGTTGTCCGCCATTTTTACTACCCGGGTGTATATACGCAGCAGATCACCCAGGCTGACTATTTCTCCCTGTACGGTAAAATCTTGTCCGCCCGGTGCGGCCAGCACGGCAAAGTTGCGGTTGCCGGTGTCTACCAGGCCGGACATCAGGTTATTACCCCACAGGCTGCCAAGTGGCGGAACCGCGCCTTCATACAGGAAATTGCCGATAGCTACCTTGACCTGGGCGTTACCACTGCGGGCAGTGCTTATTGCTGCAGCCAGCTGGGTGGCCAGGGTTTTGCTGCTGCTATCGAGTGTTTCCAGCGTTGGATTACTGATAAGCGTCTGAGCGCTAAGAGACAGGCTTAGGATCAGGAGCACTGCGACCAGTGCACTTCTGATGTCGGATACTTTATGCATGTATTTCTCCTTCTGGCAGTTAAAACTGTACTTCTTAAAGAATATAACACATGCCGCCCTTATTTGAAGGCCTGGGGTAATATTTATTGTTGCTGAACATAGAAAAGCTGGCATGAATATTGCTTAATTAACAAATGGAGGAAACAAGTGACTAACAAGAATCTCTTTACTATAAGCATATTCGGCATACTGCTGGCATTTTTGATGTTGACCACGCTGCTGGCCTGCTCGGCTTCCGGGCTTACGGCTCCTGTTGTGCTGGAAGGGCGGATTACTGCCGCTGAAACTCCGGTAGTGCTGACGGTCGAAGGGCTCAAGCCCGGTTCAGCCTACCGGCTGCGCATCTACGACCGCTTCCTGCAATCGGAACGGCAGGACGAGGACGCCTCCAGTAAAACCCTGGTGCAGCGGCCGGACGGCAGCGCGCCGGAAAGCTATTGGGGTACCCACGACGGTTTCCATTATTCCGACGACCCGGAGGGGTTCCTGTTTTTTGCGCTGGATCGCAGCATACTGGTATCGGCAGAGACCAGCCGGGACAGCGGTGCCGGTTTGTTCCGTATTATGGTCGAGCCGGTTGACCCGGTACTGGTGCAGGGAGCTGTGCGCAGCTTCGGCGAGCTGAATGGAGTGCCGTTGGTCAGCCGTGGTGTGCTTCCCGGAACTGGTAACCAGTCGGCTTCGGCAACTGCAGCCCCGTCTCCGTCGACTGCCGCCTATGGCGTGTATCTGCACGGCAGCTCGCTGGTTCCGGCCGCCCGCGATCTGCAGGGGCGAAATACCCGCGGCGGCAGTCTGCTTTTCGTCAGCCATGGCGAGCGCCGCTTTGCCGATTTCCCCGGAGCGGCGGCCGTGTACGGGCTGCAGCTGGACACGGCGGAGCGCGTGGCCAATGCCGCTGTGGCCGGGCTGGTTGCCGAGAGTGCCGCTGTGTATTTCGACGGCGGCGACCAGAGCATCTATTACCGTGCCTGGAAAGATTCCGCCTTTGTAGAGGCAGTAAACCGCCGCCTGGCCGAAAAAAAGATCTCCATCGGCGGTAATTCCGCCGGCCTGGCCATTCTGGGCGATTTTGTGTATGCCGCCCTGCATGACCACAGTCTGAGCGCATCCGAAGCCTTGTTAGATCCGTATAACCAATGGATGACCCTGGAAAAAGGCCTGTTTGCTACTCCGGGGCTGGAACAGGTGATTACCGATAGCCATTTTGCCGAACGCGAGCGGCAGGGACGTCTGGCCGCTTTTTTGGCCAGAATTCTGCAGGACCAGTGGTCAGAGCCGGGAAAGCTGCTCGGTATCGGCATCGACGAGAACACCACGCTGGTGCTGGACGAGCTTGGCCAGGCCAAGGTGTTCGGTCCCGGTTCGGCCTGGCTCTTTGTGCCGCAGACGCTGCCCGCAGTTTGCCAGAGCGGCAAGCCTCTGCACTGGCCCGGTGAGGCCATCAAGGTTATTCAGCTTACCGAAGAATATACCCGCAACAACGGCGTAATCTGGCGCACGGTACGCACCAGGCCGGCGGATTTCTTTTATTCAGTTGACCAGGGGCGGCTGCGCTCCTCGGCGGAAACTGAAGCAGTAGTCTGGGCCTCGCTGGAAGAGCGGCTGCAGAACGACCCCACCAGCCTGCTTCTGGAGGCCGCCCCGGGAGAAACACTTGCTGCTGACATCAGTGCGCAGACCAAAGACGTTTTCGTCCGCCTGAAGCTTATACCCGGCCGCAGCTACGCACTGTACCTGGCCGACAGCTATAACAATGGGCAAAATCCCGGCCTGCAGGTGCAGGGTGCGTTAAAAGCCGCCGCCTACTGGCTTTTGCTTGCCGACGGCCAGACCAGCTATCCGGAGGAGGTGTACAAGGAGAGCGAGGGAGATTCCAAGAGCAGCCATGGCTTTCTGGGCATAACTCCCGACGGCAAGGCCGGTCCGGTGGCAGTTTTTGCGGCCGAAGCCGAGCAGGCCTATGTGCAGATTCAGGGTTACCGCGCTTCATATACCGGAAAAGTGGCGCTAAAGCTGGTAGAACAGCCCTGAGGCGCGGCTGCCTGTCCGGCAAATCTTATGCTGAACAGGATAAACAGGCTATTTATGCAGCCTTTTTATCCTGTTCAGACCTATTTAGCTGTTTCTTCAGCCGGA
>JAHIWF010000330.1 GCA_018815555.1 Spirochaetota bacterium | reverse complement strand
TATCCGCGCATAACAGCCTTTATGGGCATACAGCCGGGCTTGAAAGCTTTTATCGCCGCCGTTCTGGGCGGTATCGGATCGATCGAAGGTGCCATGGTCGGCGGTATTATCATGGGTCTGGCGGAACAGTTTGCCATCGGCCTGGCTCCAAGCAGTTTTGGTCCCAATAATATAGATTTTACGCCGCTTGCCGAAGGTGTCTCGTTTGCGATACTTATAATAGTATTACTGTTGCGTCCTCAGGGAATCTTCGGTGAACCGCCTCAGGACAAGGTATAGGAGCCCGGCATGAAACCATTTTCCAACAAGGCTTTGCTGTTCGCTGCACTCGGGTTGGCCGTGCTATATGTTGTAATAACAGTATTGCACAAAACCGAGGTTCTGAACGACTATATCATGCGTATCATTATTTTGATGATGATCAACGCCATTCTGGCGGTATCGCTTAACCTGATAAACGGTTTTACCGGTTTGTTTTCGGTAGGCCACGCCGGTTTTATGATAACCGGCGGCTATGTGGCCGGTTTTATTACCACACTGGTTTTCAAAATTACCTCCGAAACTCCGTATGCTGCAGCCTTGCCGATGTTTATTCTGGCAATACTGGCGGCTGGTGCGGTTTCCGGCTTGGTTGGCTTTCTGATCGGGTTACCGGTACTGCGGCTGTCGGATGACTATCTGGCTATCGTTACCATCGGTTTTGGTGAAATTATCCGCGTAATATTTAATTTCATAAGCTTCAAGGTCGACCGTGGCGGCTGGGTGCAGGATGTGGGCGGACCGCGCGGGCTGTCGGGGATTCCTTTGCTTTCCAGTTTTACGGTTGTTTTTGTAGTGTTCCTGCTATCTATACTCATTATTCGCAACTTCATTTATTCGCGGCACGGGCGAGCTTGTATTGCCATACGCGAAAATGAAGTAGCAGCCCACCTGATGGGTATCAACATAACTAAATATAAGGTTATGGCCTTTGTGATTGGTTCGACTTTTGCCGGTATAGCCGGCGCGCTGCTGGCGCATATCATCCAGATGCTGCATCCTACCATGGGCGGCTTCATGAAGTCGGTAGAATATCTGATTATGGTCTACCTCGGTGGTATGGGCAGTATTTCCGGTTCGATAATAGCGGCTTTCGGCCTGACGGCGGTATCTGAGTTCCTGCGGCCGATCGGCGAATTGCGGATGGTGTTGTATGGTGTTCTACTGGTAATCCTGATGCTGAAAATGCCGGCGGGAATAATGGGCAGAAAAGAATTTCCTTTCCTCGTGCCCCTGAAAGAGAGGCAGAAGCATGTTAAGAATTGATCATGTTACCCACTATTTCGGTGGTTTGCGCGCGGTGGAGGATTTCTGCATCGATATTGCTCCACAGCAGATTATCGGACTAATCGGGCCAAATGGTGCCGGGAAAACAACTATCTTTAACCTGATAACCGGTGTTTACAAACCTACGCAGGGCAAAATAAGTTTTGAAGACGAGGATATTACCGGTAAGCTGCCGTATAAAATTACCCAGCATGGTATCGTGCGTACCTTCCAGAATATCCGTTTGTTTTCGACCATGACTGTTCTGGAAAATATCATGGTGGCCCATCATTACCGCATGAAGAGCGGTCTGCTGAGCTCGCTGATGCGCCTGCCGTCATTTACCCATGAAGAAGAGGATACCGAGGCGCTTGCTACCAAATTCGCCAAGATTTTTAAGCTCGATGATGTACTTAATGTTCCGGCCGGTTCGCTGCCCTACGGCAGGCAGCGCCGGGTGGAGATTGCTCGTGCGCTGGTTACCGAGCCGAAAATGCTGCTGCTGGACGAGCCGGCCGCCGGCATGAATCCAAAGGAAGCTCTTGAGCTGCTGGATCTGATTAAGCAGATTGCCATAGATTTCAAGCTTACCATTCTGCTAATTGAGCACCAGATGCCGGTTGTTATGGGCGTAGCCGAACGCATCCATGTTCTGGATTTCGGTAAGACACTGGCAGTCGGAACACCTAAAGAAATCCAGAATCATCCCAAGGTTATCGAAGCGTACCTGGGCGAGGGGGCAAAGATATGATGCTGGAAGTAAAAGATCTGGTTGTCTCTTACGGCGCGATCCGGGCTGTTAAAGGAATATCATTCAATGTAGAGAAGGGTGAGATAATTACCCTGATTGGTGCAAACGGCGCTGGCAAAACCACAACGCTTAAGACTGTTTCCGGTTTGTTGCGTCCGGAGTCCGG
>JAHIWF010000329.1 GCA_018815555.1 Spirochaetota bacterium | reverse complement strand
TACTGTGGTGATGCCCGCAACAACATGGGCAACAGCCTCATGATCGGTTCCGCCAAAATGGGCATGCACTTTGTGGCACTTGCCCCTAAGGAACTGTGGCCGAACGAAGAACTCAGTACCGAAATGAAAAAAATTGCCGCCCAGACCGGTGGCAAAATTGAGTTCTTTGATATATCCAAAGTTGACGAAGCCCTTAAAGGTGCAGACGTACTGTACACCGATGTATGGGTCTCAATGGGAGAAGAAGCCAAATTTGCCGAGCGCATCAAGCAGCTGAAGGACTACCGGATTACAATGGACTTTGTCCGCAAAACCGGCAATCCGGACTGTATCTTCCTGCACTGCCTTCCGGCCTTCCACGACCAGGAAACCGAAGTCGGGCGTCAGGTAGGCAAGGAACACGGTGTAATGGAGCAGGAAGTTAGCGATGAAGTATTCCGCAGCCGCCACTCCAAGGTTTTTGACGAAGCTGAGAACCGCCTGCATACCATCAAAGCAGTAATGGTAGCCACAATCGGCAATCTGTAAAGGTAATATTACACAGCGGGAGTTCTGAAAAGGAAGCCCGCCAGTATAGCAAAAAGGGCTGCCCGGGAGTTAATCCAGAGCAGCCTTTTTTATGTTTGCAACAGAAGCTGACAGGAATCAGCTGTCCTGATTTAGTTGCGACGCGTAACGCATCATTAACTCGTCTATGGCCGCTTTATTTACCGGTTTAACAATATAGGTATTGGCACCGCAGCGGTAACAAGCGTTAAAATAGTGATCAGGATCATCCAGTGAACTGATCATTACAATAATGGTGTCATGCTTATTGTAGGCGGTTTTGGATCCGGAAGCGTTTTTAAGCTGCTGCATGGCTGTATGCATCTCGAGCGTGCGCATCTGTCGGGCGGCTTCAAAACCGTCCATATTGGGCATCATGATATCTAAAAACACGAAATCGTAGGGTGTCTCGGAAAGACTCTGGCTGAAGGCGGCAAGAGCCTCTACTCCGTCGGTGGCAATATCACAGGAACCGTACTGCTGCAAAAGATTAGTCAACATTTTTCGCGAGATAAACTCATCCTCTACAATGAGCATGGAATATGGCCGGGCGTCTACACAGGGACTAGCCGCTGCAGTAGAGAGCATGGCAGAAGCAGCGGGCAGTTCCGCAGCCTCGGCCCTGGTTTCCGGGACGGCGGCAACTGGAGCAGATCGCTCTGGCGTCAGCAAAGTATCAACGACCGGGCTGGAGATCGTGGTCACACTGCGTACATTCTGCGGACTTACCGTACCATTGCTGATAGAATCCAGAATCTGGATCATCTGATCCACACCGGCCGGCTCCGGCTGTTCGGCGATGGCGGTTTTGGTCATGGTTTCCAGCAGATCAAGCACCGAGAATAACAGATCAACTATCTGCTTGGTAGGCAGCAGAGCTTGAGTTCGCAACTTTGAAACCAAACCCTCCGCTGCATGGGCCAGAGCGCCCAAATGGTCAAAGCCGAGCATCAGGGCATTGCCTTTTATCGTATGCAGCGCCCTGAACAGACCATTGACAGCCTCCTCGTCACGTTGCTCTTCGATCATGAGAATACACTCATTGGCATACTGCACATGCTCGGAAACTTCCAGCGCAAAGCTTTCAATTATCTCTTTGGAATCAAAATCCATTATCGCTCCCCGGACATCCCAGAAATCATCAGATTTAATATAAGGCAAACAGGTATATTTGGCAAGTTATCTCCATTTTATATAAACGCAAAGTCGACCACAAGGTGACCAGCCGCTCCCGGTCGGGGCAAGCTCGAGGCCAGAGTACCAAACCAAAAGCCTGGCTGCAGTACTTGTCAGAGCTGAAAACAGCGGATATGCTCAGTGCATGCAAGATCAGCACATGACAATCAGCCAAAAAATTCTGGCGGGCTATGAAACTCTGGAACTGGAAAATTCGGCGGGAAACCGCATGATAATTATTCCTGAACTCGGTGGAACCGTCCAGGAAATCCAGCTGGCCGGACCTGATGGCCGACTGCACCAGCTGCTGCGTTCCGACTCGGAAAACGAACTGACTGCCAACCTGGGGTTCCGGGGACGCTTCATGTTCCCATTTTGCGGCCGGGTCCGTGATGGAAGCTATAGCTGGCACAATCAGACTCTGCAGCTGCCCCGCAACAGCAAGGGCAATGCCCTGCACGGTTTTATCCACCGTCAGGCCATGCAGCGTCTGGCTGCTGACGATACAACTCTGGCTGGGGCCATTCCCGGTGCGGACAAAACCAGTACCACCTGCAGCCTCTACTTCGAACAAGCAAAAGAAATGGAGCCCGGCTACCCCTTCGACCTGGCCCTGCGTCTGGATTTTTGGCTGCAAGACTCAGCAGCCTGCATAAAAATGACCGCCGGAAACATCGGCACAGCCAGTGCGCCGCTAAGCCTGGGTTGGCATCCTTATTTCCGGCTGGATGCACCATATGCTGATTGGCGGCTACAAAATTCGGCAACCGATTATATTCTTATGGGCGAGGATCTGTTTCCCTGCGGAGCAGCCGCTACTGTTGCGGATACCGACTATGATTTCCGGGCAAAGCCCTTGCTCGGGAAGCGTTTCCTGGACGCCCCCTTGTGCGGCCCCGGAGCTAACCACACTATCCTGAGCGCCGAAGCGGCCGATTATCGCATATCTGTAGAAAGTGAACCCAGCCTGTTTGGCTATACGCAGCTCTATACACCGCCCTTACGAGACAGTATCGCTATTGAACCGGTCAGCGCTGTCAGCGGTGCATTCTCGGGCGAAGGACCAGGGCTGCTGATTCTGGAACCGGGGCAGCTTGTTTCCGGGATTATTAACGTTCGACTGCTGTCCTAGCGCCAGCCAGCTTGACGGAGCATGGATGAGGGTTTATACTCCCGTCCCACTATGATACAGGTCGAGCAACTCTCCAAAACGTATACAGTCCTGAAGAAAAAAAAGGGCAGCCTGCGCCGTGATCGTGAATACATCAAGGCTCTGGATCACCTGAGTTTCACTATTGGCAGGGGCGAAATCTGTGGCTATATCGGACCGAACGGAGCCGGCAAAAGTACAACCATAAAGATTCTGTCCGGTATACTGCACCCGGACCGCAATGCCGGCAGCTGCCTGGTAAACGGACGGGTACCCTGGAAGAACCGGCTGGCCCATGTACGCGAAATCGGCGTCGTCTTCGGACAGCGCACCCAGCTGTGGTGGGATCTGCCGGCCTCAGACTCTTTCGAGCTGCTGGCTGATATGTACCAGGTTCCATCTGGTCAAAGGAAAGAAAGAATAAACCGCCTTAAAGACGAACTGGAGCTGCACAGCTTTCTGCACATGCCGGTGCGCCAGATGTCGCTGGGGCAGCGTATGCGCTGCGAACTCTCAGCTGCGCTCATCCACAACCCGCCGCTTTTATTTCTTGACGAGCCTACCATCGGTCTGGACGCGCCCAGCAAGATCGCCCTGCGCAATTTTATCCGCTGGCTGAACCGCGAATACGGCACCACCATAATTCTTACCACACACGACATGGACGATATCGAAGCACTGGCCGGCAGGGTGCTGCTGATAGGAAAGGGCCGTCTGCTGTTTGACGGCAGCATGCAGGCCCTGCGGCGCGAAGCCGGAGCCGAGAAACGAATCGTACTGGATCTGGCCAGCGAACCGGACCCGCACAGCATGCGCGAACTTTTCCGCGGTACGGAGCTGCGATTGCTGGAGCAGAATAAACAACGCCTTACTCTGGCCTTTAATCCGGAGCGGCTGGCCGCCACCGAGGCCCTGAAAATGGCTATCGGCAATCTGCAGGTAGCGGATCTGGCGGTGGAAGGACAACCGGTGGAGGAGTTGATAGCCGCGCTGTACAGCAGGCATAATATATGAAGAAGTTTTGGCAGCCCTACCTGGCCGCCTTCAGAGGGCGGGCCAAAGCCTCGTTGCAGTATCGCTCGGCCGCGCTGGCCGGCATGTTTACCCAGTTCTTTTTCGGACTGATCCTTACTATGGTGATGGAAGCCTGGTACCAATCATACACAGGTTCCGCGCCATTGCCGCTCAGCCTGCATCAGGCGGCTTCGTATATCTGGCTGGGGCAGATGGTCTTTGCACTGATTCCCTGGCGCGGCGATCCGGAATTGCAAAACCTGGTACGCTCCGGCGAAGTCGGCCGGGATCTAGTGCGTCCTGTGCATATTTTTTCACTCTGGTTTATACGCAGCCTTGCCTGGCGCTACGTAAGTGTAGTATTACGCTTTCTGCCCATTCTTATTTTTTCAGCTCTGATATTGCCGCATACCGCCCTGCGGAGCATAGCGCTTATGCCGCCGGCCAGTACGGCTGGGCTGTTCGGCTTTCTGGTATTACTGAGTACCGGATCGCTGCTGTCTGCGGCCATAAGTGTGCTTATCAGCTGTTTTCAGTTCCGTCAGATCAGTGCCGTTGGCATGAATGCCATAGCTGCAGCCATAATAAGTTTTTTTTCCGGGCAGATAGTGCCGCTGCCGCTGATTTCCGGCCCGGTTGAGCTGATATACCGTCTATTACCCTTCCGCTATATGGCCGATGTGCCTTATCGTTTCTGGCTGGGCAGCCTTACCCTGGCCGATCTGCCGGCTGCACTGACCGCCCAATTTCTCTGGCTGGCAATACTCCTGGTCGGCGGGCATTTTTATGTTAACATTCAATTACGTCAAGTAACAATCGCCGGGGGATAAATGAAAGAACCAGAAGCGCGCAACCAGCTTAGCCATTATATCTTCATGTACCGGCGCATGGCAGCACTCTCTATCCGCAGCCAATGGCGCTACCGGAAATCGCTGCTGCTATCTATTGCCGCCCAGTTCCTGATAATAGGGGTGGAATTCCTGGGCCTGTTTCTGCTTTTTCAGCGCTTTAATAACTTCCAGGGCTGGACACTTCCACAGATGGCCTTCCTGTATGGCACCGTAAATATTGCCTTCGCTATTGCCGATGCCCTGGCTTACGGCTTCGACCAGATGGGCCCTCTACTGAAAACCGGCAATTTTGACCGTCTGCTGGTACGGCCGCTGCCGGCCGTGCTGCAATTATTGGGCATGGAAATAACGATCCGGCGCAGCGGACGTATTTTTCTGGGGCTGGCTACCTTCAGCTGGGCGGCCTGGCGGCTGGGAGCCGCTACCGTTCTTGCTCCGGCCAGCCTGCTGCTGCTGGCCTTGGCCATGCTGGCCGGCGTTTTAGTTTTTCTGTCGCTGTTCCTGGTTCAGGCCGCTTTCACCTTCGTCACCATAGAGGGGCTGGAATTCATGAATGCCTTTACCTATGGCGGCCAGCAGACTGCCAGCTATCCGCTGAGTGCCTACCGGAAATTCATGCAGGTGCTTTTTGTGGCTTTCATCCCAATAGGATCCTGTATTTACCTTCCGGTCTGCCTGGTACTGCAGAAAAGCGGCCTTCCCGGATTGCCGGACTGGGCGCATGTAGCCGGTCCGCTGGCTGCCCTGCCCTTCATGGCAGCCGCCCTGCTGGCCTGGCGCAGCGGCCAACGCTGGTACAGCTCCTCCGGCGGCTGAAGCACCGGAGGGAACACACGACAACACAGGGAGACAGGGCAGCAGAACCGCAAGCGGCTCCCCGTAGCTACTAAATATTCACATCGCCACTGCGGCGGCGCAGAGGGGCGGTTTCGGGGAACAGCAGATTGAACGAGTCCATGGCAATCTGCAGCTCTTCGTTGGTTGGAATAATGAGTATGGCTGTCGGTGAATAGGGCTGGGAAACCAGGCCTTCGCGGTTGCCGTTCTGCAGATTGGCATCGTAATCCATTACGATATTGATGTTTTCCAGGCGATGGCAGATACGTTCGCGCATGCGCACGCCGTGCTGGCCGACACCACCGGTAAAGACCAATGCATCCACCTTAAACAGTTCAGCCATATAAGCACCGATATACTGACGCACCCGGTGGGCATACACATCCAGCGCCTGTATGGCGTTCTCTTCGCCCCGTTCCGCTGCCGCTTCCAGATCGCGCAAGTCGTTGGAAATCCCGGACAATCCGAGCAGGCCGCTTTTTTTATTTATCATTGTGGTAAGTTCTTTGTTGTTAAAGCCCCGCTCTGCCAGGTAGCACAATATGGCCGGATCAAAATCGCCGCTGCGGGTGCCCATAAGCAGCCCCTCCAGCGGTGTAAATCCCATAGACGTATCGATAGAACAACCGGCCTCGATGGCAGTGATGGAGGCCCCGTTGCCAAGATGACAGGTAATCAGGTTAGTATTGCCAGGCCGCCGGCCGAGAATCTCCAGTGCACGGCTGGCTACATAGCGATGGCTGGTGCCGTGAAAACCGTAGCGTCGTATACGGTACTTGTCATAC